>CACMQL010000024.1 GCA_902615835.1 uncultured Verrucomicrobiota bacterium
CAGCACCTCATCAATTTTAAAATCGGGGCCGATTGGACCTTTCCGATACCAACCATATGGATCTTCGGTTCTATCAACTCCTTCTTCCCGTTTGGGTTGGGCGGTTACTTTCCCGGTATCAACCCATACATAGGGAGGCATGTCGAGGGATCCGCAATGACCATAATAATTGGTGAATCCATTGATATTAGGACCATTTTTCACCGGTTTGGTAAAATCAATATCTTTCCATTTCTCTTTACTCTTGTCCGCTTTGGCCCAATCCCATCCAAGATGCCATTTACCAACCATTTGGGTGTGATAACCGACCTTTTGGAGCAAATGTCCCACGGTGGCCCGGTCCCCGGGAATCAAATGATCACTGGTTCCGCTCAGAACTCCCCTGGCCAGTCGGGAGCGCCAATTATAACGCCCGGTAAGAACGCCATAGCGGGTAGGTGTGCAAACTGCACTGGAAGAATGGGCATCCATAAAGGTAATTCCCTCATCTGCCATCTTTTGAAGATGCGGAGTCTTGATCTTAGCTTCCGGATTGGTAGGGGTTACATCTCCGATACCTAAATCGTCAGCAAGGACGAAGATTAGATTGGGACGAGCATGATGCATGGCATTAAGAACACCAAAGAGACAGATAATGAGGATGATCAGGTATGGTTTCATATTTTTGAACTTTTAAAGTTTTTCGACCTCGGTAAAGTAGGCACCTCCCATTTTCTCGCTTTGATCGTAAATGTAGGTCCAGAGTTCAGTGATTCCGGCAGGTAAATTTAAGGTGAAGATGGCTGCCTTGGAATTCTCTGGAATTGGAGCTACTTTCTCCATGCCGGCTATTTTAATCTTAGCCCGCACCCCATCAATTTTTTTATCGGCTTCCTTGGGGAATTGGCGAAAAGTAAGCCGATATTTGCCGGCTTCCAGTATATTTACCAGCCAAGGATAAGTCACTTTGGGAATGCCTTTGATTGAACGGAAATTCCATGGCGGGTTACCTGTTTCTGGACGCCAGTCCTGCGAGCATAGCACTGTTGGATTTTCAGTAGGATCGCCCAGGTCGATCGCCACTGGTTTTAAACCCGGGGAAACACATTTCCAGAATGATTGATAGGCTGTGCGTAAATCCTTAACGATCCCAGGTCTTTGGCTTACGATATTATTTCGTTGTGCCGGATCATTTACGATATCGTAAAGTTCTTCAGCTTTATCCGTATTCACCAGCCTCCATCTTTCGGTCATGACTACCGAATTAGTAAGGGGACCGAGTGCAAATTTGTGATGGGCTCCTCCATGATATTGTAAAAAGAGATGATTGCGCTTCCAGGATTTAGCTTTGCCTGCAAGCAGAGGTGTCAAAGACAGACCATCGACATCAAATCTTTTATCAGGCTTGGGAAGTTTGCAGAGATCAGCCAGCGTGGGCAGCACATCAATATGTGCAGCGAGGGTTTCAACATCCCGACCTTTGGAATATCCACCACCCGGCCAGTGCAGAAAGAAAGGCACTCGATGTCCCCCTTCATAGATCGAGGATTTTTTCCCCCGCATTCCTGCATTGAAACCCAAGATCGGTTCCGTATCCAGTCCCGGAAACTTGCATCCTGCAGATGTGCCATTATCAGTCATGAAAACCAGGATAGTATTCTCCGCCAGTTTTAAATCTTTTACATGATCCCGCAGAAGTCCCAAGTTGTGATCAATATTGGCAATCATACCAAAGAAATTAGGATTATTTACTCCTTCAACTTGATAGGGTTCAGCCCACTTTGGGTCTACCCGGTAAGGACCGTGAGGAGCATTGGTGGCGATGTATAAAAAGAAGGGCTCGTTTTGGTTTTCGGTGATGAACCGCATTCCTTCGCGAAACCATACATCCGTGCAATACCCATTAAATTTTTCAAAAGTTCCCTTCCGGCTTCCGGGACGGACCCGTTCGTAGGTATCATCAAAATAATCATTTCCCCAGTGGTCAGATGCCTGCCCGACTCCCCCACAACGATGCCAGACCACATCCTGAAAACCGCGGTCCTGTGGCCGATGGGGAGCATTATCTCCCAGGTGCCATTTCCCGGTCATGCCCGTCTTGTAGCCATTTTCTGCAAAGAGGTGGGCCAGGGTTTTTTCGGAGGGGTGCATCATCGTCCGACCGGCACTGGTCCGATAAGCACCGGTCACTCCAGGATGATTTCCGCTCATTAGGGCTGCCCGGGTGGGGGTACAGAACGGGCTGACATGAAAGTTAGTAAACCGAACGGATTCCGAGTATAATTTATCCAGATTGGGAGTCTTTAAAATGGGGTTCCCGTGGCAGGCAAGATCTCCGTAACCCTGATCATCGGTCATGATAAGAATTACATTGGGTTGCCTTGCCCACGCCGATGTTACTAAAATTCCCCAAGCAAAATAGAAAAGGTGCAATACTTTCATTATGGTTTGAGTTGGGTTATTTTACAGCGAGCAAACCATCGCCAAGTTCCTTTCTTTTTTGATTCATTTTCTGTGCAAGCTCTGCCCTGATTTTTTTGTAGGAAGGGTTGTCAAACTGGTCCGTAATTTCATGCGGATCTTTGACCAGGTCAAAAAGTTGGTACCTATTTAGTTTTGGATAGAAAATCAGTTTGTGGGTTTGGCTTCTAACCAGTCTTTGAGTGTCCTGATAGCAACCATAAACAAGATCCTCCCCCTTCTCCTGCTTACCTAAAATCAGGTCTCGTAAACCGGGAAAATCGACGCTTTTGGGAATTGGTAATCCTGCAAGTTCACAGGTGGTAGGGTAGACACTTTGCATGTAGATCATCTCCTTCACTTTTTTATCCCTAGGAATCCCTGGTCCGCTTATCAGGAAGGGCATGCGAATACTGTGGTCGTAAGGGTTTTGTTTTCCCATCAGTCCGTGGCTTCCGACTGCCAAGCCATGATCGGAGGTAAAAATAACATAGGTGTTGTCTGCTTTCCCGCTTTTTTCGAGTGCGTTCAGAATCCGTCCGATTTGTTGGTCCATATGTGAAATGATGGCGTAATATTCAGCTCGATGGGTACGAACGGCATTCTTGGTTCTTGGGAAAGGAGCTAATTGTTCATCACGGATTGTTATGGCTCCATTATCAAAAGGATGTTTAGGCAAATAATTTCTGGGTATTTTGGTCTTAGCTACTGGATAGCGATCAACAAATGATTTGGGTGATTGCCGTGGATCATGAGGTGCATTAAAGGAAACATACATAAAGAAGGGAGTCTCTGATTTTGCTGAGTTACCCAGGAAATCAATGGCGTGATCGGCGAAAAGCTCGGAACTATGTTTTTCCACCGTATAATAATCACCAATTTTACCATCTGGCTGAAGATCGCGGACGGATGGCTTCCAGATACCATGAAATTTTGGGTCCCATGCATTCCATTTCTTGCGGGTGAGGGATGGGCGTAAATATCCTGGATTTTCACTTAGCTTTGGCTTGGTTCCTTCGTGAGTCTCATACATGCCGGCACCCAAGGCTTTTATTTGAGTGAATCCCTTTTCAGCTACATATGTGTTGTTGTGCCATTTCCCCGAAAGAAAAGTTTGATATCCACTCTTGCGAAAAACTTCAGGCCAGGTTGTAACAGGTTTTTGCACCTCAACGGCAAGCACACCTTTGGCATGAGCCCATGGATCCAGATAAGCTTTGTTCCTTGGTGCACGATAAACAGACTGACCGGTGATTAGCATGGTTCGACTGGCTACACAAACGGCACCGGACCACGATCCCTGATTAAAACAATGAGTGAAACTTGTTCCTGCTCTAACTAGCCGATCGAGGTTTGGAGTTTGTATGTGCTTATTTCCCAAAGCCCGAATGGTGTTAGGAGCCTGGTCGTCACTTATTATAAAAAGAATATTCGGCTTTTCAGCCCATGCTGACCAATTAAAAAGTAAATATAAGGCTATAATGTTTGGAAATATATATTTCATAGTCAGTGATCATGGTCTCCACGGGTTGGTTAATTTCTCTTTGTATATAAGAAACATGGCATCCCATTTTTTTTGCTAGGATGGTGTTTGTTGCATTTTTTTCTATTTTTGGCTCACTAAATAATAAATTCTTAGATTTTCCCATAACCTCTTTCAAATTAGGTGTTACCAATTTTACATTTTCAAAGTTTTCGAAAAGTATACAGTAAACTATGTTTACAATACCACATTGGCTGGAATTGTGAAGATAATTCAAGTTGAGAGTACATCAAATTAACTGCTTCAAATGTAAAGCGGGACTTAATTTGGTACGGTAAATATCAAAATTGATTTTTATCCAATGTATGATGCTTCAGTGTGAAGAAGAAATTGGAGGATATTACCCATTGTAAATTATAACTGCCAGTAGAAATATCTATGTTATTGCTTAAGGAAGTGTTTTAATACAAGTTAAACTACAAAATAAGCTTATATACACTAATCTATAAAATAGTTAGTGTAACCACAAGTGCTTCAAATCAAAACAGAAGAAAGTACAGTTAGATTTTTCGGCAACTAAAGAGAAATCTAGAAATTAAGATTAGATACTACCCTGAAATGTAAAAAAAATAGCCGTTTTTATAACTCATGTAGGATATGAAAGAAATTCATTAAACTAAAAATATCCATAAAAAAATACTATTATATTGGAATATGAAATTCAGACAAAGAAATTATAAAAGCCGCTAAACACTTATCTGCTCTTAACACCTTGTCTACACCAAACCTTGAGCCCGAAAGTACTTTAAAATTATGAGAAAATTACAACTGTATGCTCTAATATATGAGTAATTCAGTGACTTAAAGCTAAAAAAAAACTTGCTATCGTATCAAATTCATTTTAAGAATTCCTAGCCACATAGCAGTACAGCATTATGAAATTTCATCGACAATTGACATATAAGTTTTGTTGTTAGAATTAACTGTTGGCAACTTAACAAACAATTCACAGAAAATAATAGATTTCTGCTTATTGCAACTATAGTAAAAAAAGTTAGCTTTATTGTCCATTTTCACATGAATTATTTTCACTACATAGAAGTTATTATGTATAATACTTTTGCAAAATCTAAGCGGTTAATTTAAGAATTCATAAAAAGTTTTATCCATAACTGAGAAAAATTCAAAATTTAATCTTATGTAAAATTCGAAAAGATTGAAAATACAAATAATCTACTTTTACTGGGTCGACGAAATAGGATTTGTAACTTTTTATTGTTGCAAGGAACAAGTTCTTCAATACTTCAATAATCAAATAGAATTTTTACGCAATAAGGGTAGCGAAAAAAATGTGACATACCTATTGGGAAAATATGTGATTTAAAACATATTAGGTTGTTGTTCTGCTTTATCAAATCAAAAGATTTTATCGTTTTGCAATGTTGGTATTATTGAATTAATCAAGCTATTAATTATAATCCTCTATGATATATTGAATTATTTGTTTTGAGGTTGTTCCATCGCCGTATAGTTTAATCGAAAAATCTGGGTTTGATTTCATAATATGTTTATAATTTGAATATATAAGATCCTTTTCTATATGAGATTGAAGAGCAAATCCATTTTCAACAAGTTCCACCCAAGGAATAAAATCGAGAAGAACAACGCTTTTTTTCTTAAACATGTAGGCTTCTTTTTGTAATCCACCGCTGTCAGTTATGACCGTAGAGCAATGCTTGAGAAGCTCTATGATGTCGAAATAACCAACGGGTTCAATAGTCCTAAATTGCGGTTTTAAGCCAAATTCTTCGATCTTTTTTTTGGTTTTTGGATGAATCGGCATCAAGATTTCTGATTCCTCGTTAATTTTATTTAAATCTTGGACAATTGTTGAAAGTTTATTTTTTTCTTCAGTGTTTTCCGCTCTATGAATGGTACACAATACGAATGATTTATTCTTTAGTCCAAGCTTCCTAATAAGATTTAATCTATTAACCTTTTTTTTTGAATAGTACAAAGCACTATCTTGCATAATGTCTCCAGTTTTGATAATCTTGCAGGGAAAAGATTCAAAACCTTCTTTTTTTAGACATTCAATCGCAAAATCTGTAGGACAAAATAATAAATTTGACATTCGATCTACCAAAATACGGTTGATATCTTCTGGCATATATTCGCTAAAGTTCCTTAGTCCTGCTTCTACATGGATGATTTTAACTTTCTGTTTTTTAGCAGCAAGCGCGGCTGCCAATGAGCTATTGGTGTCTCCATATACAAGAAGATAGTCAGGTTTTTCTTCAAGTATGATTTTTTCAATCTGTTCAAGCATCCTGCCTGTCATTGCCCCATGTGGCAATGAATGTAAATTGAGGTTATATTTCGGTTTGGGGATCTCAAGCTCCTCAAAAAACAGATCAGACATATTACGGTCAAAGTGTTGTCCCGTATGAACAATTATTTCATTAATTTGTGGATGATTGGAAAATTCTCTGCTTAATACTGCCGCCTTTATAAATTGTGGTCTTGCGCCTACTACGGTTAAAATAATCATTTGATTCACACGAAAAATTTAACTATATTTACAAATGCTTTTAAAACCAATGCTAATATTTTTTAATATAAAACTTGAAATTCGATTTTCATGTTAGGCTTATTTTAAAAATTAGCCAAATACTTAGAAAACATGGTAAATCTAAATGAATATTGTAGAGGAAATTATCTATCCAAGTCTTGCAGATGCTCGTGAAGAGTTGGGTATCGAAACTAATGATACACCTGAAACTGTTTTGTTTGGATGCGATGCGTATCTGGATTCAATTGGTCTAGTTAATTTGATTGTAAGTATTGAAGAACTGATCGAGGAGAGATCAGGTAAGATTGTTACATTAGCTACTGAAAAAGCTATGTCACGCAGCAAAAGCCCTTTTAAGACAGTTCAATCACTTACTGATTACATACAAGAGCTCTTGGAAGAAAAGAAATAGATATGCAAATCACTCTTATAACTGGATCAAGAAAAGGTATTGGCAAACATTTGGCTAAACATTATATCCAAAAAGGCAATATCGTTATAGGATGCAGTCGTTCTGATGTTGATTGGCAACTAGATAATTACCATCATTTTCTAGCTGATGTTCGTGACGAGAAATCTGTAAAGAAGATGTTTGCTAAAATCAGAAAAGATTTTGGTAAGCTCGACAATTTGATTAATAATGCTGGCATAGCGTCGATGAATCATAGCTTGCTAACACCTGTCTCCATAGTCAGCAAAGTCTTTGATACGAACTTTTTAGGTACATTTATCTTTTGTCGTGAAGCAGCGAAACTTATGCAGAAAAATAAATACGGGCGCATAGTAAACTTTACTACAGTAGCAGTACCAATGAAACTAAAGGGTGAAGCTATTTATGCTTCTTCAAAATCTGCTGTAATAACTCTTACAGAGGTTCTTGCAAAGGAGTTTGCCGACTATGGAATTACAGTTAATGCAGTAGGTCCTACTCCAGTTGATACTGATTTGATTAGAGCAGTGCCCAAAGACAAGATTGAAAATTTATTAGAAAAGCAAACCATCAAACGCTTTGGAAAGTTTGAGGATGTCGCAAATATTACAGATTTTTATTTGCGAGTAGAAAGTGACTTTGTCACGGGTCAAACTATGTATCTTGGGGGCTTATAGATGTTTATAGATTTTTTGATAAATATATTTGAGCAAAACAAACAAAAAAACGCTTTTATATGGAAGAACACTGTTTTTACATACGGTGAGCTCCTAGAAAACTATGCTCAAATGACTGATTATGTAACAAAAAATGATATAGAAGACGGCACTGTAGTAGCTGTTGAAGGTGATTTTTCCCCTCTTTCAACAGCATTAATACTCACACTAATCGAAAAAAGTTGTGTAGTTGTTCCTCTGACTGAATCTGTAAAGCATAGGAAAAATGACTTTCTAAGAATTGCTCAAGTACAGACGATTATTACATTTGATAAAGAAGAAAACATATCGATTAATAGAATGCAATGTATTCTAAATTCTGAGATTTTAAATACTCTGAAAGAGTGCAAGCACCCCGGGCTTATTCTTTTCTCTTCAGGGTCTACAGGGCAATGCAAGGCCGCAGTGCACGATTTTGCATCTATATTGGAAAAGTATAAAACTCTTCGTAAAACAAAAAAAATGCTTACATTTTTAATGTTTGATCATATCGGTGGCATTAATACATTATTGCATAATTTGTCAAATGCCGGCTGTGTGATTACTGTTCAAGATAGATCACCTGATGGTGTTTTGGCTATTGTAGAAAAATACTCAGTAGAAGTGCTGCCTGTATCCCCTACTTTCATAAATTTAATTTTGTTGAGTGAGGCTTATAAAAACTATGATCTTTCATCGCTTGAGGTAGTTTCATACGGTACAGAAGTTATGCCTGAGAGCACATTAGAGCGTTTCCATAAGCTTTTCCCTCATATCAGATTGCTTCAAACTTATGGCCTCTCAGAACTCGGTATTATGAGATCAAAATCAGAATCATCTGACTCACTTTGGGTAAAAGTAGGCGGTGAGGGTTTTGAGACAAGAATTGTGGATGGTATGCTCGAAATCAAAGCTAGATCTGCAATGCTTGGTTATTTGAATGCACCAAGTCCGTTCACTGAGGATGGTTGGTTCAAAACTGGTGATGCTGTTGAAACTAAAGGGGAGTATTATAAGTTCTTAGGAAGAAAATCAGAGTTAATAAATGTTGGTGGCGAGAAGGTTTACCCTACAGAGATCGAAAATGTTATAATGCAAATGGATGGAGTCAAAGACATCGCTGTAAGAAGAAAAAAACATCCGTTTATAGGCAATATGGTTTTTGCAAGTGTGAACTTGTCTTCTGGTGAGTCATTGAGTCAATTCAGAATTCGTATGAGAGCTTATTGCAAAGGAAAACTTGATAATTTTAAGATCCCCCAGAAAGTAGCCCTTATGGAAGGCCAACTGCATAGTAACCGGTTCAAAAAAATTAGAAAGTAAGATATGAGTAAGGTTGATCTACAAAAACTTAGCACTATTGAAAATATGGCTTTGTCAAAGACAACTATAGCAGGGTCTGTTACTTTTATAAAAAATGAAAAATTCATAAAAGAAGCATTAGAAAATCCAAATATAATAGCAATAATTACTACCCCTCAAATTGAACATCAGTTTAAAACTTCAAAGCAGTATATTGTTACGAATAATCCTAGTGATTTATTTTATAAAACTTATCTTAAATGGTGCGAGAATTTTCTTGATCAAGAAAATAGTATATCTGCTAAAGCTAGTATTCATCCAACAGCTGTATATGCTGATAAAAATGTGGTTATAGAGGACGATGTTATAATAGAAGCAAATATTGTCATAAATGAAAAAGTTCGTATAGCAAAAGGTTCTATTATTAAATCAAATTGTACAATAGGTAAACATGGCTTTGAGGTAAAAAATATTGAGAACAAAGTGAAAATGATTCCTCACAATGGATGGGTCAAGATTGGGAGAAAAGTTGTAATCCAAGATAATTCCTGCATTGATAATGGTATCTATGGTGAAGATACTATAATAATGGATGAAACAGTTATAGGTGCCATGTGTCTTGTTTCCCATAACAATGTTATAGGTAAAAAATGTTTAATTGCACCCGGTTGCGTTATTTCAGGAAATGTGGTTATTGGAGATAAGGTATGGATGGGCTTGGGTGCAAAGATATTAAATCGTATAAGAATCGGTGATAATGCTCATGTAGGTATTGGATCTCTTGTGACTAGAAACATAGAAAATGATGAGAAGGTTATGTGTCATACAAAACTGATTAAAATTCCTAGTTTTGGTTCATAAGTTTAATATATAAAGAGAAGAGTTTCTTGACATAATATACTGTGTTCTTCTATTAAATGTTACTCATCGAGTTGCTGACTTCTTCTACAGCAATGTCTTTGCGTGGTTAAAATATACAGTAAAACAAAATGGCAAGTCTAATGCTCCTGCACTAACAATCTTATTTCCGCATTGAGAAGCCCAATTTTGTCTATAATGTCGTCCTTTTAAAAGGCATGCTGGGAGGTAGGAAAAAAAGTACAAAGAAGACTTTAATTTTTGAAGATATGTATTTTACAGTCAGTGATCATGGTCTCCACGGGTTGGTTAATTTCTCTTTGGCTTGATGCAGTAAATAAATAAGAAGTAGGACAGGATAATGATTCATAATTGATTGAAGAATTATTTCCTTGGTTATTTATATTGAAGGTTCCGATCATGGGGTGCTTCCCTACGGTCTTTATCAACCAGTGCCTGATTCAGAATTTCTCCCAGACGGGCGGGTTGATGAGAGGATTCAGCTCGAGCAATTAGGTCCTGGAGCATCTTTTCTTTTTTATCAGCCAGATCTATTTGTTCTTCAATATCAATGGACAAATCATAAAGTTCCCAGTTTCCTTTTTTATCGCGATACGCTTTCCAGTCTCCTTTACGTACGGCCCTTTGTCTTCCAAGCTCCCAATACATGTGTGCATGATTAGCCTGCCTCCCTTTTGAAAGAAGGGTGGGCAGAAAAGAAATACCATCTGTTTTCGGGCATGTTGCATCTGTAAGTTCAGCAAGGGTAGGCATGATATCCGGATAGTAGAACAAATGGTTAGAAACTGAGCTTGGTTTAATTTTCTTTGGCCATCGCACCAGGTAGGGTACCTTCAATCCACCTTCATACAGCGAGCCTTTTCCGGCACGGAATCTTTTCCCTGTCTCCGGGTTTAGGTTGGGAGCAAAAAAGCCATGGGGTCGATCTTTCGTGGCAAAGTAAGCCTTTCCACCATTGTCTCCACTTAGGAAGAAAATGGTATTGTCATCCAGCTTCAGTCTTTTGAGTAATTTGATGATTTCTCCAAGTTGCTTGTCCACCATATGCATGAATGCAGCATAGACTTTTGCATCATTATTGGTGCGCTCTCCGGCAGTCCAGGGTTTGTCTTTGAAGAGTTGCCATGAAGAATCATCCTCGTCGATTCCCCATAAGCCATGTGGCGGAGTCCAGGGAAGGTAGCAAAAAAAAGGTTCATCTTTGTATTTTTTGATAAAAGCGATTGATTCCTCGAAAATTTTCAACTGGGCATGAGTCTTTCCCTGATAAAAGCTCATTCCGGAATTCCCGGGCAGGGGAACTTCCTCACTGTTTCTGATTAGATAACTTGGATAAAATGTATGGGCATGCACCTGATCATAGTATCCGAAAAATAAGTCAAAACCGTGCTTTTCCGGCACGCCGGTTGTTCCACGTCCACCAATTCCCCATTTCCCGAATCCACCCGTGGCATATCCTTTTGTCTTGAGCATACTTGCCAGAGTCGGTTCATCTGCACGGATGGGTGAATGTCCGTTATTAACCCGCATCGACATATTTCCGGCATGCAAGCCAGTGAGGAGGGAGCAACGGGTGGGACCACAGACCGGAGCCCCCGCATAGGCATTGGTGAAACGCATGCCTTCAGCGGCAAATTGATCGATATGGGGAGTTATAAGATCGATACTACCCATGTGCCCCGATTCAAAATATCCCCATTCATCAAGCATCAGATAAATGATGTTTGGCTTCTCCTTCGCTGAAGCATGTTGGATGAGAAAAATCAGAATGAAGAGAAACCTTGAAAGTATGGGATTCATCTTATTAAGTTTTTATTCGGAGGAAAAGTTCTGAGCCCGTTTTGCCTTTTCTTCCCACTTTAGTTTTCGGTCAAAGATCATACCGAATTTCTGGTAATCATGGTAGGCAACTGCATTTACTTTCCAATGAGTCAAGTGCTGGTCATATAATTTCTGCATCTTCTTACGGGCTTTTGTATAATCGGACGAGGAGAATTGATTTGTCAGCTCAAGAGGATCTTTTTTGAGGTCATAAAGTTCATGGGTGGACTTGAATCCTTTCGCCGCATATCCCCAGTAGAGATATTTCATCTCTTCCGTCACCACGCCCAGGGCATGGGTGGGTGCCTTTCCCCAGACATTAATTAGAGGAAGAGAATGATGGAGAGAGGATTTTGGGTCATCGTAAACGGACATTAAATCTTTCCCATCCATATTTGGGGGGACTGGCAGACCGGCTAATGTTAAAATCGTGGGTGCGAAATCAACATTACCGGTTAATGCAGATGTGCGGAGTTTTTTCCATGAATTTTTGTTTCGAGGGTCATAGATGATCAATGGAACTCGGGAGGATTCTTCATAGGGTAAAACCTTGGATCCGTACCCGTGTGAACCACAGAAAAAACCATTGTCAGATGTGTAGATGATAACGGTATTTTGATCGGTGCCACTTTCCTTCAAGGCTTCCCTAATCATTCCCACGGCCACATCAATGGCGAAGATTTGTTGATGATAGATTGCCATGACCTCATTGTATTTGTCTGAATAATTCCAGGAATGAAACCGCTCATATTGTCGGTCCTGCTTGCTTTGCTTGGAAAAGTGTTCACCAAATTTACGCCCGTAGTTGGCAGGTTTTTGAAATTTTTGATCTTTATAAATATCATCGTCTAATGGATCAGGTGTGGCTGGTTTATGAGGTGCCTTGAAACTGATTGATAAACAAAAAGGCTTATTCGATTTCACAGATTCGAGAATAAAATCTCGTCCAAAAGCACCATAGGAACGGGTGGAGTGAGGATAGTCTTTGGCATAATGCTTCATCGATTCATTTTTTATCGTGGAATAGTTCGTTTGCCCCGGTCCTCCTCCCCACATATCAAAATCTTTTTCCGGCAAAGGAAGTCTTTTTCCATTAGGTTCCTCTCTTAGATCAAACCCAAACTTTCCGGCAAAAGCGGTTCGGTAACCGTTTCTTCGTAAGATTACAGGATAAGTGTTTTCCCAGGTCTTCCGTATCATATCACCATGGCCAAAATTAGTTCCATGTTTGTATTCATACATACCAGTCATAACTGAGGCTCTGGAGGCCATGCAGATAGCAGTGGTGTCGTAATGTCGGTCGAACACCATGCCCTCATCAGCAAGGCGGTCGAGCTGTGGGCTCTTTACATCCTGGTTACCATAGCAACCTAGAGAATAAGTGCTCTGATCATCGGAAAGAAGAAAAACAATGTTGGGTTTTTCTGACGCCTTCAGGTAGAAGAAAATTATTGGAGCTAAGCAAAAGAATCTGATTCGAGTCAAAAAGATCATTAGGAAGGGACTTAGATTATGGGTCTTAAGGCGAGAATTAAGAGAAACAAAACCCCCGGACTTACCCAACTCAAAAGTGGGCTAAGACTAATAATGTTTTATCAAAGACCTCCCTTTGGAGGTTCAGTCTTTTTGAAAAAATTGAGCGTGAGCTAGGTTTTGACCATCCTGCCTGGCTTGAAGTACTTGTTTGATATCTCGTGGTAAATTATATGAACAAACAACCTATCTGGAACAAAATTGGACCACATCATCACTTGAAAATGTAAAATGTAAATGGCTACTTCCAAAAAAATAAACTTCAGAATAATGATTACCTTAACGGGCAATCTACAGTTAACTTCAGAGGAATCGCGGGAGTGCCGGAGTGGCGTTTTTTTTACTGATCGGGAATTTTGGCTGCCAGGTCGGATGCTTTTGAGAAAGCCAGGACTGAATTTTCCTGGATAGGCTGGCAGAGACATCTGGCATATCTTTGGCAAGATTCGTTTTCTCCCCGATGTCGTCGGTGAGGTTGTAGAGCTCCCATTCATCGGCTTCATAGAAATAGAGTAATTTATACCTTTTACCTCCGACTTCATCGATTGTAACAACGCAGGGCTGGGCACGTACATCCATGTAACCGGGGAATAAATAAAAGATGGGCGAACGTTTACCTTGGCTTCGCGGATTATATAAGGACATGGCAAATGACTCCCCATCTATAGGATGTTTTTTGACAGGAGGAAGCCAGGCATTTCCTGCGATTTCTAATAATGTAGGGTAGAAATCGATTCCGTGAACCATTCTGTCTGTGATGGTGTTGGCGGGAATAACACCCGGCCAGTAAGCAATTAGTGGCACCCGTATTCCTCCTTCCGTAAACATTCCTTTAACTCCACGCAAGGGCAGGTTGTCACCATGGGTCCCCCCGTTGTCCGAAGTAAACAAAATCAAGGTATTTTTTGCGATGCTGTCACCGGTGTCACCATTTTGATTCGGGTCTTCTAGGGATTCCAGGAGCCTTCCAAGAACTGCATCCATGCCTGAGATGAACCCCGCAAGGTTTGTTTGTTTTGAACCTCTTGCCTCTGCGGCTTCTTTCAAGTCCGGTCTGGATTGAACCGGCCCATGTACCGCATAAGCATGAAGTTGCAGATAGAAAGGTTCTGATTTGGCGGCAAGTATTTGAACGGTTTCCTCCATCGCATCCGCTAGGGCATCGCAGACATGCTTGGGTTTACCCACCTGTGAATTGGGGATTCCATATTTTTTCACATAAGTCTCAGAGTAAGGTTCACCAAAACGGTCAAAGTCGCCCCTGCCGAGTCTCGCAAATTGCCAACCATCCTTTCCGCTCTTGGAAAAACATGTGGGCTGATGTCCCTGCGTGTATCCACCGATGTTGATATCAAAACCCTGGTTTTCAGGCATGGTTGCTTTGCCGGAATGCCCTCCCACATGATATTTCCCAATGTGAGCGGTGTTATAACCATTTTTTTTCAAAGCTTCCGCAATGGTCACCGCATCACCGGCCACATCCTGTCTTTGGCTTGGACCTGTGAATTGAGCCTGCTCCTTGGTGATGCCCGGCTTCTTGTTTCGGTTCAGGTTTCCAACAATGTAGACCCCATTATTGATTCGGGCGGGATATTGACCTGTGAGCATTGCAGCCCGTGATGGTGCACAATTTGGTTGGGTGTAGGCATGAGTAAAGCTTAGGCCAAGATTGGCAATCTTTTCAATATTAGGGGTGATGAAGGAACCGGTATGAGTGCCCATGGTCGCCTGCTGTGCACTAATCTGATTCCAGCCTAAATCATCAATCATGTAAACAATCAGGTTGGGTTGCTTTTTTCCATTTAAGGTTAAGGAAATGAAAAGGAATAGCATTAAAGGCAGGATGAAGAGGTTTATGAATTTCATAAGAAGGCCAACTATCTTCCTATTGACTGTGAATCGTCAATCGAAAGATAGACTAAGTAAAAGGTTAGTTTTGGTTTGGGGGATCAGGGCTTACCTGAGGTCTTGGGATTGTAAAGTCCCTCCGCGAGTTCCGATTTTCTTCTTTTTGAATATTCGTTTGAAATTGCCACAGCTCTCTTCCTGTCCGCATCACTGTAGTCCCAAAATTCCTGAACAATTTTTTCGCAAGCTGGATAGTGGGAACCATCATCTCCAACTTTCTTGCGAAGTTTAGCAAACCATTGTTTCAGGGAATTAACCAGTTTGGCATGTTTGGGGTCATCATAAAGATTTTTTGTTTCGCCTGGATCCTTGACCATATCGTATAATTCCCACCCAGCAGGTGTCTGATATTCTCCCTGATAATTGCACCCATAAAAGTAGATCAATTTGTATCGTTTTGTTCTCATTCCAATATGGGCGGGATTATCATGATGAGCCATGTGCATCCAGTACCTGTAATAGGCAACTTTCTTCCAGTTTTTTGGTTCCTTCCCACTTTCAAGAATGGATTTAAATGACTTTCCCTGCACGGACTGTGGAATGAGACCTCCAGCAAAATCAAGCAGGGTGGGAGCAAAATCTACATTCTCAATGATTGTATCGAAGTTTTGGGCTGGCTTGATGGTCTTGGGGTATCGAACCAAAAATGGCATTCGCATGGATTCCTCATACATCCAGCGTTTGTCCTGGAAGTCATGTTCGCCCAGCATGAATCCCTGATCTGCGGTGTATACGATGAGGGTGTTGTCCAACTGCCCGGCTGCTTCCAGGTGTGCAAATAACCGCCCGAGGTTGTCATCGATTCCCTTCACGCATCGGAGAAATTTTTTCAAATAAGCATTGTAAGCTAAACGGGTATTTTCTTTATCGGAGAAGTTTTGGGGATCATAGTTTTTGGGGAATTCATTTGGAAAACGATCGGGTAAATCGCGAAGGTAAGACCTTCTTGGGTTCCGGTTCCCAATAGAGGTTCCAATGTGAGGGATGAGTTCGTCGTTATGACCACGGGTGGCAAGCGAACCAAATTTTGAATCTCTTTTCCATAGGGTGTCAGGTTCTGGAATATCTATATCCGCCAGGTAGGATTCATACCGGTCAGCATTTTCAAAATAATCATGCGGTGCCTTGTAGTGATGCATTAAAAAGAAAGGTTTTTCATCCTTTCGGCTTTTTAGCCACTCAAGAGTAAGGTCAGTGATTGCATCCGTGGAGTGTTTTTCGGGGAATTCAATCAGGTTTTTTCCCCATGGTTTATCTCCGCGGATTCGAAAGGATGGGCCGTGATATTTTCCCTGTCCGGGAAGGACACAGTAATAATCAAAATCTTTGGGCTCAACCTTAAGGTGCCACTTGCCGATCATTGCTGTTTCATAGCCAGCTTTTTTCATTTGAATAGGTAACATTTGTTCACCGGGTAATACTCTTCCACCCAAGTCGACCGCTCCATTGGTATGATTATACTGACCCGTAAGGACGCAGGCCCGTGATGGAGAGCAAATGGAGTTGGTGCAAAATACATTTTCAAAAAGAGCCCCTTCTTCAGCCAGACGATCCAAGTTGGGGGTTGGAGCAATCTTGGCCAGACGACCTCCGTAAGCGGAGATGGCATGGGCGGCGTGATCATCCGACATAATGAAGAGGATATTTGGTTTTTTGGCGTGGGTAACGGACAGTATAAGAATGGTCTGCAGATTTAGCAGTATAGAGAGCTTCATGATAGATTTAATTTATTTTCTCCTTGGTTTGAGAACGAAAAGAAATGCCAGTGAGAATAACAGGCCAAGAATTCCATACAAGCATTGCCATGATAGTCGCTCCAGGGATTCTTTAAGCTCGTAGGTTGCAAGAAATCCATAGACGCAGAAACCTGTCAATCCAAGCAATGGAACTGCCATGATTATTCTAATCATCGGCAATATAAAAAATCAGGCGACTAGTTCTTTAATTACCTGTCCCCCAAATTGACTGAGTTGCTTGTATCTGCCTCCGTGAAAGTAAGTCAGTTTATTATCGTCCAAACCAAGCAAATGCAGGAGGGTTACATGAAAGTCACGGATAGGGTGGGCAACCTCCACTGCTTCCGCTCCGATTTCATCAGTTCCGCCCACAATGGTACCCGCTTTGACCCCACCACCGGCCATCATAATGGTCATGGCTTTGTTGTTATGTCCCCGGCCAATAGCGTAAACGCCTCCGCGACGATTATTATCGGGCGTTCTGCCAAATTCACCCAACCAAAGTACAAGTGTATCCTTGAGCATACCCCTGGATTTTAAATCCTTGATCAGTGCGGTCATTGGTTTGTCAACGCTGTGTATACGGGCAGCATGAGCTCGTTCCAAATAATCGTGACTGTCCCAACCGCCCGAAAAAATTTGAACGAAACGCACTCCCTTTTCTACCAGTCGACGGGCCATGAGACACTGTTTTCCAAATTCTGCCGTTTCTTTCTGATTGAGACCGTAAGCCTCTTTTGTTTTTTCTGACTCCCGCTTCAAATCAATTACTCCGGGTACTTCCATCTGCATACGATAAGCCAGTTCATAGCTTTGCATGCGGGTTTCCAGGTCCTTGTGATAAGGATGTTTCTTACCATGCATCTCATTGAGGAATGAAAGCTCGTCCAATGCCTGCCGCTGATGTGAACGGTTCTTATGAGCAGGCCCGTGTAAATCGAGAATAGGGGAACCGGTCGGACGGAGTCTTGTTCCCTGGTATTGTCCGGGTAGGAAGCCATTGGACCAATTCCTGGAACCTCCCTGCGGTAGGGCAAGTTCAGTCATGACCACATAACCGGGTAAGTTTTGATTTACCGAACCTAGACCGTAATTTGCCCATGCTCCAATAGAGGGATCACCTCCCAGACGACTGCCTGTGTTCATGTGAAAAAGAGCTTCAGGGTGATTAAGGGATTCGGCAAAGCAACCACGATAATTACAAAGCTCGTCTGCAACTTCTGGTAGATGTACCCATTGATCACTCATATCCAATCCGGACTTTCCAACTTTTCGTGAACCATAGGGGCTGCCGACGAAGAATTTGTGACCTGATTCCAGAGTACCCGTTCTTTTGGATTCGGCTTTGTGAAGTTTATTAAGTGCAGGCTTAGGATCAAAGGTATCCACCTGGCTTGGGCCTCCCTCCATAAAGAGCATAATTATATTTTTTGCTTTTGGCTGATGCATCGGCTTTTTTACGCCTTGAACTGGCACATCTTTTGCCATCATATCAGTCATGGCCAAGGCCCCCAAAGAAGAAGTCATTCCATAGAGAAAGTCCCGTCGGCCCAGGGATGGAAAGAAAATGGAATGATCCTTCTCAGTAGACATAAATGTATTCATTGGAATTAAATAAAACTAAACAGAGATCAGAAAGTGCTCGTGTTTCTGGAGCAAGTTCATGAGCTTTTTTGTCTCTTTGGTAATCTTTAAAAACGGGGAGAATTTCCTCATATTCAAAGGTGTCACCGGTATTTTCTTCTACCAATGAGCGTGTAATTGAAGTTGGATATTCCGCGGGTTCAGGTTTTGAAGAATGATGGTATGTTTCCATTTTTATTAGGTATTTTTTTAGCCTTTCCCATTCTTCTGGATTAGGTATTCGACCGTAGGCTAGTTGCACCGCTCTTTTGACCTGAAGATGAATGTCACTGAATTCCTTCTCTATCCTCAAGGCCATTGCGATTGCCCGGTCATTCATTAAGCTGCTGTTTAATAGGCTGAAAGCCTGAGGCGAGACGGATTCAGAAACTCTTTCTTCGCACGAATCATTGGGGTTTGGCTGATTGAAGAGCTCGAGAAAAGGATCCGGTTGGCCCCGAACTCTGTAGGCATAAATGGTTCTTCGATTGCGCTCTTTTTGCCATTTTGACGGCTGGTAAGCTGGGGCCAATGAGAATTGAATCATTCTTGGTTGCAGGGCAACTTCCATATTTATTTCGGGCATTATGGGTAAACCGCCGATTTCCCGGTTCAGTTCACCGGAACTAACGAGCATGGAGTCTCTTAGTTCCTCTGCAGAAAGGCGCCGTGGTTCACGGTAGGCAAGTAAGCGGTTTTCGGGGTCGATATTTTTGAGTTTCTTTATCTTCGGGTGATTCGTGCCCATCCGATAAGTCTTGGAGCTCATGATTAACTTGTGCAGGCGTTTGAATTTCCATCCATTTTCCACGAAATCAGCGGCTAGCCATTCGAGTAGGTCAGGATGAGTCGGTTTTTTTCCTTTCGCTCCAAAATTGTTTGGATTACCTGCGAGTGGTTTACCAAAATGTCTTTGCCAAACACGGTTAACAATGGAACGGGCAGTCAATTGATTTTTGGGATGGGCGATCCATTGAGCAAGCTGCAGTCTTCGACCGCTTGCTTTATTGGTTATTGCAAAGGCATCTCTTTCCTCTTTGGAGCTCGCTAACCCAAGTGCACTTAGTACGCCCGGAGTAACCGAATCCCCGGGAGCATCCAATGCACCACCCGTCAGTATTTTTGTAGGTATAACCGGAACTTGAGGGATTTTGTCTGGCATCCTCATCTTCCTCGAATTTAAACTTTTAGGTACGGGTCCATTGTAGACGCTTTGAGCGAGCGGTTGGTACCTTTCCAAACGACGAGTCCATATCCAGTCATCCTGACGGCGAACCTTTAGTCTGCCAGTTTCGGTTGGAGTTAAACCCACATGACGGGGGGGTTTCTCCTCATCGGGCAGGTTGCGACGATTATTTTCATCGAGATATTTCTTGCCATGTTCAGCAAACCATTTTTTGGCTGCCTCCTCCTGTTTGTTATAAAGTTCGTTGTATTTAATTTTTGCGAACGAAAGCATTCTTTCTGTTGCCTGTTTACCGACATTCATTCCTCTCAGGTTTTCCTGTGCGATAAATGCGGCAGGTCTTTCAGCCAATTGCGTTTGGCTAAAAACAGAGTAGATTCGATAGTAGTCCTTGGTTGGTAGGGGGTCAAATTTATGGTCATGACACTTGAAGCATCGCATAGTTGTACTGAGGAAGCTTTGACCTACCGCATTTACCACATCATCCAAATAAAGCTGACGAGCCTCAGGTTTCAGAACCATGGCCGGATCCCAGGGTCCCATTCTTAAAAAAGATGTTGCGATTAGGAGTTCGGAATTTTTTTCGTCTTTTGGCAGTTTTTCCCAGAGTTCATCCCCGGCTATCTGTTCAATTATAAAGCGGTCATAAGGTTTATCCTGATTAAAGGACCTAACCACATAGTCCCGATACCTCCACATGTTGGATCGTTCATAATCGTTGGAAAGACCAGCAGTATCAGCGTATCTTGCGACATCAAGCCAATGCTGGGCTGAACGTTCTCCGAAGTGCTGACTTTCTATTAATTGGTCAAGAAGTTCGTCCCAGGCTTTTTCGCGGTTTTTATCCCATGATAACCGGAATTGGTAAATTTGATAAGGGGTAGGGGGCAATCCGTGAAGATCAAGGTATGCTCTTTTCACTAAGGATCGAAAATCTGCCGGTTGTGCAGGATTTATTTGCTTTTCATTCAATTTTTTGCCGACAAAATAATCGATAGGGTTTTTCAAAGATCCAGGAATCTTTGGTTTTTTCACAGGTTGAAAAGCCCATATGTCTTCTGGCTTGTAGCGTCTGTAAGTCCAGTCATCCGAAAGACCTCCTGAGTTTGGAACAATAATTCCCTCCTCGGTTCTAATCTGGGTTCTTTCTGCCAGTTTAATTTTCTCCTGAACATTTATTTCCGGCCACGGTGCCCCGAGCTCAATCCATTCCTTGAACCATGAAATTTGTTGAGCAGAAAGGCGGTCATTTTCTTTGGGCGGCATTTCATAATCCGGGTCTTGCCATTGAATAGCAGTAATTAGCAAGCTTTCATCAGGCTGGTGAGGTATAATAATCTTGTTGGAAGTTTCGCCACCAAATAACATTCCATCTAATGATGACAGATCGAGATCACCCTTGAGTTTGCCTTCCTTTTCGGAATGACAAGACAGACATTTCTCTTGCAGCAGAGGACCAATCTTAAGGGTGAATAGTTGGTCCCCTCTTGTATGATTATATTTTATTTCTTCGGCTTGGAGTGCCCAGGAATAGAAAAGAAGTGAAACAAACCAAAAGAGACTTTTCACGACTCATAAAATATTTTCACCTAGGTAATAGATTGCTTTGTCGATATTCCTGCCAAGCAATGCTTCAACAATTCGGGAATGTTCCTCGATCGCTTGATCATAATTTTCCAATCGTGAATATTTCATTATCATGCGAACACTAAGCCCCAACCATGTACTCTCCAAATGAGGGGATGCCTGAGCGACCCAATAACGATGAAGGGCCAAGTCGCTTTCGGCGACTTCGGGCAAAGAGGCCACCTCACACGCATTTTTGAGCCGCTCAAGCAAAACCGAAATATTTTTAAAGTCTTCTTTTGTAGCGATGGGAATGAATTTTTGGATGCAGTACTTCTCGAGTTCCAATCGCATGGCCACCACAACATCCCTTTCCTCATCCGTTAAAAGTGAACTTACTCTTACCCCCTTGTTTGGCTGATATTCAAGGACACCTTCCTGGGTAAGTTGCATCAGTGCATCCCGCACAGGACCACGGCTGGTGCCAAACCTAGCAGCCAGTTTTTGTTCGCGCATGGGTTCATCGCATTTGAATTTTCCACTCATCAAGTCCCTACGAATTACATTAGAAATGCTTTCTCGGTACGCCTGTCTTTGCGGGAATGATTTCATCACGCAAAGATTTGTCTAATTCATTTTGCCGGTCAAACAAATTGTTAACAATTTAGATATAATTCAATTAATGTCCTAAAATGTTTGAATGAAGGATTAAATATAACGAGCTTTGTGTGCCCAGTGTCGGGTAATTTATTGGAGAGATTTGTTTTGTAGGACCCGGATTACTTGCTTTGCTTCTTTCAGCACCAGATTTTTCTCTCCCTTATTAAATTTCTGGTGCCATTAAGCTTATTCTTTGGATCATACAAGGGTGGTTCTTCCTCGGTTTGAAAACCCTTAAGATCAGACTCGTGAGAAAACCCTTTGCCGATGGTCACACGGATGTCGGCAGGGATTTTTTTATGGTTATTTTCTTTGAGTGTCTGATTCCTCGCACGAACTGTAAGGGGATACAGTCTAGCAAATTATTCGCTCACAACGATTCGATTACGGTCATTCAGGCAAAGGTATTCAACTTCGAAACCATCTTTTACAAATTTACTATCAATGGGGTTAGCTTTGGTATCGAATTGAACAAATTCCGAGTTCATCAACAAGGTCCAAGAGGAGATAGGTAGTAAGAGTATTTGGATAGAGGTATTTTCATGCGAATTGGTATATGTTGGTAATCGATCTAATCTTATGCCTGGAGGAAAAGACCGAAACAGGAGGATCAGATAATCAAGAGTTATGGTTTTAGTTAAATCAAATTTACTGATTGTTTGAAAAAGATAGCAGAGTCTTTTTTTATCCTGTTGAATGACAATTTTCATGTTTGCAAAGGTTACGGCACGAAAGATCATTAAAGGTATGAAGTTTTTTTTCCTTTCATTGATTATCGTAAAGTTTTTCTTAATGCCATTTCAGGAAGTTTATTCATCCAAAGAATCTGGGAGTTCCGCAGAAAGTTATGAGAAATTTTCAGATGCAATGAAGGGAGTTCGTTTCAGTGGATTCTTCACGGTTGATGGATCCGATCAGCCACCATCGGAAGAGACTTATGAAATTCATAGCGTACAAAAGTTTGGTGAGGATGACCTATGGATCTTCACTGCCCGTATTAAGTATGGCAAAAAGGATGTAACCTTGCCCATGCCTTTACCGGTAAAGTGGGTGGGGGAGGTGCCGGTAATTACCATGCAGGACTTGAATATACCTGGACTCGGTACCTTTAGTGCACATGTGGTAATTGATGGTCAGAAATATGCAGGTACTTGGTCTCACGGTAAGGTGGGAGGCCACCTCTATGGCAAGATTTCCAAGATCGACCCAAATAAATAATTTTGGCAATGGAATCTAGATTCTGGCTTTTTGCATATGTTATATCGGGCGGAGCTGTGCTCTTTGCCGGTGGATATTATCTCGGGCTTTCAGGAGCGGCCGACACTAAGATAGAATCGCCAAAAATTGTTTCGGATCGAAATAAAAAAGAATTGAAGAAAGAGCTGCAGCAGCCAGAAATAAAAGCTTTATCGGACCCTTCTGCCTCCAAAATGGTTTTTGATTCAAACATAAATGAGTCAAATAACCCATTGGAAGAGAGGCGACAGGGCGGTATTCGGGAAATTCTGGATCAATTTGTGAACCAAACCAATCCGGTCTATAGTACGGCACCCTGTCCGAAGCTATGAAGCAGCTAAATTCTGATAATTTGGAGGAAACCCTGGAGGTTTTTGAATCCATTCCTTTTGGTTTTGAGAATATGCAGGAGTATCGGATGCTTCTTTATGCATGGAGTCAGTTCGATCCATATGGTGCCATCGATTACTGTAAATCAAGAGCATCGGGGATGGGAGCCGGGTTTGCAGTGTCAGGGGTTTTGGAAGGCTGGGCAGCCCGTAATCCCGAGGAAGCTAAATCATGGGTCGAGGATCCTTTAAACAGGGGAATGGCCAAGCTATATAATTTTGGATTAATCAAAGGTTGGGCCAGCACAGATCTGGAAGGTGCTTCTGAGTATGTTATGAGAATGGAAGGAGGGGATGAAGTACAGAAACTTGCCGGTATGCTGGCGGAATTTTATCAGAAGCGTGGCTTTGGAGAAGCCTCAAGATGGGCGGAAGAAATAGAAAACTCGAAATTAAAAGAGGCCGCTTTCACAAAATTAAGCCGCACACTTGCCCGTGATCAGCCCGGGGAGTTGTCCCAATGGCTGGAAGAACATGCGGATAAGAAGTATGCGGGCAAGGCTTTTGAGAATTTAGGCGCCCGCTGGGGTGAAACGGATCCGCAAGCGGCAATTGACTATTTCACCGCCTTACCTGAAGGTTCAAATCAGGTACAGGGATTTAAGAGCGTTATTGGTAAGTGGGCCAAACAGGATCCCTTGTCTGCCGGCAATTGGCTGAATAAACAGACCGCAAGTCCGCGACTTGATGCGGCACTGGCCAACTATGCCTCAACGGTATCGCGGGATGACGGTGCCTCCGCTATGGAATGGGCGGTATCGATCACCGAAGAAAAGCTTCAGCAGAAAACCATTCGTTCGGTTGGACAGGAATGGTACCGCCAGGATAGGAATGCGGTGGAGGCTTGGCTTCCTCAAAGTGGACTCACCGAGGATTTACAAAAAAGTATTCGTAACCCACCTAAAAAGAACTGGTGGCAGAGCCTTCGTGACTTGTAGAGCCTAGCTCGAATTATCTTCCAACGAGTCATTTATGGCATCCAGCTCTTCCCGGAGGAGCACTAAATATTTTTCAGGATTCCTTCGAAATTTAGGAATACAGGGCTTACAACAGAATTTGATGATTGTCCCGTTATGGTCATAGCTTACAGGTTCTCCCATGCCACCCAAGTCCGAACCACTGACAATACAAAAATCCAGAGGATAAAAGCTGTT
>CACMQL010000025.1 GCA_902615835.1 uncultured Verrucomicrobiota bacterium
TTTTGCGAGGCGGCCACGGCCTTTAATGCCATCTCGTGTGAATGGACTCCATTTGCACCGGTTGCAAGAAGGGCGATTGGCATATTCGGATTAAATCCTTGATCATTACAAAATTCACGATTTTCAATAGCGGTACTCCTTTGATAGAAGGGCTGACGCAACAAAGGGCCAAGAACCTTACATCTGGAAGAAGGCATTCCTCTCTTTTGAGCGGCGGTGACTGTGTTTGGGGTGGGTCCACAAAAAAGATCCGCCTTTGGATTAACCCAATGCCTGCTATAGCCGACTCCATCGTCCAACTCTCCGCAATAAATCATAAACTTGGGAAAAAAAGATCGAGACATTGCTTTTTGAATCAAATCCCGGAAGCCATGATTTACATGAGCATGGACGCTGATGATTGCATTCGGACAAAACTCACGGATCTTATGCTGAATTTTATTTCCTCCGATAATTAAATCAGGGTTGGAATGAAGGGAAGCATGTTCGAGTAGCTTGAAGTAAATGGAGTGTAATCTTGGATAAAAACATTGTATCAAATTATACATCTTGGTACCCAAAAAGTAAATGGATGAACTTTCCTCCAAGGGTCTTACAAGTAAAGACTGGATACTAAGCGAATCACAAAATTCCTGGATTGCTTGAGCCCGTACTTCATGACCTCCACCCGTCTTCGAGCTTAAAATTACTAATCTCATTATTGAACTTTAACTATCCAGCAAATCCACTCCTCGCCGGAACCACAAGCAAGATTAAGAATATTCTAATTCATGAACAAATAACCCACTCCTTAGCTTAGGTTCAAACCATGTCGATTTTGGTGGCATGATCTCTCCCGCATCCGCCACTTGAAGAAGTTCTTCCATTGATACCGGATAGAGAGCGAATGCCACCGCCATCTCGCCAGAATCAACCCGTCTTGAAAGTTCTTCAAGTCCGCGAATCCCACCGACAAAATCGATTCTTTCGTCTTTTCTTTGATCAGAAATCCCGAGAATAGGTTCAAAAACTTGATCCGAGAGAAAACTTACATCCAAATCTTGGACTGGGTTTGCGGTAACTTTTCTTTCAATTGGAGCAAACAAATACCATTTATGAGCAAGATAGACTGAAAACTGGCCTCTTAAACATGGTTTAACCGGACTCTTATCCTCTTCAATCAAAGAAAATTTACTTTTTAATTCGCTGAGAAACTCTTGCTCAGTTAATCCATGAAGGTCTTTAATTAACCGATTATAATCGTAAATCTTGAGCTCTTCGTCCGCGAATAAAACGGCAAGAAATAAATTATATTCTTCCTCGCCCGTGTGTTTGGAATTGGCATCTTTTCGCTTCTGCCCGACTCTGGCGGCGGCGGCGGTACGGTGATGACCGTCAGCAACATAAAGACAGGAGACATCCGCAAATAGTTTTTCCAATCTGGAGACTTTTGTAGGATCATCCAGCACCCATAGTTCATGGCGAATGCGGTCATCTGCAATGAAATCATATACGGGTGATTCGGAAATTACTTGCTGAATCACTGATTTAATTCCCTCATTTGTTCTGTAGGAAAAGAAAACTGGCTCTGCATTGGCACTGAGAGCATCGACATGATTTACACGATCTTCTTCCTTCGCAACCCGGGTGAGTTCATGCTTTTTGATCCTACCTTGATAATATTCCTCAAAGTGGCAGCAACCCGCAATTCCGGTTTGAGTACGCCCATCCATGGTCAGACGATAGACATAAAAGCTTGGTGTGGGATCCTGAATTAGAACTCCATTCCTCTTAAATTCCCGATATACTTCCGCACCTTTACGATACACCTCATCGGAATATGGTTTTGTTCCCTCCACAAGTCCAATCTCGGGCTTAATAATGTGTAGAAAAGAATAGGGGTTTCCACCTGCTTCGATTCTGGCCTCCTTGGAATTAAGCACATCATAAGGACGCGAAGCGACGAACTTAGCTTTGTCTTGGACCGGACGAAAAGCACAAAAAGGCTTAAAAACAGCCATAATTATTTATGTTTCAAATGGTTTATTTATTTCTGGACGAGCTTCGATTCCTTCAAAGCTTCAGCCGCGGCTTTCTTAGCACGAACTTGAGCAATTAGTTTTTTAGCTGACCCCGCGGCTAAAGTGCTTTTCAGGTTAACCTTCTCAGGTGGCATGGAAACGGCAGCAGCTTGATTTGAAGACTGCATTTCCTCAAGTATTTCTCTTCTTAAAATGGAAATAGACCGAGGCGCTGATATACCTATCTTAACCGAATCACCTTCAATTTTAGTAATAGAGATTTGAATTTCATCTCCAATCGCTATGCCTTCGTCAACTTTTCTGGAAAGAATCAGCATTGTCTCTAATCTAAAAGGTCAAAGACCTTCACCACCTACATCCAAAAGGTGGCGAGCCGAGAATTCCTCGTGATTATTGATAATGCACTGTTTACCAATGAGAGTTCTACGATTGACAATAATGGGGCCCACTAAATTCAATGATATTTTACCTGCTTGATCGGGTGGCAGGGTGACAATATTTAGGATCATTGTGTCTTCCGGACCGGTGATTCCGAGCACTTCAACATCTGCATCCGAAACCTCAACGGAATAATTCGGAATGATTCCACCAGGTTCCAATACGATAAAAGCAAGGCCGTCTTTTTTTTCTTCCCGCAACCACATGAATGGTAACTCCTCTTCGTCGTAAACAAGATCCAGGTTTCTTACATCCGCAAATCCAAAAAGGCCTTGTGGAAGTGAAATCCGATTCCGAATTTCTGTCCCAACGATATCTGGGTTGTTCGAATCTTCGTTTATTTTAAGTTTCATGACAACACTGCATTGAAAAATTACAGGTAGTTAAGTAAAGAAGAATTCAATAACTGGGCACCAACTTGCATCGCTGCCTGATATGCCGTAGAAACTTGGGTAAGTCTCATGATCGCTTCGGATATGTCTACTTCTAAATCCTTGGCAATCTGCTTATCCAGAGCCATGACATATTCTTCATCATGATGACGAACTGTTTCCATCCGAACCATGGTTGCAGAAAGCTCGCCCATTTTGTCGATTATCAGATCCTCTTGTGCAATTAAATCTTTTTCCGTATTGGGAACCGTGCTGGTTGCCGTGCTATTCGCAGTCTCAAAGAGTCCATCCCTCAGTTCTACTAAAGTGTTCACCACATTACCAAGGGCAGCTGTTTTTCCGTTTGAGGCATCCAGCATATAAGAAACATCCGTGTCTTTTCCAACTCGTGAAAGAGCATTTTCATTGCCGCCCTGATAGGTGACGCTCAGAAGTCTCCCCGATTCATCACGATGGTCAAGAAAAGTCTTCGAACCCGTGGCAAAGGAAAAAGTATCACCCAAGCGAGGTGAGTTTTGGGCACCATGTCCTGACAGATTACCATCATCCACAAGCTCAAAACCGGCAATTCTGTAAGGACCTGGATCAGAGGGGTTCTCTTCCCATATAATTTTAGCTTTTATCTTAGTTCCATCAAGGAGGGAAATGGAAGCTTCTTGAAAGTTAGGCGGTATGGCACCACTGTCATCAAAACCAAAAAAATACCGTCCGGGGTCCAAAAGTTTCAGTCCCACCACATCCCCATCGGCATCTAAAATTGCTTCCGCACTGGCACTTTCACCGGATGAACCTGCTGGATAAATTGATACATCGGGAGATTCTTGATGAGTTGTCTTAAATTTAAAAACATGATCCAAGGATTCATCTAAGGGTAGCCATGTGTAATTGGCCAAGGTCTCGTTGACCGATTCAGCGTTGATATCCACTGCATCAGCTACTTGTGTGATGAATTCGTCATCAGGCTGAACGATGGAAATGACAGGGAAATTATTTTCATCAAGCGTAGTAACGCGATTATTGAAGTTACTTACCTGACATTGGTAATATCTCCCTTTATGAAGAACAATTTGACCTTGATCATAAAAAGCTGAAGATGTCCATTCTGAGCCTTGCCTGGTTGAATAAGCCTTAACCTGGGTAAACAAACCTGCAACATCCATCGTTATCTGATCAGAAAAGTCATCATTTGCAACAAAATACTCCGGGACTTCGTTTCCGTCTGCGTCTAAACCTAATCTGTAAACATAATCCCCTTTTTTTCCTGATATTGTATCACCTTCTTGGAAGATTAGTTCCTTTCCTTCTGCAGGTAAGTTTTTACCCAAAAAGAACACGCCTCCACCTGAGCGATCAATCTGATTCAAATCTTCAATAAAAGTTACATCAAAATTGTCTGGGTCAGTGATAAGATAATAATTTCCCTCATATGAAAAAACGGAAGATATATTCTCCGCATTAGGCTGAAAATTATCAGAATAACGAAAAATCTCTCCCTTCAAATAAGGAGCATCAATTACACTGCCCCCTTTTTTAGCAGCAGACAGGGTATATTGTAGAGTTTTTGGATCAAAGGTAGCAATGGCTTCAGAAATTGAGCCCTTAACACTAAAATCTGTAACCGCATACTTGACCTTTTTGATCATACTCACGGCTACCCCTTGCTCTCCATAGATTTCGTCGATTCCGGAAACGGCAGGATCTAGACCATTTGTTGAGGATAACAACAAATCACCGGTGTAAGTAATCGCGTCCTCATATTCTTCAAACATTTGTCCATCCGGTGCCATATGGAAAAATCTTTGCTTATTTCCAACTACCTCTAGATTCCAGTCTTCCCTCTCAATCCCATAATCTGATGGTAATTCTTTCCAATATAAAGAATTTGCAGAGGTAGGTTTGTGATTAAAATTATTGGCAATTTGCGACTCCCAAATCTTACCTGCGTATTCTACCGTACTACCTAATTCGAAAACCTCCAACCTTTTCCATTGTCGTGAGTGAATGGTCTCAAAAGTAGATGTGCCCTGAGACATACTTTCGGCAACATTGAGCTCTCTTTCCCAACTTGTAACAGGTGAAGCACCGACTGGGATCCATTGATTATCCACTACATAATCGTCGACTTTCTGCGTATCAAATTTATATATAATCTCACCATTTCTTACTTCCTGTTGATATAAATTATCTTGGTCAGTAATTACAAGATTTGAGCTTTCAGTGTAGGAGGAAGGTCGCCAAACTCCTTCGGAATCCTTCTCCATGGCCATCAAATACCCCAATTTTGTATCGCCAGTGTTAATCTCGCCAAATGACCTATCGCCGGATTTTTGGTAGTCAAAGGCGTAAAAACCCGCTTTCCCTACCTCACCTGTCAGACTTTCAACTTCTGCATCATCTAAGCTAAATACCAATTGCCCACTGTTGAAAAAATCCCTGTAAGTTGATTCAAAGATCTCATTCTGATGATCTTGGTCGAGTTCTGAAAACTCTGACAATGCGATCGCCGGGGACCTGGTCGCATATTCCTGATTAAATCTAGTCACTGCATTCGAATCTAACATTAGTTGGAATTGACTTGCACTGAAATTACTTGATCCAGTTTGAAATACTTGTCGACGAACTGATTCCTTTTCTGCATCGGTTAATGAATCGAAACTTCTACCCGGAAACTGAAACTCGGTTTGAGTATCAATTTTTCTGTCTACTTGTTCGGGGAAATAAAGGTTTGGATCCCATGTGGTAACAAAAAGAGCAGAGGCATGGTAATCTTCACCAACAGTTCCAAAAACTTCCAATTCTCCGGAAGCAGAAATTTTTGCGTACAACTTGGCATCATCATTGCGAGAATCATTGGGGGAAGTACCAACTCTTACGAACGCTTTGTAGCCCGCATTGGGGTCAGGAGGATTAGGGAAGGCAGGAGAATCAGCCAGGATACCTTGATCGCCGTTTATGAGATTTTTGGCTATTTCTGTAATCTCTGAAGTGGATAACCCATCCGCAGTGGCCTGCACGACATACTCTCTTCCATTCAGTTGAAAAACAACAGATTCTGAAGCTTTGAGTTCTCGACTCCCGCTCAAACCATCATTCCCTACCATTGCATTGTTCAGAGAAATAACCTTCTTTCTCTCCAGACCAAGCTGAACATTGGTGTTCCCAAAATTCTCCTTGTGTTCAGTCCCCCCGAAAAGAGCCCTACCCCGATGTTTCGAATTAATTCTGTTCAGTGCTTCTTCAACCAACTGTTCGATTTCATGTCCGTATGTCTCGGCGGCTGAACGATTGATTTGAGAACCTGCAACCCTTGCAATCTCCTGTGCCCGTTGATTGACCTTGTGTAAGTTGTCCAGGTTCAAATGACCTGAATTCAGGAATTCAGATGCATAGGAAGCATTTCGTTGATATTGCGATAATTTTGCCTTTATGGCATCAGCTTGGATCAAACGACCTGTTCTGATACCATCATCTTCCGGGTAAGTTATTTTCTGACCGGTGGAAATCTGTCTGTCTAATTTAAAACGCTCCTGGTCAAGTTCACGGATGGTATTCGTGACATTACTGGATACATTTAAGTTAGGTATTCGCATGACTACTTAAGTAAGCCCATGACAACCAATTCAAGCATTTTGTCGAGGGTATTCAAAACTCTTGATGAGGCTTGAAATGATCTTTGAAACTGCATTAAGTCGGCCACCTCTTCGTCAATCGAAACTGAACTTACCCCTCTTCGCTGATCAAGCAGCAAATCTTCCAACGCCTTTTGGTGGTCAACATTATCACTCAAATCTGACATTTTATTACCTATATCAGCATTTAAGGTGGAAATCTTAAGGTTGAATTCACCGTCCGCCAAAGCCCCAATTTGAAAAGCAATATCATTTGCTCCTTCAGGGGTTTCCTCGGATGATTTCAGAAATTCTGGTGAAAGATTCTTGTCGACTTTTAAACTGGCTGCCAAATTCCATGAATTGGCTAAAACTGCATCAAAGGAAAAATTATCTCCAAGAACAAAGGGTTGGGATCCTTGCTCAACCCGAAATGGGATTTCCTCATAGGCAAGCATCAAAGATCTACCCTCATCACCTGAATCAATCAATCCATCTTCTCCAATAAAATTAGGATCCGCCTCAAAACTAATATGCTGCATTCGACGGGCACTGCCATAAAACTCATACGATTGAGCATCCTCAGTTGTGATATCTGCCCGGGTTAAACGAACCCCGTCTTCATTTGCCAGTTCATTCGGAAAGTAAGGTGTTGAATTGACCACATGAAATCTTTCGGTTCCAGCAAAGGGTAAAGTCATTTTTACTTCTTCGTCGAAAATTTTGATCGTCCCATTTCCTTCCGCTCCAAAAAGCCCAAACTCGTCTTCCATGATGGTGTTGTTGCCCATTACGGGTCTGGCAAGGAAAGAATCAAAACCAAACAAATAACCCCCCGGTTCATCCGATGGGTTGTGAAGTGAATTTACTTTGTCTACGAAGGAGGATACCAGTTCATTAAGTTCGTTCCTAAAAAGCTCAATGCCATTGACCCGTGCATTTTGGAATCCAGATAGCCTACCCGAATCAATCGAAAGTTCAACCAATTCGCCATCCTTCTCACCCTCAACGAGTAAGGCATCGTTACTTGGCAATCCTTTGCCCTTGTTAATAATATTAAATCCTTGAACTTCTCCGCCAGTTACAATCGCTTCAGCAATACCAATATTTAATTCAACCAAAATCCCGGAGTCGAGGTTGTATCCATTTGGAGAAGCACGCCTGATAATTTCCAAGGGATTGTCCCCCACAATTTGGGGTTTGAATTGTTGAAAATTTGATTTCCATTGCTCATCGAGTGGATTAAAGTTTGCAATTTCGATTGGATCTTTAATATTACTTTCGGGAGCTGATTTGATAACAAAATAATTATTTTCGTAAATAATTGTGCTCCCTTCTTTTCCTGCAAAACTTAGGACATCATTTCCATTATCATCTTCGTCAATAAAGTTGGCAATTTCCTGAACATTCTCTGAAAAAGCGGAAACTTTAAGAAAACTTCCTGAAGTAGATGGATCAATGGATCCATCATTTTCAAGATCCGTGAGGGCAATAAAATTATTATAAATAGGATCTTGATCTCCTCCAATATTCACTCGGATAAAATCTCCCTTCGCTACAGCAGCAACATCTAGAAAGTCGCTCACATTTCCACCGTTAGATTGAGGAAGAGTATTTCCCAACAAGATGACGCTGCCAGCAACTTGGTTGTCTTCACCAGAAATCGTTAACGGAACAATGTCACCCTTCTCCAGTCCATCCAATTCAAGATCCGCACTTCGGACTATATTAGAGGTGGCTTGGTAGTAATTTTCTCCAAACCTAAAAATCTCATTTTCTAAATAGTTCCGTGTGGTTGTAAGGTTACCGGATTCATCAGACACCGGAGCAATGTTAGCATTTGCTTGGTAAAATTTACCTTCGTAGTAAATTTGCTCCCCCTTCTCAAAGGTCTCCAGATCCGAGAAAGTCTTTTTTGTTTCAACAACTTGACCATTGGGATATTGGGTAATCTCCATAAAGAGATCACTTTCATTTGGATCAGTACCCGCAATCGTATTTTCAAGGGCTTGCCACAATGCCATTTCTCCATCTGGCTTTAAAAAATAAAACACATCACCTTTCTCGCGCTTAATATTTTGTTGTGGAGCTTCGCCAGCCAAGCCAGCTTCATTTAATAATTCCGCTAAACCAGCACCATCGTCAACAGGTTGTCCAGCCGGAACTAATTCAGCTCCACCTTGATTATCAACTGGGGCAACTGCTTCCGCCACGCCATTCTGAGCAACCGTTGAAAGAGGTTTGGGTGGAAGTAAACTTACTAATATGGGTCCATCCGCATCATCAAAAAAAGTTCCTTTTTCCTGAACTTCCAAAAAGCCTAACTGACCTTTGGAATCGATTTTAGCATGAATTTTTGCCTCGGTTCCGTTAGGATTGTTGGACGCTAAAGTGAAATCTTGATTCCATTGGTTGGTCAGAGTTTTTGGACCCGTGGAGTCGAGAAGTTGGATTTCCTGGCCTTCTTTTGAGGTGGCATAAATGTTAAGAAAACCAGTTGATTCACCCGTGGTGGCGTCTTCCCCTATCTCTACCTTAAACTCCATTAATTTTGATAAATCTTCCAAGAGAGCCTGTCGGCGGTCACGATAAGTAACGGCTTTGCCTTTGTCCTGTAGTTCGAACCTTCTAACCTGTTTATTGACCTCATGTAATTGGACAAGAATCTGATTTACATCTTCAACTCCTCTGCGAAGTGTTTGAGTAAGATCATATTCGATATCTTCCAGACTTTCTCCGGCATCATTAAACCTTTTGGCTAGAGTCTGAACTTTATTGAAGAGTTCCTGCCTTATTGTTGGTTCATCAGGCGACGCAGACAATTCTTGAAAAGCATTGAAAAAATCATTGAGAGCTCTCGCCAAACTACCGGGTGCTAAAATACTTTCATGCGAGTCGTCTAGACCGGCATTTATTTTGGGACTGGTGAGGGTTTCACCCAAAGCTGCCTGTATCAAATCGAAAACTTCTTTTTCAGCTACAAGGGCGGCAGTTTGTCCCACTTCGTCCACAACTCTCCGATCGAGAAAATCATTTCTTAGATGATCAAGACCGGCTGGTTCAAGTCCTGATGTGAGAAGTCCTCCATAAGAGCCATACATGACCCCCTCTCTAGCAAGAACCCGTTGGCGTGCATAAGTCTCATCATTGACATGTGCCAAATTTTGACCTGCAATTTCGGCAGTCTTCGAATGATATCGAAGAGCCTCGCTCGTTTTACTTATTTCGCCCAGTAAAGACATCTCTAATTAGGCAGATTCACTAAGATTTGATCGACCTCTGGACAAACACTGTAAATTGCCATGTCGGGTGTAAGTTTTGGTTTGGGAGGCAGGGTCAGTGACACTGAGGATTTGATCGGTCACTTCACTCAATCTCATGAGAAGTCTTTGATTCTGCTCAATTTTTTTCCTTACTTGCGAAATCAAGCTGTTGATTTCTTCAATGAGGCTATGAAACATCGGCTTCGTGACATCAGGGAAATGATTAATTATCTCGCTTAATGTAGAGCTTTTATCCTCCCCAAACCTTTCTGCTAAGGTCGTAACATATCCCTGCCTGCGTTTGTGCAGAATCTGACTGGCCTCCATTTGAGTTTGAACAGACTGATTCAATTCCATTAAGCTATCTGCTCTTCTGTTTAAAATACTTTGTTGTTGAGCAGATAACAGGCCTATCAGTCCACCGTACTCCTGTAGTTCATCACGCAGGAGTGTGAGCAAATCCTCCCAACTAAAGGTGAGATCAGGGGCAACTTGCTCAGAAACCTTAACCATCCTGCTTAGGTAGCTTATTCTCGACCTCTACAGAATGATTTTTCGGAGGTTGAGCTACTTGGTTATTAAGCTGTTGTTGGAGAATATTGGACATCCCAAAGCCTCCACCTGTGGCGATACTTTCGGAAATAGCGTCAGTAAAAAAGTGGCGGTACATCCGGTGGGCACTTCCATCTTCATTAAAAACTCCTTTAAACATTGGCTTAAGGGCTTCTTTTAAAAATTGCTTAACCAGAACTGATTCAAATTGCTGACTTACCGCCGCATTCTTTTCTAACTCAGAAGCATGTTTGGAATGGGCCATTTCCATAAGCATGGTGGTATCCATACCGACATATTTATTTCCTACGCTAGCAGATTCCATGAACTAATTAATTGATGATTAAATCGGCCTGCAAGGCACCAGCATTTTTAATTGATTGAAGAATTGATGTCATCTCACGGGTCGTTAGTCCCAGGCGATTTAGGGCAGAGGCCAAGTCATTCACTGTGGAAGTACCTACCGGATCCAATTGATCGATGGTGTCAAATCTGCCTATCTCTTCAATTAGTTCGGCATTTTCTCCTTGTAAAATGGTGGTAGCCCCTTGGGAGAAAGGTAGTGGCTGACTGACTCCTGTGGTTGGATTCAAGAAAATTGTGATGTTGCTGTTGCTAACTGCCACCGGCGAAATTCTAACATTTTCGGTAGCCACGATCGTTCCAGTTCGCTCATTAATAATTACTCGGGCGGGTACATTAGGCCGGACATCAATCGAGCCTATAGCGGCAAGAAAATTAGTGGTTTGACCCAAGAATTCACGAGGCAAACGAACATTGACCACTCCCCCATCATTGGCAATAGATGTGCCTGGGTAGTATTTGTTAATAGCATCCGCAACTTTGACTGCAGTCATGGAGTCCGGTGATCTTAAAATGAGATCAATAGAGCCGTTATAAACGATCTGACTGTCTATCTCTTTTTCAACGAGAGCACCATTGGAAACAATACCTACAGTTGGATGATTCACTTGCACATTTGCACCGCCAGCATTGCCGGCGGAGAGACCGCCAACTGAAACCGGCCCCTGTGCTACCGCGTAGATATTGCCATCCGCACCTTCCAGCGCAGTCTGGAGCAGAATGCCGCCTTGTAATGAATCTGCATTTCCAATGGATGAAACCGTAACATCAATTTTCGATCCATTTTTGGCAAAAGGTCCGATATCTGCAGTAACCATAACAGCAGCAATGTTGCGGGACTTATCCGCTTTGTCTGCCCGGATTCCAAGCCTTTCCAGCGCATTTAAAATTCCTAATTCTGTATACTCAATTCGGGAGTCTCCCTGACCCGCAAGCCCCGTTACAATTCCGTATCCGTAAAGTTGATTGCTTCGACTCCCTTTAACATCGGTCAAATCCTCAATTCTGGCGGCGTGTAAAACACAAAAAACTGCCGAAGCAAAAAACAACAAATTTTTGGATATGAAAACCATGAGACAACAACTAAAAAGGATTCAAAATTGAAGCGAGTCTTTGATACCATGATTCTTTTTGAGCATCGTTCAGGCTCCCCTTTGATACAAATTCAATTTGGGCATCCGCGATAAACTGGGAAGAAATGATATTCCGATATCTCAAACCGTCTTTAAATCCAAATCCAATGTCTTCCTCTCTTACCATGCCCTTCAAGACGGCATAATAACTTTCTCCGGAAAAAGTTACCATACGGGCACCTTCAATTACGAGCACCCGGTTCGGCAAAACATCAATAACCACCACGCTCACCCTGCCTTTTAAGTCAGAGGTGTTAGCGATGGAACCTCCTCCCTGATTGCTGCTTTTGGTCTCAATTTCAGTTGCAGGAAGTTCACCCTTATGCTTTCCGAAGCCGCTGTTTGCAAAGAGAAACTGCTGGACCGCATTTTCGATTTGGGATTGGCGATTTCTTACAGAATTTTGAGACGCGGCAAGAGAAGAGCTTTCAGCAACATCAATGGTGATCAGGTCTCCCACCGAATAAGCACGCTTTCCCGCATAAAGTCCCCTTTGTGAGTTGGAACTTTTAGTCCACAATGAAGCCCCTTGTAACGAGACTGATATCATAACCACTGTAAATAAAGATAAAATGTAATTTGTCATAAATTAAAGTTGAACCTTAACACTCTTTTCGTTGAGGACTTTGGCTTGAAATTCTTTTTCGGAAGATAAATTCCTGACTTTCACGTTCCCGCCCTCTACACCATTTTCCAATGCCATTCCTTTCATTGAAATGTAAATACCGTTGCCAGAAGCAAAAACATCCACAATTTCACCTTTTTTGACAAGGGCAACTTTTGTGAGGTGATTCCATTTAAGTATCGAATTATCTCTCAGGTTTACGGCTAATTCATACCCCTTAAGATCAGTTCCGGATGGAACAGCACCCGCATGTTGCTTAAGGACATCCACAGGACGGTCAGAAAAATTTTGGGACAACAACTTAGAGCCTCTCGCAGACAAATTCTTAGTGTATAAACAGTTTAAAAAATGAGACATTCTTATCGGCTCAGCAAATTCACCAATGTTTGAACCGTGATCCCAGATAGTAAATCTCACAAAGTTACTAGGGGACAGATTATCTGGCATGCAATCCCTGATTTTCAAAATAAAATTACTGCTTAAGCGAATGGGTGTCCACTGCCTGGTTACATATGCAACCACTTTACCTGAAGCTTGGTAACGGTATCCAAGTAACTCGCCAAGTTTGAATTCAAGCATCTCACGGGTTAGGAAAACTTCTTTAACTTCCCGGTCAGAAGAAGAAAATTCAGGGAAAGTTCTACCTTCTGAGTAGAGAGGTGCGATTAAGGCGGTAGTTTTTTGATTGATAGTAAAACTTGGTTGAACCTGACTGGGCTTGATCCTTATCGGGTCCAAAAAGCGTGAAACATCCCCCATTAAACTTAGGGGCTGAATGGATAATAAGAACAATAAATTGAAACGAAACAGCATGTTATCTCTTAAGTTGATTAACTCGAGAAAGCATGTCGTCTGAAGTTTGAATAGACTTTGAATTAATCTCATAAGCACGCTGGGCAATAATCATGTTAACCATCTCTTCGACCACATTTACATTCGACATTTCCAAATACCCTTGCTGTAAAACCCCAAAACCATTCTCTCCAGGAGCCCCAATTTCTGGAGGGCCACTCGCTTCCGTTTCTGTGTAAAGGTTCCCTCCCTGAGCTTTTAAACCTGCAGGATTGGGAAACCGAACTAGTTCAAGTTGTCCAATAATCTGGGTGCCGTCTGCGGTTTCAACGGAAACTTCCCCAGTCGGAGAAACAAAAACATTGGTCACTTCAGGATCAATTTGTAGACCGGCCGCCAAAGGTAACGCATCCGCAGTTGTAATTTGTCCATCCGGACCGATCTTGAATGCCCCATCGCGAGTGTAAGCTTCCGTGCCGTCAGGGCGTTCAACTTGAAAAAAGCCTGTTCCGTCAATCGCCACATCCATTTTTTCGCTGGTTTGAGTAAGCTGGCCCTGGGTAAAAATTTTGGCAGTTGAAACCACTTTCGTGCCATTTCCCATTTCAACCCCGGTGGGAATCACATTCCCGGCTCCAGTCTGGCCACCAGCCTGTCGGGGGTTTTGGTAAAGTAAATCCTGAAACTCTATTTTGTTTTTCTTGAAACCGGTCGTGTTAACATTGGCGATATTATTTGAAATAACATTGAGGTTGAGTTGCTGGGCCTGCATACCTGTGGCGCCTGAGTAGAGAGATAAGTTCATAGATTATATTTTTTTTACGCAGTTTGACCTAATGTTCCGATTGCTTTGCCAATGTTTTCATCAAAAGTTGATATCATTTTTTGATTAGCTTCATGGGCTCTTGAGACTTCAATAAGTCCGATCATTTCTTCAATAGCAGAGACATTACTATCCTCCAGATATCCTTGCATAAGCGTGAATTGTTCAGGATCGGCTAATTCCGGTTCTATCCCCTCTTCCTTGGCTACAAAACCTCCACCGACTTTCTGGAGTTCCATTAAGGGATCGTCAAAAACGAAAACTCCGACCTGTCCTATATTTTGTTCACCCTGAAAAATCTGACCGCTTTTATCAATGATTAATTCACCACCGCCAGGTATCGTTTGTATGTTATTACCTCCGGCATCCGAAAATTCATGCCCCATGCTATTAACCATCACACCTTCGGCGTTGATGTAATGTTGGCCATCACGAGTGTAGACAGCCTCACCATTTGTATTCATAAGAGCAAAAAAACCATCTCCGCGAACCGCCATATCCAATGGATTATGGGTCTCTTTTAATTCCCCTTCGTTAAAGTCTACTTGGTTTTTCATCACCGGAAAGGAACCCGGCATTTCATTTCTTAATCGGTCATGTGTGCTCCGGGCAATTTCTCCTCCCTCCACCGCTTCAAAACTGACTGCAACTTTTTTAAAACCTGAAACATGGCTTGCTGCTATGTTATTGGCTATAACATTTTGATATTGTTCAAGACCTCTTAATGCGGATGCGTTTTCGTACAAAGATAAGTTCACCCATATTTCGTAGCATTTACCGTGCCACCAATTGGTTTAAAGGGGAAAGTTACGACTCGCTATATTCGCAATTAATTTTCAACAACCGTCCATCATTCAGATGAATAACGATTTGGCGAGGTTTTTGATCAACGGAAATAACTTCCACCTTGGGGCAATCTTTTTCATCAAAAACTATTTGCGACTTTCCTTCTGAAGATAAGCTTTGTTCGGCAGTGTTTCCTTCCACCGGACTGGGAGAAGGTTGACTTAGGAAGGGACGAAATGAAGAATCACCTTTGGATAAATCAATATCTTCGCCGGTTCCCCTACCTGATAAATAGTTTTCCATGATGATAACTTAAGCAATTTTCATATTCGACATTACTTATATTGAGCTAAGTCTTCCTTACTCATATCTAAAACCAGGCTTAATTCCACTCGACGATTTTTCTCAGGTTGATTGGGGAAACGGGCGTCGTTAGGTTTGGTGTAGCTGTGTCCGGTCACGCGTTCAAGTTTATCATCGAGATCATTTGCTGAATAGTAGGAAAGAGCATTTGTCACCTCCAATGCCTGAAGCATTGACATTTCCCAAGAATTTTCCCCATTTTGTCCAAGACTGTTATGCAAATGACTCGTGTGAGAATCAACCCGGTAAACCAGAACATGTTGAGAAAGCAACCATGACATGCGCTGCATAACCTTGCGACCATAATTCGTAAGACGAGATGTGGCGTTTTCAAAAATAGGCTCTTCATCGCCATGAAATAGCACAACCTTTAGTCCATCCGAAGTTGCGTCAATCTGAATCACGGAATCATCAATTTCATGCAACCGAAGGCGAGCGTACCAATCTTGGGCAATCCGGTGAAGTACATCGATGTCAATTGATGTTGTGTCATTTGTATTGCGCATTGTAGTATCAGAACGACCTACAATCTGATCAACCATACTTCCGGGACGAGCATCTTTCTGTTCGACCGGGGTGGATTTGGGAACCCCTGCCTTATATGGATCTCTAAAAAATCGGGTTGTTGCGATAATAACTTCTTCGTCCTGAGACAAAATCCACAGAACTAAAAACAAGGACATCATACCCGTGACAAAATCAGCATAGGCAACTTTCCACGCACCACCATAAGCAACCCTTACTGACCCTTTTAGACTTGATTTAGACATGGGAAATGAAAGTGTGGTCTAAATCAGGCTCCCTTTGCCGCGTCCTTACATTTCTCTTCGAGTTCATCTGCAGAAGGCTGAATTTGCTTGTCGAGTGATCTTCTGCCAATTTCAACGGCCATAATGGGAGAGAGACCAGTGGCAAATCCGGAAACAGATCTTTCGACAATCCTGAAGTAGAGGAATTCTTGGGTTTGGTTTAGGGAAACCAACCGGCTTAATGGTACACCTATTCCATAGGCTAGGAAAATGCCCAGAAATGTTCCACTTAAGGCGGCTGCCACCTTGTAGCCCACAGACTCGGGATCTTCAAGGTTGGACATCGTATTAATAATCCCGAGAACCGCAGCCACAATACCAACTCCTGGCAACGCATCGGAAATCATATCAATGGCTTTGATTGTTCGGGTTGCTTCAGCCTCTCGGCTACTGAGTTCCGCATTCAATATACCTCCGATCTCACCGGGTTTGCATCTTCCATCGACTATGGGACGAAGCGAATTACAAAGAAACTCCACAAGGGCTTTATCCTTGAGGAAAGAGGGGTACTTGGTAAAAATCGTGCTATTCTGTGGATCACTTACATGTTCGTCTAGTGCTGGTGTTCCTTTTCTTCTCCCCAGCATAAAAAGCTCGTAAAGCAAAACGAGAAGATCGATAAATTTATTTGGATCAGCAATGCCTCCCTTAAATGCCTTGAGGATGTCATCCTTGAGGTTCATGAGTACGGCTTTGGGACTAGAAACAATTAAAATACCGAGTCCGATCCCACAAATAATCATGATTTCACCCGCGTGAATGAGAGTGACTGGATTACCTCCTGCTACAGAGAAACCACCTATGCAAGCCACGAAAACGATAATGATACCAACTGTGAGAAGCATTTTATTGAAAAAATTCTATGATTTGAATTGTGCCTTAAGGATTAATAATGTTTGAGAAAGAATTTGACTAATTCTACCTTCGGTCAAGCCAAAGATGTGAGCAATTTCAGAGAGTCTAAGTTCTTCAAAATAATAAAGCATAAGAATCTTCTTTTGTTGATCAGGCAAATCTTTAATTTTGTCCCGCAGTAACATCACCTTTTCTTTTTCCTCCAGTCTTTCGGCGGAAGTAATTTCAGTAGGATCATCGAGGGTTTCGGAAAGAGGTAAATTTTCTTCACCAAATCCTGTCGGCTGATTGCCATCAATTGGGACAAAGGAAATGGGCTGAGTCTCTCTTAGGAGTTTTGCATAATCGGAGGAAGACAGATTAAGTTCATTACAAATTTCAACATCTGAAGGTGTGCGATTATGTTTTAGTTCAAATTCCCTAATTGTGGACTGAAGCGACCTGGCTTTAGCCCGATTCGCACGGGGCAGAGCGTCAATTTTCCTAAGTTCGTCCAGCAAGGAACCCCGAATACGAAGAGCAGCGTAATTCCCAAAAGATTTACCTTTAGTTGGATTATAATGATTTACTGAAATGATCAAAGCCCTCACCGCAACCCCATAGATATCCTCCATATCATAATGGTCAGGAAAATTGTGTCTCATCCGCACGACTATTGACTTTACCAATGGTAGGTAGTCTTGAATGAGTTTATCGCGTTCCGCATCAGAGCGCATGGCTTTCTTGTAATTTTCGCTTGCAATCCTTGCCTTCGGAGTAATCGAAGAAGGGTTGGGATTTGTTTGGATTGCAGTTTTCATCTACCTGTTAGACCTTCGTGTCAACTACGGGTTGGTCAATAGGAGGAACCTTTGAAGTTTGATTACGAAGAATAGGTTTGGGTCTGGACTGACGGGCAGTGATTGGTTTTTCAACATTCTTGGTGGTAGGACTCACAACGGAATTGCCAGAGGATCGGGTAACAATGCTATTTTTAAGTAGAATACCCAAAAGAAACCTCCCATAAATAGCAAAAATTAAGCAACCGATCGCACCGTGTATCAAAGAAAAAGCAAAGTTTTGGTGCAAAAGAGATGCTGTAAGATAAAAAAGTAAAAAGCCCACAAAACCAGTGAAGCAAAAAAAGAATCGTGCGTCGTTTTTCATATGGCAGTCAATTATCTCTGGTAGCTGGCAAAACCTTTTGAATAAAGCTCTTCAGGAAAAGTCTTGGCAATTAATTGGTTGAGCACACTTGTTGAAAAGTCGCCCGTTACATTCTGACCGTTACAAATGCAAATGGGAGTAAGATTTGAGTTAAGAATAATAGGCCATAGTTTTGTCGAGTTCGTCATTTCATCAAAATGGGTTATTGCAATGTGTGTTGCATTCACTTTTTGGGCGGAACGAATATACTTGGATATGATTGTTCGGTCGTAGGCACCGTTCACAACAAGAATACGGGTTGCCACTCCTAAATCATCTAGAACATGGTTGGCATCAGACCATTCGTCCATTTCAGCAAGACCTAATCCAGGGAAATCAAGATACAATGGATTATTTTCATCTACTTCAGGAATACTTTCAGATTCCCTGAAGAGCGTCACTCCCACTACTTCGCAAAAAATGCGAAGGGCATCATCTGGATTAGGTACCCCGTTTTCTATCTTGAGGACGCTGGGAAGGTTTTTGTTCATAAAAACCTCGTGAGCCAAAAACTTGCAAAGTGTTGTCGTCTTACCCACTCCTGGTCCGCCAAGCAGGGCTACCTTTTCAGTACATGGTAATTCATTGATTGAACGGTATCGATCGCTCAACCCAACCGTAATTTCCTTTAAAACTTCAGCAATGGAAGCTTTCTCCAAATTTGTCCAGTTGGACCAGGATCTGATATCCGAAAGTAAGGCTGAATCAAAACCAAATTTGGATAACAGCTTATAATTATCACTAGTTTTTCCACTTGCTTCATTTATTTCCACTTTAGGATTACCAGTCGAAGATTCCAGATGCTCTTTGTGCTTTTTAGTTTGAGAAACTTCCTCGGTTTTTTCTTGATCAGATGTAGGGATGCTCGATTGATTATTAATTGGGGAGATAAGTACTTCCTGAGGTTTAGTGTTTTCCTCAACCAACTGTGCAATTACCTCAAGCTTAGGTGAGGATATAAATCTCTTTAAGCCTTCACCACCCACCTGCTTTACGGAGATTACCTTCGCATTGTCACCGAGCTTGTCTCGAATCACTCGAACAGCTTCTTCTGCGGACCGAACGATCAGACGAAACTTTTTACCCGTTCCCTCTTCCTTCATAGTTTGTTGGTGAATTGACATTTCAGATCAATTTTAAACGGGTACAGCCACGGGTTCTTCCTGAATACTCTTTAAATCAGGATTATCATCCATGGCTTGCAAAACTTCAAGTGGCAAGGAGTTTTGGGGCAGGGTTATTGAACCATACGGCTCAATTCTCGTTTCTGTGGGTAATTCCTGATACGATAAAATGACCAGATGGGGATAAGATGGTTCCATAAACCTTCTAAATGCCAACCTCAATTCTGATGTAGTAATGAGCAGCGGGGTCAAACCTTGCTCAGACATCTCTTTAATTTTCGGATCAATCTCCTCAAGAATCCCTTCAGTAATCTCTGGGTCCATAACCAGCCCGATATCAAACTGACTTCTTTTAACCCGACCGATCAAAGTCTGCTCAAGAGCAGGGTCAAAAGTAAGGGCAATGAGTTTTTCAGGTTCAACCTCAAATTCTTTTACAAAATACATCCCTAATCTCTTTCGAGCTTGCTCAGAAAGTTCATCAGGATTTTTGGAGATCGGGGCCATGTCTGCAATAGTTTCCAAAATCAGAGTCAGATTTTTAATGGATATTCTTTCCCTAAGTAAATTTTGTAGCGTCCTTTGAATCACTCCCACATTGACCAAATCGGGTAAGAGTTCGCTGACGAGTGTGGGGTTTTTATCTTTGATCAAGTCAAGTAATTTCTGGGTCCCTTCACGTTCTAAGATTAAGTAGGCAAACCTTTTAAGCACATCAGAAAGATGAGTAACCAAGACCGAGGATGGATCGACCACGGTGCAACCTTCCACCTCTGCTTCCCGTTTTTTATCCTCTGCAATCCAAGTCGCACCAATACCAAATACCGGTTCAATAGTGGGAATACCTTCTAACTTGGTGGCGTCTCCACCGCCCATACTCATAGCCAGAACGCGATCGGGGATCACATTAGAGCGGATAATTTCTTTTCCACGAAGTAAAAAACGATATTCATTAGGCTCTAATTCAATATTATCACGTACACCAATGGTGGGTAACAACATTCCCATTTCGCGGGCAAAGTTTGTTCTGGCACCCGTAATTCGGTCCAACAGGTCTCCGCCCTTCTTTTTATCTGCTAACACCAACAAACCATAACCCATCTCTAGGCCAAAAACTTCCTGCTCAATAGCACTCTCCATAGGAGTCAAGGGCGGAGCCTCCTCTCCGACCGGTGAGGAACCGGGCTGGAGACTGGAAGAAGTTGCCGAATCAGTTCTGCTGCCAAGGGAGTTGGGATTTCCATCTTGCCCAATGGCATCTTGGACAGAGCCCTCATTATCAAGTCTTTTCTTAACAAAATAGGCAGTTATAAAACATGCAACGGAGAGAATGAAAAATGGCCAAAAAGTTTCATAAAGGAAAAATGAGAACAATAAAAGCAATGCTCCAGCAATTGCGATTGCACGCGGATAAACGATAAGTTGCTTTGAAACATATTCTCCTAAATCCCCTTCCTCTGAAGATCGGGTAACCAAAATGCCCGCGGCAATCGAAACGATAATTGATGGAACTTGAGTTACCAACCCGTCCCCAATCGATAGAATAGTGTATGTTTCCAAAGCCTGTGTGATTTCCATATCCCTCTGAAAAAAGCCTATAAGAATTCCTCCCACCACATTGACGACGGTAATGATAATTCCTGCAACCGCATCACCCCGAACAAACTTACTGGCACCATCCATGGACCCGTAAAAGTCAGCTTCTTTCTGCAGTTTTTCTCGCTTAGCGAGGGCTTGTGCTTCCGTAATGACCCCGTTCTGCATTTCCGCATCAATCGACATTTGTTTCCCCGGCATTGCATCCAAAGTGAAACGAGCCGTTACTTCGGCAATCCTACCAGCACCTTTTGTGATAACCACGAAATTGATGATTACAAGTATCAGAAATATCACGGTACCCACGACATAATTTCCTCGAACCACAAAGCTCCCAAAAGCTTCAATAACTCCACCGGCATCCCCATCCAATAAAATTAGCCGGGTGGAAGCAACATTCAGACCCAACCTGTAAAGGGTAACAGCCAACAAAAGGGTTGGAAAAACTGAAAACTCAGAAGGGTCCTTAAGATAGACGATGGTAAGCAATATCAGTAAGGAAATTGCAATGCTTATAACCAAAAGAAGACTTAAAAGATCTTTGTGAACCGGAACAACCAATAGAAAAATAGCCAAAAAGAGACCACCAACAAAGGCGAGGTCACTGTTACCTTTCAAGGAGTATAGTTTCTCTTTTACTTGCTCGAACATTTTCAGTGTTAAAAAATAGCCGGAGATTTTTTACGCATCAGTAAACGGCGTGCTTTCAATCGATGAAAATAATAAGAATGAGTCTTGTAAACATTTGCCAGGATTTCAGCCACAACCCGATAAAGTTCTAGCGGTATTGCCTCTCCCACTTTCCCGAGTGCAAACAAAGAACGGGCCACTGGTTTGTTTTCAATCAATGGTACCTCATATTCAATTGCAATTGCTTTAATTCTTCTTGCCAACAGATTTTCTCCTTTCGCAACAACAACTGGAGCATGATCCGTGCCCTTTTCGTACCTAAGTGCTACGGCGTAATGGGTCGGATTGGTCACAACCACATCTGCCGTGGATACATCTTGTGCCCCTTGCCCACTGAGCAATTCCATCGCCTTTTTTCTTTGGGCAGACTTTACTTCTGGTGCAATTTCTTTTGCTTTTCGCTCATCCTTGACTTCTTGCTTGGTCATTTTCATCTCTTCATGGTGCTCTTTTTTCTTAATAAGAAAGTTGATAATTGCAATAATTAGCAACAAAAGGACCAAAATGGTAAATAAGACCAAAAACAAAATATAAATGAATCGAATTACTTCTTGAACGGGAATGGGAGCGTAAAAAATGGGGTGATCCAAAAAGATCAATAGGGTCAACCAAACCACCACCCCTATTGCTAAAAATTTAAGAAAATCAATCAGGAAAGTTTTCAGTCCTTTTATCCCGAAAATCTTTTTGGCTCCATTGATGGGATTAAATTTGTTGAGGTCGGGGTTGATGACTTTAGGAGTGTAGGAAAAACCAGTCTGCATCCCTTCTGCAACAAAAGCAGCAAAAAAACAGGCTCCCATGAGTGGCAACACAACCATTGCCATTGTTCCATAGGCTTCTTTAACCATGAAGCTTGCCCCAACTTGATTTAGGATGATGGTATCTAAATTCTCAAATAAACTCTTTGTGAACTCAGCCATATATTCCGCTTTTGAAGGGGCAAAAAACAAGATAATTAATAACCCTGCAAGCAGCGTGGTGGTCATCGATATTTCTGGAGCTTTGGCAAACTGTCCTTTACTCCGGGCTTCGCCTAACTTTTTCTCTGTGGGCTCTTCCGTTTTAGAGCTTTTATCGACATCTGACATGGTTATCCAATTTGAATG
>CACMQL010000026.1 GCA_902615835.1 uncultured Verrucomicrobiota bacterium
TTTGCAGTTCGATGCGAATTATTGAACTAATCCGGGACTGCTTCAGTTATTCGTAACCTGGAATGGATGCGATTTTCATTTACAAGGGTTGTGGGCGGAGCTTCCAATTCGGGCAATCCCCTGAGGATTGCTGCTTTAGACGAAAGATCAAAGTTGGCCGAAGTCTTTTCGGGAAAGGCGGGCCGCGATCTTTATCTGACCTCTTTTAGGAAATTCGGAATTGTAAATCAGGTCGAGGAAGATATCTCGATTGCTATGAAGGATAGGCTGGGCCGTCCGCTTGCCTTGGTCAAAACTTTCCCCTCCGGTGGAAAGATGATCTTTTTTCCCTTCCGTATGAATACTTCCTGGTCTGATTTACCCCTGCGTACCTCGTTTTTACCCCTTCTCATGGAACTAGCCAAAAAGGATAAGGCCCAAGAGCAGACTTGGCCGGTTCTGGAACCGGGTGAGCAAGTGGGAATGGATGATGGCCTTTTTGTCGCCGAGAAGCCAGGGGTTTTTCGGCATGCGGATAAATGGCTGGAGGTGGTCTTTCCCACGGCCGAGTCGGTTCCGGATACCTTGCATGAAGAGGAGATTACAAGGATAGCCGGTAAGCCAGGGAACTTTTCAAATCTTTCCGGAAAGCAAGTCATTTCCACCCTCGACGAAGATCGTCGTTCCCTGTGGTTGTGGTTTGCAATCCTTGCGACTAGCTTTTTGACTATTGAAATGATCTGGTCTAGACCTAACATTCCTGCTTTGGAAAAGTACAAAACCTGAGTTCCGTCATGCCTGAATTTATTCGAATTTTAAATAAAGAATCGTGGCTTATGGTTTTCTCCCGATGCTTACTGGCTCTGGTTTTGGGACTCCTCAGTTGGCCGGTTACCATTTGGCTGATCGATTTCTATGATTTCCATTCTCCCATGCTAGAAGAGGATTCCATAACATGGGTGATTTCGGCAAGTTTCCTCTCAGTGGTTTTTTTTTACGGCATTAGTGGTGCGTGCTTTGCTGGGCAAACCCAACCCTGCCGCAATGGCCAGGGAAGTGGAAAATGGAAACCCGCAGTTGCGTGATTTATTAAATTGTGCGGTTGAACTTAACCAAAAATCCAAGACTAAAAATCTCTCTTTCATGGAGAAAAGGGTTTTAGCTACCACCGCTAAGGAAGTGCAGACAATTGCATGGAGTCAAAGCACACGACCTGGAGCCCTCTATTGGGTATCAATTCTTCTCGGTATCTGTGCGGGCACCGGCTTGGCAGTATGGGGGGCGGCCAAAAGTCCGGTACAAAAGGCATTTGATTCACTCTCGGACGAGGCGGGACTCACAATATTCACCAATTTGACAGGTTCCTTAAATGAAGAGCATGGTCCGTCCAGCAATGAATTTACGCGTGGATCCGATGTTTCAATCTTTGCTGATATTATTCGTGGTCATCGTGGACAAAAGCAAGCCACCATCGAATACATCAACGGGGATGGGATAGAATCCGTGGAGATGCTTGAAACCCGAGTATTGGGTCGGTTCGAATTCGTGGTTCCTGCCCTCAAAAATACCTTCGAATACCGAGTAATTACTCCATCGTTGGTGACTGCCTGGCATACGGTCAATCCCTACGACCCGCCTGCCTTACGATCCGCAAACTGGCAAATCACCCCACCTTCCTACACCAAAATAGAAGCTTCCTCACACGCAGGCTTTGGGTATGTCAAGGCTCCTGAAGGTAGCAACATACAGTTGAATCTGGAGATCGAACCTCTGCCGGAGAATGTGCGTGCCCGTCTCCTTTCAAATGACGGGAACACCACCCTTGAAGGCAATCAGGCATTGTTCGCCCATGTTTTTAATCTTAAGAAAGAGTGGAAGGGGCACATCGAATTACATGACCTGGATAAGCCAGAACGGGCACCTGTTACCTATGATGATCTTGTCTTTGCTCCGATTCCGGATGAAGCTCCGCTGGTCGAGATCACTGAACCGGCCAAGGACCTGCAGTTGCCATCTGATGCCACATTTCTGGTGGAAGTCTTTGCGGCGGATGATCACGGGGTTTCCGATGTGCGGATGAGGATCGAACATGCCGGTGACAGCGAGGAAGAGACCATTTTTGTCGAACCCGTGGGAAAAGAAAAACGACTGACCTATGTTTTTGATTTAAACGAGCGTGCCTTGGCGGTGGGAGATGTTTTGACCTACATGGCCTTGGCTTCTGATAATAAAGAACCGGAACCCCAGTTGGCCCGTTCAGAAATTTACTTCATTGAAGTTCTTCCTCCGGAAGGAAATGCAACGGAAGCGGATGGAGGAGAAATGGAAGGTGAATCCAAGGAGATTCCGATTCGTGATTTCATCAATAAAACCAAGAACATTATTCGTTCGACTTATGATGCCATGATGGAAACGGAAGCTACTAAAACAGATCGGCTAGCCGTGGCCTTGTCTTCGGACGCTCTTGGATTAAAGCACGAAATGACCAAAGTCTACGACGAGAATGAAGGGGCATTTCCGGTTGTGGATGGAATTGATCTTGGAGAACTCCTAAATGAAGCTACTTACCATATTGAACAAACCGAGATTTATGCCGGAGATCAATTGCTTCAGGAATCACTTGAGCCCTCGGGAAAAACTCTCAGAAAGCTGGTTCAGATGTATGCGCTGATGCAGAAAATGCAGAAACAAAAAGCTAAGGGTAAAGGTAAACCAAGTGAAAGTGAAGAAACCGCTGCTGATGAGGAGGAGATTCAGGAGCAGGAATCGGGAAAAGATCCCGCGGAAGAACTTCGGGAACTAGCCGAAGATTTAAACAAATTGAAAGAGATGGAAAATCGCCAGAAGGGACTAAACCGGAAAATGGGAAGATCCGCCGAAGCGGGTGTTGAAGGTGAAAAAAACCAAGAGACTGCTCAGGAGCAAGAAGATCTGCGTCGAGATTTGGATGAATTACGGAACCAGTGGTACAAAAAATCCGGTAAACTTGGGGATGTGGCTAGCCTCGACCAGGCGGGTAGTGAAATGAAGGGAGCCGCGGGTGATTTACGCAGGGATCAGCCAAGGGATGCCCAACCCAAGGGCGAATTGGCGGTTGAAGCATTGGGCAATGCAATTTCGGAGGTTAAAGGCAAGATGGCCGGGATTGCAGCAGACATGGTTGAACAGCTCGGGGAGCAGGCTGGCGGGTTAGCGCAGGGGCAAAGACAACTGGGTGAATCTACAGAACAGGCAAAACCGGGAGATGGCGAAGATTTGAAGCATAGGCAGGAACAGTTAAATGATTTGGTTGAAGAATTGCTCGAGGATATCGATCTAACTGCCCGGGCGATGGGTGGATTCAACGAAAACGCAACTGAGGATTTACTCAAACAGGCCCGCGAACCAAGGGAAGATGGAATTGAGAGATCCGGGAAGCGGGCTGAAAACTCGCTTCTTTACGAGGCTTTTCCACAGGCCAAAAGGGAAGAGGACAAGGTTGCAGAAAATTTAGAACAATTACGGGAAGGTCTGGAAGGGGTTGAAAATAAACTTCGGAATCTGGGGAACGGGGCCTTGCAGGAACTGGCCGAGCGTCTTCAACGCAACCTCGAGGAATTGCCCGGGATGAGTGGAGAGGAAATGAAGAAAGAAGCGGAAGAGCTAGCTAATTCCATTGGTTCCATGCCTAACGCTTCCGATAGTGAACTCATCCAAAACCTGACCCAATTTTTTGAGCAAATGGGCTTGAGTGAAGACCCTTCGAACTCCAAATCAATGGCCGCCACTGCCATGACCGAAGCCTTGGAACTAGTGGAACAATTTTTCTGGGAAAATGCCAAACAGGATTTGCTGAAAAGAAATCTTGAAACCTCTTCCGCTCCGACTCGTTACAAGAGGCAGGTTGAGGAATATTTTCGCCGGATCGCGGAGGGTGAGTAAGAAATGGGTTTTGATTGGCCTGCATCGCCCCTTCTTTATGGATTCATTTTACTCGTACTGATAGGAGTGCTTTGGATTCATGCCCTGAGGCTTTTCAAAAGTTCTCCATCAAAAATAGCAAGCCGACTGGTTATGCTACGAATTTTTTCACTTTTTCTTTTACTTGCGCTCTTGGCTAGGCCCTTCCTTGAACAGGAGGAATTGGATCAAAGTAAATTCCGTCTTCTCACTTTGGTTGATTTTTCCGGAAGTATGAATGTACGGGACGATCGAGACGGGAAGAAGCGAAGCGAACAGATCCGCCCGTATTTGGAAACCCTGTCCACTGACTCCTGGATTGCTAAACAAAGGCAGAGATATGGCAAAGTAGATTTGTATGCCTTCTCGGAAGAGAGGAAACGTTTGTTTGGGGATGACTGGAATATCCCTCAAGTTGGGTCACAAACCGCATTGGGGGATGCGCTGTCCCGCTCGCTTTTACAATCGGAGGACCAGCCGGATGCACCTTTAGGTTCCTTGGTTGTGTTTTCCGATGGACGCAACAACTCTGGCCGTAATCTCCTGGAAGTTGGCAATGAATACCGGGCACGGGGGATCCCAGTTCATGTGATCGGGGTAGGTAAAGATCGTCCGCAGGGTGATCTCAAGGTGACCTTTTCTGAAAGCAACCCACGGGCTGTGGCCAAGCAAGATCTATTGCTGAAAGCGAAAGTGGTCAATGAATTTTCAAAGGTAATTTCGTCCCGTGTAAATGAAAATCGCATCCATTCCAGGTTACGAATAACTGAAGCAGTCTCACTAAAAATTTCCGCCGGCGTGATCATGGCCACTCCACCTTTCTTAAGGAAGGTTGAAAATGATTCCTCCAGACCTTCCGTTTCAAACCAGTTACCCAGGCCGAGAACCAGTAAAAGTTCGAGTTTCGAATCATCGTTCCCCATTCTCAATTCATTGGCATTATCTTCCTTTTCTTCCCACCGGTTCCAACCGCTATCTCCTGCACTTTCGACTGCAGTTCCCAGAAAGTTTTTTTCGCTTCTGGTCTGCTCATCCGAAGTTGTATCATGCCAAAATCCGAAATACTTGGGTGGGGGAGCCTTCAACCAGACGGTTCGCTGATTATCCAGTTGCATAGGGTCATCATTCGCCAGACGAATCATCGCCTGGGACACTTCATTGGAAGGCACGATGAACTGGGCCTGTTTTGAGCTCAACCCGGCGACGGTAATTTTTTGTTCATCTTTAATTTCGCCACCGATAACCAGTTGTAAGGAGTCTGTCTTTTTTTTCTCGGACCAGTTCCGAACGACCGTCCAGATTCGAACTTTTCCAGGTCCTGCCGGGACCACCTTTGATTCGACAATGCTTCGGTTATCGAATCGACTTGCGGTCTCGTTTCCCACTCCAACCCGGATCATTTCAACCTCCACGCCCTGCTGTTGAAGATTCAAGCTCACGCTTTGCCAGTCACTCCTTTGAAAATCACTGATCACGACCAACTTTTTTTTCCCAGAATTTTCGCCGAACAACCCCCCTGCACGCTCTGCCAGGACCTGGGCATCACCCCTTCTCCATCCATGATTTAAATTCGTGACTTTTTTCAAAAGAGTATCGCGATCATATCCTGCTTCCCATTCCTCCAATGCCTTTTTTCCAAAACTGACCACGCTGGTTTTATCCTCGGTACTTTGAATAAGTTTGTTGGCAATTTCCCTCGCCTCTCCCATCCCATTCCAACCACCCATACTCGGGCTGGTATCCACCGCGATCACCAGTTCTTTCCCGCTGGCCGTCTTATCCGGCAACTCAGGGCCAGACCAGTATGGATCAGCCAAGAGAATCATAACCACCAAAAAAATAAGCATTCTAAGCAAAAGAAGTAATAAGTCGGCCGGAGTTTTTCGTCCGGTCCGAGGAATCTGAGAAGGCTTGATATAGCGAAGGGATGGAAAAGCGTGCCTCTCCGTAATTCGACGGTAGGCCATATGAGCCAAAATAGGCAGGCCAATGGCCAACCCGGTCCAGAGAGCTGCCGGTTGTCCGAACTCAATCATGCCCAGAAAAATCACCCTATGTTTCGGGCACGTATACCCAGGAATTTTCGCAAGGCGTGGCCAAGATCCTGATTAGTGAATAAGCTTTCAAATTCCGCAGAAACACTTGAAAAGTTTCGTGCCAGGGTTTCCTTAAAAGCAGCCATGTGGTTTCTAAATTCAGAACGGATTACTTCAGGCGAAGTGGAAACCTCACGGTTTCCTTCCATTTCCACAAATCGCAGGGCATCTCCCTCTGGCAGGGTTTCCTCTTCCCGGTCCAAAACCTGTAGACATAAGGCTTCGTATCTGGATGAAAGAGCAAAGCGGAGTCTTTCCGGAAGAACATCCTCCGCCTCCAAAAAATCCGAAAGGAACACCACCGTGGAACGACCCGGCATATTTCCCACCATTTGATCCCACATCGCCTCATGTTTATTTTCACCCTCTGCTTTGAGCTGGGCAAGGGCATTCACTACACGACCAAAATGGGCCTGACCACTCTTTGGCCGAATCCACTGTTGCACCTCTTCTCCATAGGCAAAAAGACCCACACGGTCTCCCTGCCTAAAGGCAAGATAGGCAAAGCAAGCAGCCAGCATCGATGCATAATGTAATTTGGAGCAACTGGCCTTCACCCCTTGATAGTCCATGGATGCACTGGTATCAACGACCAGAAACAAGTTAAAATTGGTGTCTTCCTGAAAGGTTTTGGCGACCAGCTCCTCCCTTTTCGCATACACTTTCCAGTCGATAATCTTAAGGTCTTCACCCGGATCATAGGGCCGGTACTGAAAAAATTCCGTCCCCCTACCCTGCCGCAAACTTCGGTGAATTCCGGGCAAGGTCCCATCCACCACCACTTTGGCTAACAAGCTAAAGTCCTCAATTCGGCTCAAATGAGCCGGGTCTAATAATGCATTTTCTGTCGCAGCAACCACCTGAATGGCTTAGGGAGCTACATTTTCGAGTAGATGACCAATGATATCGTCCGAGTTTAGACCTTCCGATTCAGCAAAAAAACTTGGCAATATTCGATGACGAAGAGCACTTTTGGCCATGTTTTTCACATCTTCGCACGAGGCATTGGGACGACCATCCAAGATGGCTTTTGCCTTCGATGCCAGTATCAGAGCCTGTGAACCCCGGGATCCCGCTCCCCACTTGACCCGCTTTTGGGTCCATTCATCACAGGATTCTGATTTAGGCCGAGAGGCCGAAGCAAGGGCAACGGCATAGGATACAACCGTATTAGGTGCAGGCACCTGACGGGTTAATGACTGTAATTGTAAGATATCTTCACCAGTAAGAACTGCCTGGGATACTTCACCCTGCATCCCCGTAGTCTCTCCAACCATCTTAATTTCATCTTCCTCAGAAAGATAATCAATCACTGGATTGAGCAGGAAACGGTCAAGCTGGGCCTCCGGTAGAGGATAAGTTCCTTCCAATTCAATGGGATTTTGGGTCGCAAGTACAAAAAACGGGGAATCAAGCGGACGGGTTTCTCCGGAAACCGTGACTTGTCTCTCTTCCATCGCTTCCAAAAGGGAGGCCTGAGTCTTCGGTGGTGTCCGATTGATCTCATCGGCCAAAACCACATTCGAAAATATGGGGCCCGCCGCAAATCGGAAGGACTTCTTTCCCGTTGACGGATCTTCATCCACCACTTCCGACCCAACCACATCCGCCGGCATCAGGTCAGGTGTAAACTGAATCCTCTTAAACCCAAGGTTTAAACATTTAGCCAAGGTCTTAACCAACAGCGTTTTGCCTAGACCGGGAATTCCCGTGAGCAGGCAGTGCCCACGGGCAAGTAAGGTAATAAGTAATTGCTCAATTACCTTGTCCTGACCAATAATGCCTTTGCGAATTTCGCCCATCAGGCGATCGTGCGTTTCATTTAGACGACCGAGGGTGTCTTGGGCTTGTTCTTCTTTGGTCATGGATAGAGTAGTATGCTGTATGGTATCTTGGAGACAAACTAATGTTTGCAACAGGTTATCTGAGTTAGAATAATGATAATAGAAGCGACACCAAAAATTAGTCTTGTCCAGTAAGGGAGAGTAAACGATCCCATTCCTCGACAAATCGGATTAAATGTTCCTTCCCGTTTGCGATTTCCGATTCCAGCAAATTTCGGACTGCTTGCTGTTCATTTTCATAATCACGGGTTTCCAGCAAGCCAGAGAAGTGTGCCATTCTTGCCCAAAGCAAATGTGTGGTAAAGGCATCGAATTGATTGTAAGCAAGAATTTCCGGAAGTTGCCTGTCCAACCACATTTGAGCCACGGAATCTCCGCTTATCTCAAGCTTCCCGGGGATTCCACTCAGACTTGCTGCCTGGTGAAGGGAAGGCCGGTCGCGGAACTGGCCCAGGCCTTCCGCGAGATCAATATTGTAATCTGAATTTCTCGCATCGAAATAATCCACTCCTTCCCAGGGCTTTGCTGGTCGGTCTGAAAAACCAAAACCGGGAAGTCCATGCACGATCGATCTCTGGATAATAATCGGTACATCCGCCTGGGAGGAATTATACCCGACAAGTTGGGGTTTCCTTCTTCCCACCGATTTTAAAAAACTGATAAGCAGGGCTTTTTCCTCTGATTTTTCTTGATCAAGCGGATCCGTGGGCAGGGAAATTAATTTTAAAACCGGTTCCCCTCCACGGGGACAATCACGCAGAATTCCACAAATTGAAACAATCCGACAGAGAATAGTTTTTAGGTATGGTTGAAAATCCTGCGGGTCCTCGGCTTTTCGAGCATCTGCCCAAAGGGCTTCAAACGATACGGCCGCCGCTTCACCAGGTTCCCCGGATCGGGGAGATTGCAATAAGATTTCCGCGGATTTCGGATCAGGTATCCACTCGACATCGAAACTAAAGACGCTTTCAGCTATCTTTTTAAGCATGACAAATATTCAGGCCGCCAACCCCGACAACTTCGATCTAAAGTACTCTTCGGCATTCCCGGAACCCTCCGGAATGGTCAAGATCTCAGGCTGTCCCTCATCCACCAACAGGGTGTGTTCAAAATGAGCCGATGGCATACCGTCAACCGCCAGGGCAGTCCATCCATCCTTAGCCATCCGGATCTGTGGACTTTTCATATTGACCATCGGTTCAATACAAATCGCCATTCCCTTGCGAAACTGGGACCCGGTGCCTGCTTTTCCAAAATTCGGAATTTGCGGTTCTTCGTGCAAGGTCCGTCCGACCCCGTGGCCCACAAAATTAGTAATTACCGCAAAGCCCGCTTTCTCCACATATTCTTGTACGGCCTCGGAAACATCTCCTACGCGTTTTTTGTGAATGGCCATGGCCAGCCCATGGTAAAGAGATTCTTCAGTCACCCTGAGTAATCGGTCGACTTCCGGGCTCACCTGCCCAACCGGGATAGTCCGGCAATTATCTCCAATTACTCCATTCTCGCGAATACAGACATCCACTGAAAGTATATCCCCCTCTTTGAGCACACGATTCTTCAACCCAATCCCATGCACCACTTCATCGTTGATCGAAAGACATGTGTAAGAAGGAAAAATTCGATTTCCCGATCGGTATCCTTTGCAGGCACTTTTTACCCCGAAATCACGCATCATCGCCCCGCCCTCTTCGTCAATTTCAAGGGTATTCATCCCGGGTCGGACATAGGAACAAAGACGGTCAAGAATGGTGGCCGCCGTACACCCCGCCACACGCATTTTCTCCTTCTCTTTAAAATTCTTACAAATCACTCTCTGTTCTTCATTGAAATTTGATCAGGTATCAACATCAAATCTTTCACATTCCGTTCTCAGTTGCCTCCACCCGCCTTTTCCAAACATTCAAAAAGAGGGTTCCCACCAACAGCTGCAAAAAATGAACGCAAAACAGAGGCAGAGTGATGGAAAACAAATTTTCCTCCGATTCTGCAAAAAAAATCGAAGCAATGGGAAGTCCCATGGCCAATGATTTCTGAGACAAACAAAAAAATTGGGAAACTTGAATTTCCTTTTTTTTTGACCATCTGGTTGAAAATACCCAGCCCGATAGGTGAAATAACAGAACAAAGGTCAAACAATAGGGAAACACCTCACTGAGCAAACTCAAAAAAATCTTTCTTTCGTGCATAAATAAACCGTCGCACATCGAAAGGTAGACGAGCAAAGCAATACCTAACATCGGCACCTGCCCATACCACTCTTTGCCAGCAAATTTCGTAACAGCCGGAAAAATCCGGTTCAGGATCCACCCGAGCAGACAGGGAGCCATCACCAGGGCAAAAATCTTTGCAAAAAGAAAACCAGAAGAACTCTCCACAGGGAAAGATCCGTGCCACAAAAAAGGGCACAAGCAAAATGCCAAGGAGATTGGACAAGGTTGCGTGACCCAGAGCATACTCCGCGTTTCCGCCGGCGTTTGCAGAGAAAACCACACAACTGGAAATGGTCGTCGGTAAAATCGCCATAAAAAAGAAGGAAGGGTAAAAAACCTGCGGAACCCATCCCAGGACCCAACCAAGTTTAAGCCAGATAACCGGTAAAATAATTATTCCCACCTGCAGAAACACAATGCCGACCGGTCTTCGAAAAAGCTGCCACAGATTTTCCGTTTTCAGGCGTGATCCCTGAACAAAAAAGATGATGACAATGATGAACTTCTGGAGATATTGATTATTCAAGATCCCTATTTCCGCCCCAAGGCCGGGTTTCCAATAGGCAAAAAGGATTACCCCAACCAGCAAGATTAGGAAACCTGGGGCGTTTGTTAAAACTCGCATCATCGGATGACATTCATAAGTTGCTATTTTACATGTCACAAGTCTTCACCTGAACCAAATTTTAAAATCTCCCGTTTTCACGATTACAAGTAATGAATAAAATTTCCCTGCTCACGGTGGATGCGGCTGGTACCCTTCTCAAACCTTGGCCTTCAGTCGGTGCGGTTTATGGAAAGGCCGCCCGAAAAAAAGGGATTTCCGTCAACGATGCTGAACTGGATGTTCGGTTTGGCAAGGCATTCAATGATGTCCAAAAAATAGCTCAGAAAAACCAGGGAGAGGAAAAGGAATTTTGGAGAAAGGTGGTAAAACTTACTTTCCAGCCTTCCTGCTCTGGTGATGTAATCAATGAATTATTTGAAGAGTTATGGGAATTATTTGCCCGGGGAGAACCGTGGAAGCTTGCGGAGCAAGCAGTGCACACCCTGAGCATACTTAAGGAACGGAAGTATCGGTTAGCGGTTCTTTCGAATAATGACTCAAGGTTGCGATCCGTTTTGCGTGACTTGCAGGTTGATCATCTCTTTGAACATTTGTTCATTTCTTCTGAATTAGGATGTGAAAAACCGCAAAGAGAAATTTTTCAGGCCGTGGAAGATACTCTGCGGGTGAAACCTGACGGAATCATGCACCTGGGCGACAGTTATTTCCGAGATTATCTCGGATCCCGGGAATCGGGCTGGCACCCGGTGCTTTTTGGTTCGGATATCAAAGTTGATAATCATATAGATGCATTCCCCGAACTCTTAAACCTGCTTACATGATCACATTGGACCGGCCAATTTCCCCTGCAAAGCTTGCCAGCCTTGGATGTGAAAACCTCGCAATCCAGACGGTGGACGCAAACCCAAAAAAACTAATTGCTTATCTGGATTTTGAGGAAACTTTTCTGGTTGCATCCCCCTCTGATCAGTCCTTTTGGTCCAAGCTTCAACCTTTATCCGGAGATCAAAACCTATCCTTCTCCGGCTGGGTCGGATTTTTTGGATACGAGCTACTGGCTTTTCATTTCGGGGTGGAAGTCAAAGCAGTCCGCGACCTATCCGTACCCGCGGGCTGGTTTGGCCGTCCGGCCACCCTCATTCATCTGAATGAAGAGGAAACCAAGATTGAATCGCTTGATTCAAACCGGGAGCAGGAGATCGAAAAAAGGCTCCACATTCCCCTGTCAGCCCATTCTTTACCCCTGACTCACCAGACTCCCCGCTGCAACCTTAGTTTTAAACGCTACAAAGATATCTTCCATCAGGCAAAGGAAGCCATCCTGAATGGCGAAACTTATCAGATTAAAATTTCGCAACGATTTGAGGCGGACACTCGGCTCGACCCGCTTTTTGCCTTCACCAAATTACAAAAAAGTAACCCAGCTCCCGAAGCCTTTTTATTAAAAACCGGCTCCTTTTCCATCGTCAGTTGTTCTCCGGAAGTCGTGATCCATAAACAAGCTGGAGATATCATCACCCGACCAATTGGTGGTACTTACCGACGGGATCATCCGGATACCGAACACTCGCTGATCGAACGGTTTCTCAAGGACCCAAAGGAGGTCGCAGAGCACAACATGCTGGTCGACCTGGAACGCAATGACCTCTCCGCTCTCTGTCAGCACGGATCAGTACAAATTCAAAATTTTCGGGAAGTCGAAAGTTATGCTCATCTGCACCACCTCGTATCCACCATTTCAGGAAAGCTAAAAGAGAATATATCCATGGAGGAAATTGTCCAGGCGATGCTTCCGGGCGGCAGCATAACCGGATGCCCCAAAGCCCGGACCATGGAATGGATCGATCAGCTCGAACCCTGTTTCCGCGGACCATACACGGGTAGCTTTGGCACCTTACATAACAACGGTGATCTCCATTTAAATCTCATCATCCGGAGTATGCTCATTCTTCATGATCGCTGCTACACCCAGGCTGGAGGAGGAATTGTGGTAAATTCAACGCCAGAATATGAGTATCGGGAAAATCAGACCAAAGCTCAGGCCCTTCTCGATCTGATCAAATGATCACCTTGATTGATCACCGTGACTCCTTCACCCGTAACTTGGAACATCTGCTTGCTCGGTTTGATCGAGTGAGGATTATCGACCGAAAAGCATTTTCCGACCTACATCTTCAGAATAGCCAAATGCTGGTCTTTTCTCCGGGTCCGGGAACCCCACAGGATTATCCGGAATCTTTGGCTATTATAAATTTGGCCAAGGGGAAAATTCCTATTCTTGGCGTTTGCCTTGGATTCCAGATGATTCTTGAACAGGAGGGTGCACGGATTATCCGACAGAATCAAGTCTTGCACGGAGTCGAAACTGAAATTCTTGCCCAAGTCGAAAGTGCCACTTACCGAAATCTCAGCGGGCCCATCAGGGTTGGACGATATCACTCCCTGCAAGTCGATCCGGGTAGTCTGAATAACCTTCCCCGCTCAATCAAAATCACGGCCACCGACCCCATCCGGGAAACGCCCCTTTCTTTCGAGGATATAGAGCGTAAACTCTTTGGCTTGCAGTATCATCCTGAATCCTTTCTATCAAATCAAGGCAGCCAGATTTTATCGAATATTATTCATGAAAGCATGGAACATAGATGACACCCTAAGCAAACATCCTGAACCGTGGGGTTTGCGCGGGGTCTTCTCCACCCTTCGTGTAATCGAAGATCGGGAAGTTCCTTTTTGCGAATCTTACTTACACCGACTGATTGAATCTGCCAAAAGGGAAGCAATGCCATGGATTCCTGAGATCCAATTTATTGAACAAAAACTGGCTCATTTCCTGTCCGAAATAAGCCCGGATCACGGATTGGTCAGAGTTTGCCTTTTTGAAGAATTATTGGGCCTTTCTTCCCGTCCCGCCGTAAGTGACGGAAATCCGGTCGAAGGATGGCTCCTGCATCATCGCAGGCCGGATCCGGTGATTAAATCTACCCAGGATAAAGATCTTTACGGATCACTGGCGGAGTTGGAAATCGAAAGGGAGGACTGGGTGATCATTGATCCCAAGGATAACGACATCCGTGAAACCGCAACCTCCAATTTAATTTTTGCAAGTGGAGAAGAATTAGTCATCCCGGAAAAATGGGTTCTTAATGGCATTGTCCTGCAAAAACTTCTCCCTTTTCTGGAAAAGCGGTTTGCAGTCACCCGGGCTATCCCCAAAGATCAGGATATTTCCTCTTTCGATGAAATTATCCTTTGCGGAACGGGGCGCGGAGTGGCCCCTCTCACTGTTCTCTCCGAGCTCGGTTGGAGATCACAGGGGAATGCAGTGTTTTCTGAAATCCGTACACACTACGAAGAACTCCTACGCTCATCTAGTGCCTGAATATATCTTTAACGGACAACGCCTTCCCCTCCATTATCCGGCAGTCATGGGAATCCTCAACCTCACGCCCGACTCCTTCAGTGACGGAGGTAAATTCATGGAACCAGCAATCGCCGTTGAAAAAGCCCTCCAAATGTTCGATCAAGGCGCCCAAATTATCGATCTGGGAGGAGAGAGTACCCGCCCGGGTAGTGAATCCATCTCGGAGGAGGAGGAAATCCAAAGAGTTCTCCCCGTGCTTGAGAAACTTCCAGTTGATCAATTCGTTATCTCCATCGATACCACAAAACCAAAAGTCGCAGAGCTTGCCTTGGAAGCCGGAGCTCATATAATCAACGATGTGTCTGGAGGTAACTTCCAGCTACTCAATCTTGCCCGTAAATATCAGGCCGGATTTATCATAATGCATGCTCAAGGCATTCCCAAAAGAATGCAAGAACAACCATCTTACATGAATACTGTTACTGAAATTGGGGAATTTTTTGATCAAAAAAAATCGCAAATTAAAGAATTTAATCTTCCAAGAATATGGATTGATCCGGGTATTGGTTTTGGCAAAACCCTGTCTCATAATCTCGAAATTATGAAAAATATTCATAGCTTCCTGCACGACTCTTGGGGCGTTTTGCTCGGTTCATCGCGTAAATCGTGGATTGATCATCTATGTGGAGCACCGGATCCAGTCAAAAGATTAGGAGGTTCCATTGCCTCCGCACTGGATGCGGTATCAAAAGGGGTTGAAATCATTCGGGTTCACGATGTCTTCGAGACCGTACAGGCACTTCAAGTCGCGAGGGAACTCGCAACTGATTGCTGAGGAAAGTACAAGGAAAACACATGGGCAAAATTTTACTCGAAGGCATTGAGGTTATGGTTCGAATCGGTCTCCTCGAAGAGGAACTTTATGCCCCCCAGGATCTTTTGTTATCCGTCGAAATAGAAAACGATTTTTCGAAAATGGCGGAAACCGATGAAGTCGAAGATGGGGTTGATTATCGAAATATTGTCGATCATACCCGTAATTTCTCCCAAGCCTATGATGGTAAGACCCTCGAGAGGTATGCCTTGCTTTTAGCGGAAGACTTGAAAATAAAATTTGGTGCCCAACGGGTTCGCCTGTCAGTGGACAAGCCCAGATATGTAAAAAAACTGGGCCTCCAGCAAATACGCGTAGAAGTTGAGTGCTGATATTTATTTGGGTCTCGGGGCAAACCTGGGGGATCCACTGGCCACTTTTAACAAAAGCCTCTCATCCATACAAAAATATGCTAAGCTTGTTTCCTGCTCCAAGCTTTACCGGTCGGCTCCCTTCGGTTTTTTAGATCAACCTCCCTTCCACAATGCGGCAGTAAGAATGACCACCGATCTTTCTCCTTTGACCCTGCTCAAAAGATTGCAGGAAACTGAGAAAAGTCTTGGAAAAAAAGTGATTCGAGAAAATGGACCCAGAATCATTGATTTGGATCTTCTTCTTTACGATGAGATCACAATGAAGCAGAAAGAGCTTACCTTGCCACATCCCAGAATTTTAGATCGTGATTTCGTACTTCGGCCTCTGCTGGATTTGAATCCAGAAATTTCACATCCCGCTTGGTGTAACCACACCGCTAGATCTGCCCTAAGCGGACTTCGCAAAAAGTTTATTGTTGGAGAACCCAATCCTTGGGTTCAACCATAGAAGATCAATCATCACCTCCACCGGCAAAGCTCATTAAAAACTGGAGGATGTAGAAAAATAAAAGGGCAACCGAAGCAAATAAAGAAAGCGAGGCGGCCACGTGTTGGTCTGTCCGATATTGGTGAAGAATATTAGATGTTGAGTAGAGCACGGAGCCACCGGCAAATAGAATCATCACAGCGGAAAAAACAAGACCCAACGAGAAGCCGAATATCATGCTGCAAACAATAAATCCCAGGGCCACAAATCCACCCACTGACAGAATTCCTCCCATGAAGGAGAAATCTTTTTTAGTGATAAACACTGTTGCGGTGATTCCCCCAACCAAAAGTAAGGTCATCAATCCGGCGGTGGGGATTAAACCTGATCCTCCAATTTGAGTGGCAATGAATAGAAGAGGCAAGAAGACAATGGCTTCGGCAATCACAAAAAGACCCAAGCCCAAATACTGCATTTGCTCCGACCCACCGGATAAAGCCAATTTATTGGCGATGTAACTGACGCCCATAAATAAACCAAGGACAAGTAGCCAACTCATTCCACCTGTCATGCTCATGGCCAACTGGGCCGCGAAGGGTGCATTGACCAAATAATACTCAAGTCCGGTGAATAACAAAAGCGCTACAGCTAGGTGAGAATAGGTTCTTCGGATGAAAGCTGCCCGTTCTGCGGGCAGACTATTGGCAGCCGAGTCAGAAAGTGAAAAAGTTTGTTCTTTCATGTTTATGATATGAATAACTGTTAGAAGTAATCTTAGTCTATCACCGGAATACTTGAATTAAAAGACCGAAGTGCAGGAAACAAGAGATTTTACAGTCGTGGGTAAAATCAAAATTACTCCTCATTATCTCCCATAATTAGATGTGGATAAAAAACTGATGTTACTTAATTGGCTGTTTTAATCCTATAATATACTAAAAATAACTTCGTTTTTTGTCCGGATCACGGATTCATAATATAGGTTGCCAACCTCGCATTTAAAATTAGATCGATTTACCTGTGAATTTCGTTTTCAGATAAGTTGTTCTTTGTTTTGCCCTAGAGATCAAAAACCAGTTAACACTCAACATGACTTGAATACTATTCGGATATTCATCATGAGATCTTTCCGACAAAGAAGAATTGGTGAAATGAAAGGCAAAGCTGAATAAATCTCTGGTCTACAAAGCTTTTCCAACAATGGGATTAGATTCTTTGAAAAAAAGTTGTTGTTATGGACGGCCTAAATAGTTTTGGTTTAAGAATACTCTAATAATATGCAATTGCATCGGTTCTAAAGTAAAAACTAAGGTATATTAGAATTGCTTATTACCTGAAAATTGAATCTAATAGTTTATAAAACTTAGTAATTTCACGTATTTTATGTTCGTTAAAAGGTAAAGCATGGTAGAAATTTATCATAGCCTTTTTAATTATGCCCAAAGTCCCTACTTCAAACATTTTCAAATTAGTCTTCACTTCCCTGCTGTTCTTAATAGGAAGTATCCATAAAACTTACGGGGCGGTAGAAGGGGGTGCCCTCGTTAAAGGAACGATGCTTTCTAATAACAGCAATGTAATTCCCGAGGCTAGTGGAACTTCTTCCCTTGCAATCAAATGGTCAAGCACCGATCTGGATCCAGGCACTTTCGACTTCAACGCCTCCACCCCCACCCGCCTGAAAGTCAAAACGGCTGGAGATTACTTTCTCGCCTTCACGGGACCAATCAGTGAAAATGTAAGGACTGCTGACAAGCGTTCGCAGGTTCGCTTCTTTGTTAAGAAAAACGGCAGTACAGATATTCCAGCAGGTAATGCCCGTTCGACTTATGTTAGACATACCAACGATCACACCGAAAGCAGCGGACACATGCATTTATTGCTTCCAAGTTTGTCAGCCAACGATTACATTGAAATCTATGTTAAAAGTTTTGATAGTGCCACTGAAAACTCCGTAAAAATAGGCACCGCTACGCTTTTTCTGGAGAAAATAGCAACTTCACGCACCATTTTTTCCGCCACTGGCACACGATTAGTTTCGGGTAACGACCTCAACCCTGATACCGCCTCTTCGATGCAATGGACTCAGGAAGTTGCGGATAGTGGCTTTACCCACAGCAATTCTTCAAACAGTCACAACATTACCCTCGCCAATGCCGGCTCCTACTTAGTTTTCGTCAATGTTCCGCTCAGCAACAATCGGGCACGTGCATCCCCCCAATTAATACCCAAAATTGACGGGGTTCAAGTTTCTGGTGGATTCGCAGCCCAAGGATATGTCCGAAACGCAGAAGCCACCAGCAAATCTTCCGTCCATTGGGTTGGGCTCATTCAAACTGCTTCTGCCAACAAGATTTTAACATTTGATCTCAGTAAGCGTGCAGCAGGTGGTTCATTGATTGTTCCAACCAATGAAGTGGCATCGGTTTTCATTGAAAAATTATCCAACGCCAACAATCTTTTCTCGGCAACCGCGACTCAACTGTCAACTGGTGATGATTGGAATACAGCGGGCGAAGTCAAGTGGGCAACCCAGGAAACCATCGATGCCTCCAAATTTACTCATTCAGGTACTTCCAATGCCCATCAGGTTACGGTTGACGGCGATGGTGATTACCTCCTGCTTTACTCCGATGGTCTGACTTCCGCAGGCACCCGGCCCAACCCGAAGATGACCGTTCGTGTTAATGGTAACGGTATTGCTGGAGCTGAGGTATCCTCTCACTACATTAGGCAATCCGGTCATGCTCATTCTTCCGGTGCCTTGGTTAGCGTCTTGAGTGGATTGAAGGCGAACGATGTAATTTCCATCGGAGTCGCTGCGGAAGCCGCCACCAACGCTACTGTGAACGATCATGTCCCTGCCCGCCTCGTTCTTCTCAAGAAACCAACGGTGGCCGCCCCTGTTTTCACCATTGCTCAAACCGCGAGCAGTTCGCCCATCTCGGGTAGCGTAACTTTCAAACAGGATGGAACAAATATATCCGTGACCAACTTTACGGCCAGCGATATCACTGCCACCGATGCCAATATTTCCAATTTCAGCGGTTCCGGTCACACCTACACCTTTAACATCGTACCCACCACCTATCCGGCAATCATCAGCCTGAGCATCCCGGCAGGGGCCGCCACCACCGGCTCGGGTGGACTCACCGCAGGGGGTACGGGTTTGACTCAATTCCGCAATACGGTGACTCTCGATAACAACCTCGTGCTCTATCTGCCTTTTGACGAGGGCTCGGGCACCACCACCCTGGACCGTTCCTCCAGTGGCAAGAATGGCACCCTGCTCGGGGATCCCACATGGGTTGCAGGAAAAAGAGGATTCGCCCTTGAGCTCGATGGCACCGGAGATTCCGTTAGCGTTCCCGGATTTACCGGCGTTACCGGTACGAATGCATTCAGTATCGCCTTGTGGGCAAAATCCACCATCAACAACCCTACTCAGCAGCTAAGTATCGCCAGTTGGGGTCAAAGTACCTCCGATCTTACTTACGGTTATCGAGCCACCCTCAGTTTTGATGCGGGAAAATTCCGCTTGGACAATCAAGGGGGTGCGGCCGCCACCGCTAATTCCTTCTATGACGGCAATTGGCATCATTTGGTGGTTGTCAAAGCCGCTGACGCTAACATGAACGGCGTCACTTTTTATGTGGATGGATCTGCGGTGAGTAAAACTGGACAAGGTGGCAAAATTTTCAACATCCCAGCCCTGCAGAATTTTCATATCGGGGCGGATACCACTGGTCGTGGGAATACGATTAATTTCAACGGTACGATCGATGATTTTCGCCTCTATTCCGCCGAAGTAAATGCCACCGCAGCCGCGACCCTCTACGCAAGTGGAGCGGGAGAAGGGTACTACACCCCCACTCTGCCGGTCATCACGGTAGACAGCTTTGCCAATGCCAACCCCATACCTATTAGCGTCAACTTTAAAAGAGGCGGCTCGAATTTTCCGGTAACCGATTTTAATTCATCCGATCTTACTTTGAGCGGTGGTGCGGTCAGTGGCTTTTCCGCTTCAGGGGGTGGAGGACATACATACACATTCAATGTTACCCCAACGAGTTTTCCTTCCTCCCTCAGTCTGACCATTCCCAAAAATGCGGCGGCGGGCGGCGGAGGCGTATACGGAAACGATGTGGCCAGTGTGAATTTTAACGCCTCTTATGCTGCTTCACTATCCACTTCCGGAATGGAAGGTCTCGAGATGTGGTATGACGCCACCGACCTCAACGGGGATGGGACCACCGACACCGGATACAGCGTGGGAAGTGCGGTCAACTCCTGGACTGATAAGTCGGGTAATGGCTACAACATGACCGGGGCGGGCAACCCAACCTGGGCGAAGTTTGGTGAAAATGGGGTGGTTAACTTCGACGGAACCGGCGATGCCCTGTACTCCAGTAATTATTGGGGTGGAGGAGGGAAGTTTACCATGTTCTCCGTTGCCCGTTACACGCACGCCGATACGAATTTACGGGTAATTTCAGACCGTTCAAGAAATTGGATCTTTGGTTTTCAGGCAGGATTCATGCAGAAATGGTATTTTGACGGTTGGCTGACTAATCCCAGCCCCAACTATGTTAAGGACCAGCTTTTTCACATCCATAGTGCCTCCATGAATGATACCGACCAAGGCAACACTTATTTCGATGGCAAACAGGTTGGAGATGTTGATGGAACCGGTGCACACAACACAACTTACATGCCACAACAATTACAATTTGGGGGTTGGGGAACCAGTGCCGAATACTCGAAATGCGAGGTCGCTGAGTTTATAGCCTTTAACCGGGTGCTTAGCAAGGGTGAACGCCAGGCTATCGAGGGCTACCTTGCCCACAAATGGGGGCTGACCGCAAGGCTTCCCATCGGTCACGGCAACCAAGCCATGCCATCCGGAATTGGAGACGGACTGGCTCCTGAATTCTCCGTTACGAACCCCACCCAAACTTACCCTATCCCGGTTACCCTAACCTTCAAGAAGAGTGGATCCAATCAATCCGTAAGCGGATTTTCAAATGGATTCAGCACCTCTTTCAAACCTGGAACTGTAGCCGGACTCACTCTCTGGCTGGATGCCAACGACCCAAGTTCTTTAGTTCATTCCTCCAATGTTCTTAGCATGTGGAAGGATAAGAGCGGACGCGGACACGATGCCAATGCCTCTACCACCGGCATCCAACCGATTGTGGTCGCGAACGGCCTTGCCTCCAAACCGGTGATCCGTTTTGACGGCACCAACGATTGGTTGGATGTGGGCCACATTCGCTCCACTTCCGGCGCAGTTGAGGTATATGTGGTCGCACAAAGCTCAGATTCTGCCGACGGGACCTACCAAAGAGTGCTTTCATGCTGGAAGACCGATACAGGAAACGAATGGGTTGCCCCAAATTGGAAAATCGACCGGCCAGGAAACGACGGTTCCGGAAACCCTGCAAACTTCAGTGCCCAAACTATCAATTTTCAAGCGGCTTCCGGAAGGCATTTGGCCAATCTTAAAATTGCTCGATATGCGGCAGGTAATTCTGGATACCTTGGTGCAGACTATGCAGAAATTCTCATTTACGATACAGTACTTTCAGCATCCGATCGACAGAAGATTGAAGGCTACTTGGCTCATAAATGGGGTTTGACCGGAGCTCTGGCCGGTAGTCACCCATACAAGTCCAGTCAACCCACCTCAGTGGGCTTATCCAACAATGCGGTGAGCATCGAAGGTGCGACCGTAGCCAGCGTGACCGGTTCCGGGGCCAGTTATGTGCTTAATCTTAATCCCACAACCAACCCATCCCGTATTAAGGTGAAGGTAAGGGAAGGGGCAGCGAATTCCGTTGCAACGGGTGAGAAAAGCTCCGCCGCTTACAAAGAAATTCTATACCGCCCATCCGTGCTCAAGGAATCAAATCTTGCCCTTTTCTTTCCACTTGGTGAAGCTGAGAATGCGACGACTGTGCAGGACTGGAGTTCCCATGGACTCACCGGAACAGTTGCCGGAACGGTGGGTCGATTTCCCGGATTAACTGGATCTTCGTTTCGTTTTGACGGATCAGCCAACAACAAGATCACCATCCCCAACCATCGGGCGATGCGCATGACCAACAATGGCCAATACACCGCCAACATCTGGTTGCGTTATGAAGTCAGTACCACTGGAACTGGTGCAATATTCAACCGGGGAGGCAGAAACTATTATTTCGACCTCGGTGATCACAACAATGCCAACGGAGGTAATGTTCAACACCGCTTTCGGATGGGCACCAATACGAATGTAGGAGTAAACAACGCTTATCGGGTGTCTCCTGATTCTTGGACAATGGTGACATTAACCAACCAAGGTAATCCCGGAATTGCCAAGACTTACCTTAACGGTGCCCCCGTACAGTCCGCTACCATCAACGACACGGTTTGGGTCGAACAGGATAAGAATATTTATATCGGAGCCAATGAAAACGGGAATGCCAACTGGTTCAAGGGTAGCCTGCAAAACTTCCGCCTGTACAATGTCGCCTTCACCGATAGCGAAGTCAGCAGCTTGTACTCATCCGCCGGTAGCGAATCCGGAGCCGTGGTCATATCCACGGATACCTTGGTTCCCTTCAATGTCGGAGTCGCTCTAACGATCCAGCCTACTTATACCGTTCC
>CACMQL010000027.1 GCA_902615835.1 uncultured Verrucomicrobiota bacterium
TTGCCGGTGCATTCCAAAGTGTAGGTTGGAAGAAAGTATGAGCACGCACATGATGGAGTTCCGCGACCACAAACTTATAACCATGGGAAGTTGGCAATGTCTGTACATTATCAATGGTTGGACTGTGCATATCCTTGGAGCCCCCATATCCCCACTTCCCCCAATAACCCGTGGCATACCCAGCTTTGGAAAGAGCGTCCCCCATGGTAATATCGTCCGCACGAATTGCCTTCTTCGCGTTATCCGGGTCATTTCGGTCCGCAAATGTATAGCCCTGGTGGAAACCGGTTTGTTGGGATGAACGAGCGGGTGAACAAACCGTGCATCCGTATCCCCTGGAAAAATTAATACCCTCCTCCGCCAGACGGTCCAGGTTCGGAGTCAGTACATAGGGCAAACCTTTGGCTCTTCTTTCATACTGACCATTCGGTCCGATCGAGCCCCATCCTAAATCATCGACATAAAAATAGAGAATATTGGGACGGTTCGCCGACAACAGGGATGTAATGAAAAAACAAATAAATATTAAAATAACTTTCTTATTTCTGCACAAGGTAATTCTCTGGTTGGGTATTAAACTGGTTAAACAATTGGTGTCAGTACTCTAAGCCTTTTGCCAATCAATTCGAAACTCGTTAGATGGCAGGAGGCATCAAATATTTCTTTTAGATTTAACCACCGGGTGTAAAAGAATGTGCGTTTTGTGGGAAATCAAAGGTCAGGACGAGTGGGTCCGAACCTGTATTCTCGATCTCCACTCCTCCATTCGAAAGGGCAGATTGGGTTATAAACCCGATTTCAGGATAGATTTCCCCAAGAACCATATCCTGATGATATCGAACTTCGAACTTTCCCACTCGACCACTTCCACCATTTGTGTGAAAAAGAGCAGGACTCTCCGGACAGAAGTTTGTCTTGCTGCCGGGTTGCAAGATGAGGCGAAGAATTGAGACTTTTTGGTCGCCCAGAAAATCCCCGTAAACAATCCACTTTGCCTCGACTCCGTCTCCTGCAAATTCCTCTGCAGTGATCGCAGGGCGGGAATTCTTGATGACGAAATCTGGATCCTGGTTTGCTTCAAAATCGAACTTTTCAATCAAGTATTCCCAGTCTTCATGTTTATCCTTGGGATAATCTTCTTCCCTGCAGGCGTAAAACGCATCCGCTGCACCAATTCTTCCGTCAAGGGTAAGATCCTCGGCCAGAAAATGTTCATCCATGGTCACATGAACCTCGTGAGTACAAAGATCAGTCGGTGAGTGAAGCACGCCATTTGGCATAACGAAGCCGTTATCGATGTGCATCATGGTGTGAGGAGACAGGTGCCTGACATCATTATATTCACCCTGTCCGAAACGCTTCATGCAGGCAAGGAATTGATCCTTCGTAACAAACGGATAGAGCCCCATTGCAGTGGTGTGGTAATGCGATGGACTTACACCGGGGTTATCAAAGGAATTGATGTCGTAAACTTCCCACTTGGACCAATGAAGATGATGGGGAATCGGATTCAAATTATCGAATTTCTTGGAAACAATCGGCCAGGTCGGGTCCCCATACAAAGATTTCGAAAAAGCTGTGATTTTTCCCCCCATTACCGCTTCCGGTTTGGCCAGAATCAAATCCTGCAAAGAGATGACCTGTCCGTCCGGAGTAAGCACATGCGACTCTCCTTCCCGGAAGGGTGCTTCGCCAGTACGGGTGTCAATCACTCCCGTTACGATGGGCACAGTACACCCCATCCAGATCTCATCGAGGCCCGTACCATCCATATAATCCGGATAATAAGATCCCTCGTCCAGACGCAGACGTTTACCGGGACTACAAAATGTTCTGCCAGCATAACGGTGCAAAAGTTGCAACACCCCGTCGTTCTGATTGATACAGTCATCGAGAATCAAAGATGATTCGACACCCGAGGGGTCAATCACCTCTAGCAGGGGGTATTCGTGGAGTTTTTCTGGTAAAAAAGAAGCAGATGCGATCATAGGTTGTGAAATTTGGCTAAGTTTGTGAATTTTAGTGGGGAGAGGGATTTCTTTTGGTTATGGTGAACACCTAAAGGCAGCAACAAGGAGCATAAACCTACTTAATCTCATTTACTAAAGCCGGACAAAATGAGTGGCAAGAGATATTAAGCGATGGAATAATTTCCCAACCAGGTCTGATAAATCTTCAATTTCCTAAAATATTTTTGATTGCAGAAGCTAGAATCTGATCGGTTGCATAGATTGCACCCCGATGATTCATGAATGTGGAATCGCTGCGATTAAGATCAAGGGGCTTACCATGCACATCATTCACCACCGCCCCTGCCTCCTGAAAAAGACAGGCAGTTGCGGCATAATCCCAAATGCTGCCCCCACCCTCCTCGGGTTTGGCAAATTTGAAGTGACAACCCGGAGCATTTTCTAAGGCATAACAAGCATTCAGGACTGCGCCTCCGTATTGAATCGCATGAACTTTGTTTAATCCATGAGCCCGAGCATAGGCATTCAACTCTTCCAAAACCCGTGAACGCTGGGGATGTTTTTCAAAACTCCGGTCATATGTAAAAACCAACTCATCCTTCAATTTTTGCATTTCCCAGGCTTGATTATTCCTTTTCACACCCAAGCCCTTGGTGGCCTGCCAAAGAATCTCAGACACTGGATCGTAGACCACTCCGATCTTGGGTGAGCCGTTGTTTGCAACGAGGGCAATGGAAACCGAATACCCGGCTTCCTTTTGGGTAAAAGGCAAAGTGCCATCCAAGGGATCGATACACCAAAAATATTCTTTTTCAAAACGGGAATGATCGTCTTCATGCTCTTCCGTCAGGAGAGCCAAATCAGATTGACCACAAGTTGGATGAAGGATACTTAAAATCATATCCTGGGCTCTTCGGTCCACTTCAGTCACCACCCGGGAAGCATAAGTATGCCCGCCATCCTTGCACTCCACCTCCACTTCTTTTTGACTGTAAGAGTTAATGATTTGGCCTGCCTCCCTCGCCGCATGCACTGCAAGTTCAGTTAGCTTTTCCAGTTCCAAATTTTTCACGCTTCTGACAAATTTCTGATCACCTCGCGGGTTACCCGTTCACTGTAATCACTGAGCTTCCAGTGTCCCGGGCTCCAGCCCTTCATGAAACGATGAAAATCGGCCCAGGCGACTCGATACAAAGGTCGCCAATCTTTTTCCAATTCATCAGCGGTCACCCAATTCTTTACTCTCCCTAAACTCAAGGAAAGTTGCCTAAAATAATAATCGAGCACTTCCTTCTCCATTTCCTCTGCTTCCTCATCTCGGAAACAACTCCCCACAAAATAAGCCAAGTCCTTCATCCCACACCCGCCCCCCACATACTGGAAATCCACCGCAGCGACTTGTGACCCGTCGCGATTAAAACAAAAATTGGCTAATTTTGCATCTCCGTGTACCAGGGTTTGAAATTTAGAATCCTTCAATTTCTGATCGATAGAAGAAGCTGCTTTTTTAAGAGATGGATCATCCATTCGTTGCATCTCATCTGGTCTTGTTTCAAGATGCCAGTAAGTGCCAGTCTCCCATAGACCTGAGGTACTAGCATTGAGATTTTCTGCATGAAAAGTAGCCAACCACCTGACGCACGCCTGCCATTCCTTTTGATTCACAAAACTCTTTCTCCTGTCGAATCCCGCTCCGTCCAAATCCTCCAAGATCATCAACACTTCATGACCATCACATTGGGTACCAAGACAGGCAGGGATTTTGGCATTGGAGACTTCAAAACAATTTCTTCTCGATTGATACCAATGGAGCTCGACTTGGTAAGACTTCAGTTTTCTTTGATGAGATAGATCCGTATTCCAACCTCGTGGATGTGTAACCTGATCAGGTCTTACATGTTTTACAATAACGGACGGTAAATCACATCCCGATAGCTCATATTTCTTGATACTACCGTAGCCACTCCACAAACTTTGAATTACGGATGATCCTGAGATCTCATCGGCCTTGGTTGCATCTATAACAAAGTCATCTATTTGCTCCACTTCCACGGTGGAAAATTTATTGCAATGAATCCTGAATACGATGCTAAATCGCTAGAGCCAATTACTGGATGCTTGATTTTCAAGCATATTAGTGCGGGATTTCAATTTATCTTTGATCTGACTTTCAGCTTTCCTAAGTCGTGTCTGTGCATCCTTATCCTTCGGGTTTTCTTTCAACACTGTTTCATATTTGGAAGCCTCGGCTTTAAGATGGCCTATCCAATCATCCAATTCCTCGAGTCTAGTCTCGTAGACTTCCTTCATAGTCCAAGCTCCAACCTTATTTAAATAGGCATCCAATTTTCGAACCATTGACTTTACCTTATCAGGCCTAGTCTTGGTTAAATCTCTGGTCTCTCCCATATCCTTAGCCACATTAAACAACTTAATTTCCCCGGTATTCAAATGACGCATTAACTTGAAATCCCCGTCCCGGTAGGAAGTAATCGGTATGGTGTAGAATGCAGGAAAATGAAAAATTAAACCAGTATCCCGTCTAGCGAGCCTTCCCTTATTTCCTTTTTCAAAAACCGGGCGTAAGCTCACCCCATCCAGATTGTCAGGCAGAGAAGCCGAACTGCCAGACAAGTCATGCATGGTAGTCAGGTAATCCCACTGGGCCACGGGTTTATCACACTGAGAGTTTGCCGGAACTCCGGGACCAGCCACGATCATGGGAACACGAATACCACCCTCCCACATTCTTGCTTTACCACCCTGTAAAGGCTTGTTGCTCGCACCTCCTCCATTATCAGATGAAAAAATAATGTAAGTGTTTTCCTTCATGCCCAATTCTTTGAGTTTATCGAGAACTATACCGATGGAAGTGTCCATGTCTTCCATCATCGCGGCATAGTTCGCTCGTTCCCAATGACTGCGCAGCTTAGCAGGCATTTGATCAGCGTTGTCGTCAAACTTAGAGATATCGGGGATTTCCTCCTCAAGGCCTTCCCTACCCGCGATGATGTCGAGGTACTTTCGACGGGTGCTTTTCAATGACATATTACGAACATGCAAGGCATAATGTGAAATCGTCAGAAAAAAAGGTTTCTTATCCTTGGCTCTCTTTTCAAGAAAAGCATTGGAAGTCTTGGCCAAACTAAAAACACGTTTTGGATCATCAAGTGGGATAGGCGTTTTATCTGCAGGTTCCCACCAGTCCCCATGTCCGTTGCCATTGGGGTGCTTGTGAATGAAATCAGTCTCGTCGTACCCATGATCCTTGAACCAACCGAGTGGAGTACAGCCCTTACCAAAAAAACCACTTATATAGCCTTTGCCTGATTCCTTAAGCATTTCCGCCAAGGAAAGCTTCTTTTCAAAATCCACCTGCCTCTTATTCATCACCACATCATGGATGGAAATGCATCCAACCCGTGCGGTGGTCATCCCGAACTGGATGCTTGCCCGGGAAGAGGTGCAAACCGGAGATGGACAATAGGCGTTGGAAAAACGCATACCCCGCTCGGCCAGCTTTTCCAAATTTGGAGTCTGATGAAGGGAATGACCAAGCTCAGGACGATCCTTCATCATAGGAACACTGGTCTGGGTGTAGCCCAGATCATCCGCATAGATAAGGATGAAGTTGGGAGCTTTGTTTCCACACAGACAGAAACAAAAAGTGATTAAAGTTAAAGTGTAGAGGGTTAATATTTTCATTTGTAATTAAGGTGGAGAATTAAATTCCTTCCAAATTCGTGCTCAGTTTACTTCTTTTTAATCAGCTTCCCGCCCTTGGTCATACCGATTTCCGCTTCCGCGGTTTTACGAGCTGTATCATACCAACCGGGCCAAGTTTCCTGCCTTTTAGTGATTTCTCGGTTCGCATAAAAGCTACGCTTTTTAAGCTCGAGTTCCTGATCAATAACCGCCTTCTGCTCTTGATAATCAGAAGGCCTGTTTTCTTCTAGTCTCTTCAGCTTTCGCTTATGATCGTCTACCGCCCGACCTTCGAAATCATCCATGGTTTCATAAAAGGCCTGATAACTGTCCTTCACATCCCCCCCGTCCACCTTCTCGATGTAAGCTCGTAGTATCTTATCCATAGAGGCTACTTTTCCGGGCATCTTTTGAGCAAGATCATTCTCCTCGCGGTAATCGACTGCAACATTAAAAAGCCTTTTTTCATCTGTGTTCATATTACGCATGAATTTGTAGTCACCTATACGAATCGAGCTGATCGGTACCTGATAGTGACTAGGAAAATGATGAACAATACCCGGTGCCCTGCGTTTAACCTTACCTTTATTTCCCCTGAATAAGACATCCCTCAAACTACCCCCGTCGATATCATCAGGCAAAGGTGTCTCGTTTCCACTTAAGTCGTGCAAAGTAGCGAGTAGATCCCACTGAACAACGGGAACATCACAATAAGTGCCGCCCTGAATGCCTGGGCCTGCCACGACAAAAGGCACGCGAATTCCTCCTTCGAAACAGGAATATTTACCCTCCTGAAGAGGACCATTGTAGCGACGGTTTTCCTTGGTACGCGGAATGCATTCGCTGCCATTATCTGAAGTAAAAATGAAATAAGTATTACCCAGTTCTCCCGCTTTTTTAAGGTAATCAAGAAGGATCCCTATGTGCTGGTCGGTTTCCTCAAGCATGGCTCCATAAAGTGGTTTACATTCCCTTTCGAAAAGCCTGTGATCTTCCTTATCCGTCGGTTTTTCAAGGACATCATATTTGGCCTGCCATTTGTCCATATATTTTTTTGTCGCCGCATGAGGAACATGAACCGAGTAGTGGGAAACCATCATGAAAAACGGCCGTTTCCCGGCATTTTCCTTCAGAAATTTCATTGATTCATCGATGAGTGAGTAGATTCGCTTGGGGTTGTCCGGCGGGAGATCTTTACGGGAAGGAATATCAACTTTTTCACCGTGTAAATTACCATTGGGAGCATGCTCTTCGTATTCATCGGTGACATCGTAATTTACCATCTTTAGCTTCTCCGTGATACCCTTGCCAAAGTGAGCCGTGATGTAGTTTTTACCAGCAGTTTTTACCGAATCAGCCAGAGAATATTGTCCGGCATAACCCTCAGGGCGTTGTTTATTATGGAATACATCAAACACATATCGGTACTGGGTGCGGGCTGAGGTTTGCCCGAATTGTATACTCACACGGGATCCGGTGCAGGTCGCAGTGGGTGCATAACCATTCGAAAAGCACCTACCCATTTCAGCCAGACGTTCCACATTTGGTGTCTTGTAAAAAGAATGTTTGGACATTGGTTCTGATTCCATCATTCGGACAGAAGTCTGATGCCAACCCAGATCATCCATATAAATGATGATAAAGTTAGGTGCTTCCTTGGCAAAGGCTACAAATACGAAGGATTTCAGGACAAAAAATGGAAATAAAAGCATTTTCATGAGATGACAGATGGAGAGAGCTTAAATTAATCGGTAAATTCAACAAACTTGATACGGGCATTTTTTTCGGCCGTATTCTTTTCCGGGCCCTCCCGCCAGGAATAAAGGGTTCGGTGTACATTTGTTTTTTCCTTGTTTACTACATTTTTGAAGAGATTTTGGTTCAATACCTTGAGCATAGCAGCCTTCCGTTCTTCGAAGTCAGAAACATTCTGTTCCTTTAGATCAGCCAACTTCTTCCTGTATCCATCGATGGATTGCTGACTGAAATGATCCATCAGCTTGTGATGTGCCTGCCTTACTTGCTCCACAGTTCCACCCTCCACTTTCGTAATGTACTTCCGGCAAACCTGATCCATTTCCTTAACCTTCTCTGGCATGGCGGATGCCAAATTCTTTTCCTCGCGATAATCATTCTTCAGGTTAAAAAGCAGGAACTCACCCGAATTCAAATGACGCATCAATTTATAATCGCCGATAATGATCGAACTGATTGGTGGATGATAATGACAAGTATAATGATGAACAATTCCGGGAGCGATTCTTTTAACCTTTCCTTTGTTTCCTTTTTTAAATACCTGACGAAGACTTCCACCATCCACCTTTGGAGGCATCGGAGATTCACTTCCACTCAAGTCATGAAAAGTTGGCAGAAAATCCCACTGCACAATGGGCACATCGCATTGGGAACCGGCTTTAATACCCGGACCTGAGATGATAGTAGGCACACGAATGCCACCTTCAAAGATGGAACGCTTACCCTCCTGTAAAGGACCGTTAAACCTGCGGATCTCTCCATCAACTTTTCGCAATTCGGCATGCCCGCCCCCATTATCGGAGGTAAAGATGATGTAGGTGTTCTGCAGTTCGCCTGTTTGCTCGAGTGCATCAAGCACACCGACCAAGGTTAGATCCATTTCCTCCACCATGGCTGCATAGGTAATCTTTTTATTTGCTTCCCCTTTGGGATTAGCGATTGGATCACCGGTCATCTCGTCCATGCCCTTGGTATCGAATCCCGCATCTATCCAACGCTTTTTGGTTCGCTCAAACGCTTCTCGGGTACACATGAATGGAATGTGAGGGGCATAGTGTGATACCATCATAAAGAAAGGCTGTTTTCCGGCATTCTTTATCAGAAAGTCTGAAGCATCCTTCCTTAATGAATGCATCCGTTTGGGGTTATCGGGCGGAAAAGGAGTCTTGCCCTTGATCGGATCCCAATAGGAACCGTGTCCATTTCCATTCCCTCCGGGTTCTCCCGGATTTTCATCCGTGAAATCGTACCCGGCATCTTCAAACCGGCCCATGGCACTGCATCCCTTGCCAAAATGTGCCGTAACATAGTTTTTACCCGAGGCTTTCAACATTTCTGCGATGGTAATCTCTGCATCATACCCATCCGGACGTTGTACCTGTGATAAGACATCGAATACATTACGATACTGAATTTTCGCTGAACTTTGCCCGTGCTGTATACTGATTCGTGACCCCGTACAGGTGGGGGTCGGTGAATAGGCTGAGGTAAAACGGGTGCCGATCTCCGCCAGACGGTCAAGCCCCGGTGTCTGAATAAAAGAATGTCTAGTGGAAGGATCGGAATCCATCATTTGCACGGAAGTATCCGCATAGCCAAGATCATCCGCGTAGAGGATGATGAAATTGGGAGACTTGGCCAAAAGTCCTCTAGTCACAAACATTACCATTAAAGTTAAAAGAATATATCTGAACATAATATTGATTAATTTTTCTCTGCAGTTCCTCGCTCCTCGTGCATGCGAATGAGACGCAAAGAACGTTCAAGCTGATTATCCTGAAAATTGACATGGTTTTGGGAAACATTCACCTGAAAGGCTTTTTGCTTATTCGATGGATCCGCAATAAGCTCCGCTTTAAGTTTAGCTAGTCGCTTCTTCCCATTTTCGATCCAGCCACCCTCCAGAAGTTCAACATAATTACGCCGGGTCAGGGTAACCGTCTCGGCATTGACCTCTTGCAAATACTTCGCCCGTTTTTTATCAAGCTTTTGGACAAGACCCGGCATATCCGCAGCCAAGTTGTTATTCTCCCCAAGATCCTTATTAAGATCAAACAATTCTATTTCCAGTGAATCGAGGTCCTTGCGAAGTTTATACTTACCCGAGCGGATGACCGACTCGGCCACGCCGGTATGCCAGGGGAAATGAAAGATTAAATCCCTGGTGTTACGCTTCACCCTACCCCGGTCACCTCTCTTAAATATATCACGCAGACTACCTCCATCCAGATCCTCGGGCAACGGCTCACTCCCCCCTGCCAGATCATAAAAGGTTTGGAGGAAATCCCATTGGACAATTGGTACCTGACAATAACTTCCGCTTTTTATTCCCGGCCCGCGAACGAAGGATGGCATACGAATGCCACCTTCGTAAAGGCTGCCTTTACCGGCCTTAAGCGGAGCATTTCCACGAAACCCACCTCCATTATCCGAGGTGAAAATTACATAAGTTTCCTTCTGTATTCCAAGTTTATCAATCGCATCCAATAAAGTTCCAAATGCACGATCCACATCATCCAGCATGGCAGCATAATTAATGATCCATCCATGATTATACATAGCAAGGGGAATTTCTTCATCCGGCATTCCATCTTTCTTCTCATATTTCTTCCCCTTGGGAAGTTTCTTATATTTCTCACGCGTCTTCTTTAGCGAGTCGTGCCAAATGTGATTGGCATAATGAGAGAGCTGCAAATAAAAAGGATTCTCATCAGCGACCTGTTCTTTGATGAAGTTGATGCTTTTATCAGTAAGCGAAAAGATTCGCTTGGGGTCGTCATCGGGCAGATGAGTTTTACCATCATCATCAAAATCGCCCGGTCCGTTCCCATTGGGGCCATCCGTAACATCGTACCCAGCCTCCGTTGGTTTAATGCTCTCGTTGTGCCACTTGCCAAAATGAGCAGTCATGTAATTGGGGTTCGCTTTCTTCAAGGCCTGCGGAATTGTAATTTGCCCCAAGTATTGCTTCTTTGCCTCCACTGCGGAAAGCACGGTGTATCGGAGACGACTGGGTGTCATACCATGAAGCAGACTATTTCTTGAAGGAGCACACAAAGCCGAAGGGGAATAGCAGGCTGACAAGACCATTCCTTCACGAGCCAGCCTTTCCACATTGGGAGTCCGGTTAAAATCACTTCGCGTATCTTCTCGACCCTTAATCATTTCAACGGAAGTTTCGGCCCAACCAAGATCATCCATATAGACTAATACAAAATTGGGTGACTTCCCGGAAATTGTCGCGGAAGGTTGGGTCGAGGAAATGATTAACATAGCCTTCATTGAACAAAAAATGAAACCAAGGAATCGGGGAACTGATATCATGGACTTTTCTTAGTGAATGTAGGGTGCTATCTTTAGTTGGGATTAAAAATCAGAGGAATCGGGGATCTGATGCATCATCTGCCTCAAGATCACCAAGAACATATTGAAGTCCCCGAAGGTAATGTTCGACAATTTTTGGGTTCCAATAGGCGGATTCATTGTGGCCGAAAGTGGCGTAGAATACCCGACCTTTGCCAGCTTTCTTGCACCAGGAAGTGGGATATTCGCGGTCCAAATTGAGAGGTACATTGGCAGGTTTTGGTTCACCCGGCTTCCGTTCTGCTTCAGGTGGGGTTGTTTTTATCTTACCGTTGTTATTGTGGGTGTTCTGCCTTGCTGAGAGATCAATACAGGTTAAGGTACGAAAACACCCTTTTCTGTAGGGATGAATCTGTCGATAGAGTTCATCATTAATATCAAAGCCAGTTCCGTGAAAACACTGATTCAAGGCATGCCTCGGATCATAGTTTTGGATCCGCCATGTACCGGTTTTCCCCCAGGGATGGCCGCCAAAGGCACCACCCCAGAGCTCGGAGTATTCCGGCCACCACCTTTTTCCTCCATCGGTTGCCGCATGGCATCCGAACAGACCACCGCCATCGTATACAAAATCGAGAAATGCCTTACGGTTTTCGCCTTTAAAACCACCATGCAGGCTGGTGGCATTCAGGACCGCAATCGCATCAAATTGCTTGAGGTATGCGGAAGTCCACCGGGATGAATCGTTGTTAATGGTCAGTGCAAAAGCAGCGGTTTTCCGCTCAATCAGTTTGAGCATTTCTTCGCCGATCAAGCGGGAGTTGTGCTTAAATCCATGACTCAGGCTGTAAACAAGCAGTTTACGATCTAGTTTGGGTGGAGCCGGCAACTTTGCTGGAATTGCAGATTCCACTTTTTTCAATTCTTCTTCTGTTGGATGCACCCATCCACCTTTGGGTGCGGACCGATCCCTCTCCGCTTCCGCTCCCCTAGAAATGGAAGCGACCATCAAGATTGCCAGGAGCAAAGAAAGTTTTGGTTTCACGAAACCCTATTTTCCCTTGGAATTAGGCAGATTCAATTCAGCTAGGGTGAACGCTTTGGTTCGCTTTTTATTCCAACCACGGACTCTTTCGACATCCTTGGGATGAACCGCTTCTCCGGTGTTTCCCCAGGACCGGCGAACATAGGTCATAACCGCGGCAATCCATTCATTATCATAAGCCTCCATGGGTGCCATTACACCCCCGTAAGTGACTCCATCAATCGGTCCGGTCATACCCTTCAGAATAATTTCCGCCAGGTATCGATTATTTCTTTCGTTCACCCGGGGTGAGCCTGCCAATGACGGTGCCAGCATGGTGTGATTCTGTGGTTCCGGCATGTTTACTCCCTGACCTTCCTTGCCATGGCAAGCGGCGCAAAGACCCTGATAAATTTCATGGCCTTTATTGAACCGAGAGAGCTCCGATTCGGTTAAAGGAGGCAAGGCTTTCTGCAAGTTAAATTTCGGGTCCCCCGGCCAGGTGAGATGGTCATTTAATATCGCCAGGCTGAATTCAGGCACGCCCGCTTCTTCCATTCTCGACAAACCGGAAGGCTTACTTTTACAACGAATCAAATCTCTGGGAACAGACCTCCCGGCATGGGTGCCGAGTCGAAATCCCTCCAGGACTGAAGTACGAAAACTGGATTGAGTCCTTGAAGCAAAATCAATCAGAGCGGTGAAGGACTCCTCCTGTTCAGCCAAGGCAAAACAGGCAAAAGCAAGGTGCTGAGTAAGCGGGTGCTTATCCTGAAAGCGAGCTTCTTTACTTAGCAATTCCAGTGCTGGGATGTACTCAGCAGGGTTCAAGGCAACCATAAATGCTTTGGCAATGACTTCTTGGTCCATGAACTTTCCTGCGGCGTTCATAACGCGTTTGATTTGACCCGGGCGAAAGGTGTGAGCTTTCGTTTGTTTTTTGTGGAAGCTAAGGGACATTAAACGCTGAGCCGCGATGTCAAGATCATCATCAGGCAAAGATCGGACCACTGCGTCGAGCAGTACTTCTGTATACGAGTTCACAAGCATTTGCTCACCCGCAACCCGTAAGGCTGCCAAGCGCACATCCATTTCTTTATCCGAGATCGCATGCACCACTAATGACTCATCCCACACTCCCATTCCATCGAGTGTCCAAAGTGCATGTGCACGGGCCAAACCACTTTTTGCATTTTTCACGGCGTTCTTTAAATGCGGGATTACACTCGTATCCTGTCGCAAAACCAAAAGCTTCTGGGCTTCGTCACGCCACCATCCGTTCGGATGCCCCAAAGCATGCACCAATTCCTTGGCGTTAGACATTCCCAAGCGGGGCAAGGGACCAGGTTCGATATCCTCGCGTACCAATCGATAAATACGACCTTTACCAACATTCTTCTCCAGACCGCGACGCAGGATTTCTGTACGCAGGTAACTGCCTTCCCGAGTCCAGTTTCCGTGTTGAATAACACCTCGGTACATGTCTATAAAGTACAGAGTTCCGTCAGGTCCAGTATACGCATTAACCGGACGGAAATTGGCGTCCGTGGAGGCAATGAATTCGAGTTTCTGCTTCTCCAACCGGTTGTGTAGAGTAATCATGCCTTCATCATACGCGACATCCGAGCATCGGATCATCCGCCCGACGGGCTCACATACCCAGTAGGTACCCTTCATATCATCTCCCAGACGATCTCCCCGAAAAATGGTCTGACCGCAGGCTCCGGTGAACCGTTGCAGGGACCCGTCGTCCGATCTTCCCAACCCACGCCCACCCTGCAAATCGGTCGTTCCCTGAATTGGCCAAGTGGTTCCATAACCTTCTCCCAGCCTAACTCGTTCGAACATATGTCTATACTTGTTGACAAAGCTAAGATCTCCCAAATATTTTCCGGGAAAAATGGTTGCCAAGCCCGGCTCGCTATTTTTGGTGGCAATGCTTTCACCCCGATCATTTACCGTCTGGCCCCACTGTCCGGAAAAGACTACTTTTCTCTCTTCAATCCCCTGATTCCGGTAGCGGAAAATGGAAGAACTCTTTGTGTTGTAAATCCAGTTGTCCATGGTCCACTGTAAACCATTGATTTTATGCTCCACATTTCCGGATTCCCTTTTGCTGAAATTCTCGTAAATACTGACTTTGGTATCGGCCTTTCCATCCCCATCGGTGTCTTCACATAACCAGAGATGTGGGGGTTCTCCAATCAGTACCTTATTATCAAGGGTAAGGATTGCCCGGGGTAAGACCAAGTTGTCCAGATAGGTAGTCGCTTTGTCCATTCGCCCGTCACCATCAAGATCGACCAGTTTCACAACCCGACTGATTGGTTCGAGTTCGCCGCTCATATCTATATCCTGCATGTAGCTTCGCATCTCAGCGACATACAATTCTCCGTTTGGTCCCCACGCCATACAAACAGGTTCCTCAATCATAGGCTCGGCTGCGACGAGTTCCAGTTTGAATCCATCGGGAACCCAAATCATGGAAAGGGATTTTTCTGGCGAAAAAGTGGAAGAAGGAGGATCGGGATCAATTTTAATTTCTGAACGATCCTCAACCACTACCTTTGCACAAAGAGTAAAAGGGACTTGGGCAAAGAGCACCAAGCATAAGGTATAACTAAAGATTGGATGAGGAAGTTTAAACATGAATCTATTATTATTTTTAAATATCATCTGCAGGCAAATATCAACCAATCAATTTTTAAGACAAAGATAACGACTCCTGTAGAAACTTTGAGCCGGGGAATCAGGATTTCTTTTCCCCTAAAGGTGGGTGCTGTGTTAACCTTGTAATCCAACTCGGAACCCATCACATTTTTTTTACTTACAGAAAGGGAATGTTACTTATTCATGGGAATCGGCTCGCGGTATGGACGGTGCCAAATGTTTCGATAGCAGACTGGATTGCCATGATCCTGCAGCCTGAGATGCCCAAATTTTCCCACACCTCCACCCACTTCCATGTTGTCCTGAATTAAGACGCCGTTGTGTAAAACCGTATATGCACTCCTTCTAATATATCTTCCCTTTTTATCCATGATGGGTGCATGTACAATAACATCATAAGTTTGCCAGACACCGGGTGCCCGACATGCATTGACCAACGGCGGATAACGGTTATAAATCGCACCCGCTTGTCCATGGGAATAAGTTGAATTGTTGTACGAGTCCAATACCTGCACCTCCGGACCACTCAGCGGGAAGAATCCCGAGTTCCCTCTACCCTGTCCGGACCCTTTAACTTCTTTGGGGGTTTTCCATTCCACATGATACTGCCCATAGCCTAATTTCTCTTTGGTCTGGATCGTACCCGTACCGCGGACCACTTCCATGGCTCTATCAATCAGTTTCCATTTTACAGGTTCGCCCTTGGTGCTTTCCCAGTGATCAAAATTACTCCCATCAAAAAGAATGATGGCATCTGACGGCGGCTTACCCACTTGATCAGGATTCCCATATTGCCCTGGAGTAACCATTGGTGGAATGGATTCGTCCATATCGGTTTTCTCAGCAAAGACTGGAATCACAGCGAAAAAGATCAGGTAAATCAGTAAGAAGTGTTTTGGAGTCATCCGTATATTCTTACTTTCAGAATTCTTATCTGCCTATCTCAAAAGAAAGTTTTAGGTTTTATTTTCAGAGAGACACAGACTTATTAAAGCGAATGACTTCTTAATCTTTTGTCGTTGCTTAACAGATCAAGGAAATCTTCCATGTCTAAATTTTGGGTCGCAGATCGCTGTCTTTGAGGATCCAGTTCCTTTTGGGTCAGACCATGGGGTGCCAGTGTTTCGTTTTCTCTTCCTAAAACATCCAAAACCTTTCTAGCTAATTGCCTGCCAACTGGTTCGCCCAATAAACCACCGATGTGCAGATCCCCAAAGGGATTAATTTCACCCTTTTTACGAAACCCAGCTTTGGCAAGCCAACTGGCATAAAACTTCTCTCTGGAAATTAGGGTATGCTGATCACAGATCTCAATCTCCGGATGCCTGCTCATCACCTCCAGGGCCCAGGGATTGATAAAACGCTCCATGGTTTTTTGAACACGACCGGTTGCTTTTTCATCAGGCCCTATTTCTCCAGGATCAGGATACCCACCGGGAATCGGAGTCGTGGTTACGAAGATAAGTTTAGCCTTAGTTTTCTTTAATTCTGCAATTACTTTCTCCAAATCTTCCTGATAGCGAGATTTGGTGTTTGCCGAATCCCACTGTCCAAAATTGAAACTGATTACATCCCAACCCAGTCCCGGCTGATCATAAGCTCCGAGCCATTGTACAATATTTTCCACTCCTTTTCGCACTGGCCCGCAATTAGTCGGTGGATGATAAATATTCAGTTTTCCTTTCAATGCGGTGCGGAGGGCCCTGTCATAATTACCGGAAATTGAATCGCCTATAAAAAGATACCGACCTAATTTCGGATCGTCCTGAGATCTGGAATCTTCGAGCATACGCAGGCAGACTTCGCTTGCATAAAAGACATCTCCTTTCATCTTTCCATGAACAAAGGCCTGCTGCACAAAGGGTTGGATGTCCTTCTGACCAAGCAGTCCCATGATCCGGTGTTGTCCATCATGGCCCTGGGTGCCAACCTGATAGATTGCGTCACCAATTTGTACATCCATAAAACGACCGTTTTCACGAATGAATTTCCCCGAAATCCATGGCTCATCAGAACTTGGTAAATGGTCTGCAATGGGTTCCAAGTAAAGCTTGCCATCCAAGATTGGCCTACGACCCCGCTCTTCCCAATTCCTTACAGCTTGTGCGTCCTTGAAGGTTCGTTTTATATATAAATCCTTAGGTAATTTGTAGACAAACTTCTTTTCCCCCATCCCAAATTCCACCTTTCGTGCCTCAAAACCGCCTTTCTGCACACGGGACTGCAAACCAATTTGGACATTCTTCTGAAGTAGAACTTCGATTGCTCCGTCCGCATTACGGATGTAAAAATTTCGCATTTCCTGATCCAAGGGAGTGACTACTCCATTGGTTACTTGATCCCCAGTCGGAGGATCGGCGTAGGATTTTTCCTCTTTAACCGTCTGATAATTGTCTGATCTGACAAGTAGAAAAGGGGAAATGACCAAGAGCCCGACCCACCCCCATCGAGTCATTTCCTACACTTCCGATAGGGTTCCGGTGCTTCCCCCGAACGAATCAGTTTCCACGCCCAATTTATGTAACATGGTTAAATAAAGATTCGAAAGGGGAAGTTCCGTATAATCCATCGCCCCTTTCCAACCCTCATCCGTGGAAATGCCAGCAGTCGATTGATTTTGTTCATTCCCTTGGCCGTATTTCAGAAACTGTCCATGCTTGAAACCCATTCCCCGGCCTCCCAAAAGAAGCATTGGGTAGTTGCGAGAAAGATGGAAAGCACTGGATGCTGAACCAAATAGTAAGGCCGTATTATCAAGCATATTGCCAGTTCCGCCGATTTCCTCCGTGTCTTTCAACTTATTCGCAAACCGCCCCAACTCAGCACTCAGAAAATTGCAGTAAGTCCCAAAGTTTTCCCATCCTCCCGGTTTCTTGGTTTCATGGGAGAGTTGGTGAGTGAGGTTAAAACCCACAGCCCGGGCCATATAATCACTGGCTCCTACTCCATTCTCCCGACCGATCTGATAGGTAGCCACACGCGTAGAATCGGTTTTGAATGCTAAATAGATCAACTCATACATGGTCTGCAGGTAGGTTTTTGGCTCTTCCGGAGTAATGTCCAAATTAAGATGACTCAAATCCACCCTTGGCAAGGGAATGTCCAGCCACCTCTTCGCTTTTTCCACATTTCGCTCGGTATCCCGGACGGACTGGAGGTATTCTTCTAAACGGTTTTGGTCATGGTGGGAGAGACTTCTGCTTAATGATTTAGCATCCTCTAAAAGATCGTCCAACGCACTTTGACTTAAGGCCAAACGACGGGCTGCATCTTTTCCACTTTTCACAAAAAGCATGTCAAAAATACGTTTGGGCTTATGCTCGGCCGGCATATGACGGCCTTTCCGATTAAAGGACATGGTCTGAGCACCCCTCGGGGAGCCGGTTCCACCGTCAGTGGACATCACCAAAGAGGAATGTCTCGTACGGTCTCCAACCTGAGCAGCAAAAACCTGATCCAGGGAGATGCTGTTTTGATAGTCACCTCGATTTCCAGTGTCTGCTCCGGTCAAAAACTGATCTGCATTAGAATGGCCGTGCACCTTTCGAACAGCTGGATGAGACAAACCTGAAAACACCGTCAGGTCATCCCTAAGTGGATTTAGGGGATTGAGGCACTTAGTAAGAGTGAAATCCCTACCCTTTCCATGGGGAAACCAACTCCAATCCTGATAGGCGGGATCGTCCACCCTGGGCATAGGAACGCCATCAGGCATGTAAAAACAGGCAAGTCGTCGGATTGAATCGCTTGCGGAGGTGGCAGCGTGCAGAGAGCCGGAAAAGGATTCCAACCAAGGCAAGGCCAAGGCAAGTCCTGTGCCTCGCAGGAATTTCCTGCGGTCCAAAGATGAAATTTTTTGATTCATGACTTGAACAATATTTTCTCCTTAAAACTTACGAAAAAGGTCGCTTTTTACAATTAGAAATATCAGGTCCGCCAAGCCATCCCCCGCAGCCCGTAATTCCCCCGCGACCTTATTTACTTGCACACGATCCGCGAAAGTCAGGGGACGACCCAAAGCATAAGCAGACATCTTGTGAGTCAAGCTGCGGGTAAATTGATCCTGTCGGTTTTCCAAGAGAAATCTCTTTAATCCATCCATACCATTCAGCTCCTGTTTATTATAAAGGAGGCTAGATGCATCAACCGGTTCCTTTCCAATCTCGGAACGCCATGCACCGGTCGCGTCAAAATTTTCAAAGGCAATGCCCCACGGATCAATCTTGGCATGACAGGATCTGCAGGCAGGGTCATTACGATGGTCCTCCATTCGTTCCTTCAAGGATAATTTTAGAATCTCGGGATCGGCCAAGTCGATTTCAGGAACTGCTGGAGGAGGAGGAGGGGGGGGATCATTGAGCAGACGCTCGAGTAACCAGATACCCCTCTTGAGGGGATGGGAGTCCTTTCCATCGGAGTTCATCGCAAGCAGTCCCGCCTGGGAAAGTAATCCGCCTCGATTGTGAGCAGGCTCCAGAGAGACTTTTCGAAGTTGAGTTCCATGAACATTGGGGATTCCATAATGGTTGGCAAGTCGTTCATTGATCATTGCATAATCCGAATGCAGAAAATCAAGTATGCTTCGATTGGCGCCAAGGACTTCACGGAAAAAAGCGATGGGTTCTTCACTCATCGATTTCTTCAAGTTTGGATCGAATTTCGGGTAAGCCTTTGCATCCACCTCGAGGTAATCCAACAGGTCCATGCCTAACCATTGCCTCACGAAATGCCTGATCAATCTTTCGGCCCTAGGATCGGCAAGCATGCGCTTCGCCTGGGTAACCAAAGTCTTCGAGTCGTCCAGCTCTCCCCTGCCCGCCAAGTCCAACAGTTCATCATCCGGCAGGCTGGACCAAAGGAAAATGGCCATGCGGGTGGCCAGGCCGAAATCTTTCGGATTCTCCATGGGGTTTCCTTCCTCGCGCTTATCGGATTGAGCCAGATAAAGAAAGTTTGAGGAAGACAGAACCGTGGCAAGGGTTTCAATGATTGCATTTTTGAAACTGATTTTAGCGTTCCGTAATTTGGTAAAGATGACCAGCTTTCGGTCGACTTCTTCCGTGCTTACAGGCCGTCGCCATGCCTTTTCCATAAAGCTCAAAATAATCTTGCGAGCATCCGTAACCGATTCGGAACCGTCGGTTTCAGGCGGAAAAATCTTTCGATGAGAAGCCGGAGGCCATTCCTCATAAAAGGGAGCAGTCACTTCCACATAGTGGAGAATGATCCTCTCTTTATTAGAAGAGGTGTTGAGAAACCTGAGGTATTCGGCGGGGTTTGGGCCTTTCAATTCCTCCACACCCCGAAAAGGATTCCGCACAACTTCACTTAAGGGAAAAGTCCATTCATAAAACTGGGGTTTACCAGAAATTGAAAGGATTTCCTGATCCGAACCCACTTTTTCAGAAGCGAAGGAGTTATTGCTAACCACATGTCCGAAAAAAAGACTTAAAGTGGGAGGACTTGGATTATCAGGATTCGATCGGGTGGCCAGGGCTCGCACCCGAATAAGACCTGTGTCCGGCAATACATCCCAGAGATCCACAGTCAGCTTTTGTCTCGCGGGAAGACTTGCAACCACGGTAAAACTTTCAGGGACGGCAGGGAGGTCCATTCGGGGTTGAATTGAGAATTTACCCCGCCATGAATCTCTCTGCCACTTGGAGCCAATTCGACGTCCATCTCCTCGATTCCAGAAATGAACTCGTTCCTTCACCGATTTCTCATTTGGTTTATGCCTTTCCAGCTGTTTTTTTAGTTCAATGGGATCGTCCTGATGAGCCTTGCGAATTTTTTCCAACTTTTGTTCCTGTTCAAACCAATGTTGCCGTGAAAGCTCCTCCATGGATACTCCAAAATAGATGGGCTTTCTCTCGCTCTTCTCAACTGCCGCCAGATCAAGAGCCTTACGGGCAATTTCACGGTACTGCTCGAATTGCATAGCTGTCATCTGGAGCATTTCCGAACTGTTTTTAAACCCATCCTCGGAGGTGGTTTCCGGGGGTAAATCCCTTGCAAAATCATTTGGAAGTGCAAGCAGATCCTGCAGTGCATAATTATATTCGTAACGGGTCATCCTTCGGAAGGAAGAATGTCCGCTCTCACTTCGTCTTAACTGCGAGGCCACTTGTATTTCCGAAGCTAACCAGTCCACGATTCTTGCCCGATCTTCGTCCCTAAGAGGTTCATTCGCGTCATCGGGTGGCATCTCGCCATTACCAATGACATCCTGCACTTCCAGCCACCATGCGACATCCTCGCCATGCAAAAGATCAGGATCTAGAGTATCTATGCGAAATTTCCCTTTCTGCTTATCCGGACCGTGGCATTGCAGGCAAGTTTTCCTCAGTGCGGGTCCAATCTCGGTGGCAAATTCAGCAAGTTTAGGTTTCGGAGACAAACCATGGGGAAGAATATCCTGATGCTCAATCGTTTCCGCCTTTTCTAAGAGCACAGAATTCTCCCTGCCCACTTTTTTGGCCTCCGCAAAGGTAAGGGGAACGGAGGATGTCCCAATGGCATCAATTTCAAGGATGGAGGAATGCAAGGTGTTTTGGGGATTTTCCCGATCTCCAGGGTTACGAAAAGTGAAACGCAGGTCAGTCACTCCATCCACCTTACAGGGAACTCGGGTCAGGTTGCTGGAGCCGTCTTTTGGAGCCCGAACTTCATTCGCCAGGGGCAGAAAGGTCTTACCCGCGTCCCTGCTGTATGCTAGATCATAATCCTGCTGTGCCCGAAGATCCTCATTCCAAGAAAACACCCGGACTTCATCGAGTCTTACAATTTTGAGTTTAGAAAAAGTGATCATCCAATTATCCGGATTATCCAATGCGAAAGTTCTTGTTCCCAGATGCTTCTTTCCCTTTCCATCGGTTAACTTGTAAAAATCTCCCTCCTGTAATTTCAAATTTGAAACAAATGGAATTCCTGTAAGAAGATCGTCGCTGGTTATTAAATTTTCGAACTTATGATCATCCTCTAGGTGATATTCGCCTCCAAAAACCGGATAGTTTCCAACGAAGAATAAATAGATAGCTAGTAAGCTTTTATTTAATTTAGGCATTATCAATAAACCAATAGCATAATTGAATTCAATATACTGAAGCGTATCTCTTAGGACAATTGGCTTTTTTTTAAAACTGACATTTGGTTAACGTTATTAACCCGGGAAATTACACAATTTTTGAATTCTTCCTTTTTTTAATTCAGATTCTGGTTGTCTTATTTACGGACTCTTTAATCTTATTTTCCTATGTGGGCCCAATCAGTGAACATCCAGTCTATTGTACGGAAGCTGCAAAAAAATGGGCAACAACACAAATTATGCCCGGAGGCATGTGGGTGAAAAAT
>CACMQL010000028.1 GCA_902615835.1 uncultured Verrucomicrobiota bacterium
GAGGTCTTTTACGCTTTCAAACACTTCCTGTTTTCGACCAATCATTAGATACAGGGTGCCTTCGCGAGCTTGAGTGATGCTGGATACCATTTAAGGCTCTCAATCATTCCATCACTGAATATATTCATGATGATGCAATCCCTCAGGGTATGCTCTCTGCCAATGGTCCATCGCATGGTAATCCAAGGGATGCAATCAATCTCAACAACTTGGAGGATTGGCTGCAGTTCCACGCTGTGGCAATCGCCCTGATTCAAAGGAAAGTTTTAATTTTCGGAAAGCCGGTCAAAATTGACCAGTTTTCATTTGTTAACAGGGATCGAAGGATTGCGAACTTGCAAGGAAGTAAGCCATAAAATAAAGTTATTCACATGGAAGAGATGATCACGAATTCTGAGGGCGAGATCCTGGATTACACCTTTCACGACCCGGGCAACCCTTCGCGGGATATTTTGATTATTGGACATGGTGTAACCGGTAACAAAGACCGACCCCTTGTAGTAACCCTTGCGGAAGCGGTTTCGAATGAGGGGATGGCCGTTTTGCGTTTTTCCTTTTCCGGAAATGGATCTTCCGGGGGCGATTTTAGGGACTGCACCATTTCCAAGGAAGTCGGAGATTTAAAAGCGGTGGTGACAGCGGCAGTGAAAAAAGGTTACCGAGTGACTTACGCCGGGCATAGTATGGGCGGAGCTGTGGGGGTGCTGGCCGCATTCAGTGATGACCGAATCAAACACTTAATTTCCCTGGCCGGCATGGTCCATACCATGGATTTTTATAAACGCGAATTTGGCGAAGAGCAACCCGATGAAGGATGCATGTGGAAGGAGCCAAGTTATCCCTTATCATCAGCCTACAGGAATGATATGTATGAGATTGCTTCAGTGGCATCCAAGGCATCGGAGATAAAGATACCATGGTTGTTGATTCATGGGGATGCGGATGATGTGATTCCAATTGAGGATTCGCGCCACATTTTTGCCCTCGCCAACGAGCCAAAAAAAATCATTGAAATTTCCGGGGCTAACCATGTTTTCGGGCAAGCTGGACTTGAACCGATGAGTGAAGCGGTGATTGACTGGATCGGCGAAATCCTCAGAGGGTAAACTTACAGGGTAATGATTCAATCTAGGTAATCCCATTACTTTGGCATGGATGAAGTAGATGTAATCCTTATCGGGAGCGGAGTAATGTCCGCCAACTTGGGAGCCCTGCTTTCGCAACTTGACCCTAGTTTGAGTATTGAACTTTATGAGGTGACCAAGCAGTTATCTCAGGAAAGTTCCAACGGCTGGAATAATGCAGGTACCGGACATGCTGGCATCTGTGAAGTCGCTTACACCCCGGATCGGGGAGTGGATGGGGAGATCAAAGTAGACAAGGCGATCGAGATCTTTGCGGAATTTGAGCAGACCAAACAATTCTGGGCACATGCCGTACGGACGGGAATGATCGATAAACCTTCTGAGTTTATCAACCAAGTGCCTCATATTAGTTTTGTGTTCGGACAGGAACAGGTCGATTTTCTGAGGTCCCGATACCAAGGGATGAGGAAGCATCCGTTTTTCTCCAAGATGGAATATTCGGAGGATGCCGAGCAGATTCGAAAATGGGCTCCTCTCTTGATCGAGGGCAGGGTGGGTCAACCGGTTGCGGCCACCTTCATGAAGGCGGGTACGGATGTAAATTTTGGTGAGGTTTCCCGTAAACTAATTCATTGGCTGGGGCAACAGGATGGATGTTCAATTCATGTGGAAACCCGTGTAACCAATCTTAAACGCTCCGGGAAAGGATGGGAAGTCACGATTAAAAACCTCGCGGACGGAACGACCCATCAAAAGAAGGCAAAATTTATATTTATTGGAGCCGGAGGCGGATCCCTTCCTCTCCTGCAAAAGGCGGGGGTGGATGAAATTCGCGGTTATGGAGGATTCCCGATCGGTGGGCAATGGCTGATCTGTGAAAAGCCGGAGATTGTGGAAAGACACCATGCCAAAGTCTACGGACTCTCTCCGGGAGAGGCACCGACCATGGCGGTTCCACACTTAGACAGCCGGGTGCTGGATGGAAAAGAAGCCCTGCTTTTCGGGCCCTATGCCGCCTGGACCACTAAGTTTCTTCATCGGGGGGGCAGTTTTTTTGATCTTCCCGGGTCGATCAAGTTCCATAACTGGCTTACTCTTCTAAAAGTGGGAATAAGCAATCTTCCATTGGTTGGGTATCTGATCCAGCAGGGATTGCAAGGTATGAATACCCGCTTAAAGGAACTGCGTAATTTTTATCCGGATGCGAAGGCGGAGGATTGGAAATTGATTGATGCGGGTATCCGGGTCCAGGCAATCAAGAAAGAAGATGGAGATGCCGGCATTGTTCATTTCGGCACGGAAGTGGTGACGAGCAAGGACAGGACGGTTTCGGCTCTACTTGGTGCATCTCCTGGCGCTTCAGTCTGCGTCAATATCGTGCTGGAAGTCGCCCAGAAATGTTTTGGCGAACTATTCACCAGGGATGAGGTGCAGAAAAGACTTTTAGGTATGATCCCGACCCTTGGACTTCATTCGAGGATAGATCCTGAAAACATGGCCGAGTTCGAAAAACATAGTCTAAATGCGGAAAAAACACTCGGATTAAGGAAATAAAATTGAGGTATAGATGGATCAAATCTTACCGGCCGGAGATTTGGCAAATTTTGATTTAATTATTTTCCTTTTCTTGGAATCACTCTCAATCAAAGAGATTTTTCCATGATTTGAATCATTCATGATAATTTCTCGGAACGGAGTGCTTGTTACTTGGTCAGTCTCAGCTTAAAACGCGCACGATTTATTAATTCTTGATAGATCGAATATGATTTTTAGGAATATTCAAGTTGTAAGAATTTTTGAAGGCACAGCTTCTAGATTAGTAAAACACATAGGAAATATTGAAAAAGTAAGTTTATTTTGTGCCTGTTCAGGATCTATGATTCTATTAGTCCAATTTCTTTTTTTTGCGTCCATGTGAATAAATATTTAATTCCTCATTTTTGACTTAGAAATCATTTCTCTTAGTTGCTATTTTTTTGATTTCTACTAATCCAAAAGGCTTTGCTTTGGAAAAAATTTGAAAGCAATACCCACCGAGAATAATTAATTTCATTATGGAGTGCGTTTCCAGTGTTCTGAAATTAATGTCCTAGTTAGTCGGATTGACTAGGTCCTTTGGCATCCTTAAAAATTGAATGTATGAAAATAATTCTGGTTAGTCTCATTCTTTTTTCGTCTGCTTGTTCAACCAAGTCTGAATCTAAAAAATTAGATCACGCCGAGCTTATTCAACAACAAATGCTTGATAATCATCAGAGGAGGCAACTTGATTATTTATATCGTCCTCCTGTGAATAATCCTTAGTCGACGGATTTATGGTACTAGTTGGTTAATTGAAAAAGAATTTCCGAATTAAAAACATAAAGTTTGTTCTGGAACTCAAACTACAATCTTCAAAACTTCTTTTGCCTATCTTCCTTCCTTCACTGGTAATTGCGATGAGTCATGAAAGTTATGCGGCACAATTAAAAATTACCCATTATTTCGATTCAATTCAAAAAGGGGAAGAGTCTTTTTATGAACTCCGGCGAGACTCAAACTTCAATTATTTCACTAAGTGTATTGCAACCACTGAATCTGCATCTAAAATTTTCCACTTCGAAGAATTTTCTGGAGGAGGTATTTATCGGATGTATTCACTCATACGACCATTTCACAACCCACGGGTCATGAAATTGCTTCTGGGCTGATTTTAATTTTTCTTTGTATTCTTCAAGCTTGACGGCGAATTTTGGGTTGCCCGCCAGGTTGTTGGCTTCGTCGGGATCCTGCACAATTTGGAAGAATTCAAATTCCGGACGGTGGATATACTGGCGAACGGTCTTTTTCCCATAGGGGGCGGAGAGGGATTTTTGATACTGTGCCTGAAAACTGCTCGCGGCCCAGAGATCGGATGCGAAGGGGTAGGGTAATGGATGAGCGATGTTCCAAATCAGTTTATATTCCTGATCACGATAGACGCGCATGGGATAATACATTTGAATCTCGTGAAAAGTATGCGATGCGAAAATATTTTCCCAATGCTTGGCTCCTGCCTGGCCTAAAATACCCAGCCATGATTTACCGTGGTAGGATGATAGCTTGTCAATGGTCCCCCGGTTGTCTTTGGGCGTTTTTGATTTGGGAATGGGGAAGGATTCACCGGGGTCTTCCCAATGGAGCGGACGGTTTCGCCCGGAGTCAAGGGCATCGGCAAAATCAAGCAGGGTGGGGGTTATGTCGATATGACTGATCATTGCCTGGTGTCGAATACCCCGCTTTTTTTCGTAGGGGTTGCGGACAACAAAGGGGACAAGAAGTCCTCCCTCATAAACAGTGGTTTTGCCGCCGGCGAAGGCCATGCCGTGATCGGAAGTAAATACAAGCAGGGTTTTTTCATAGAGCCCGTTTTCCTTAAGAATTTCGACCAGACGGGCGACTCCCTGATCAATCCTGGATACACTTTGATAATATTGAGCGAGTTCCTCGCGGGTTTCAGAGGTGTCAGGCAGAAAGGCGGGGATTGGAACTTGGGAAGGTTCGTAAAATATTTCTTTCACCCCATCATGTGACTGGCGCTCAGCTTTATTACCAAAGAGGTCAGGCTTTAGTTTATTTTTTGACGACTTGTCCAGTCCCCCTCCTCGGTGAGGATCGGAAGTGGCAAAATAAAGAAAGAAGGGTTGTTCGCTCTCAGCGGAGATGAATTCCCGGCATTGTTCCGCCATTTGGACGGCGTTACGGGCATTGCCTTTCAAATAAGTCTTGAACCGGAAAACTTCTTCGGGAGAGACATGATACTTCCCGATATGTCCGGTGCGGTAGCCTGCCTTTGCGAGGTTACGAGGCAGGGATAATTCAATCACATTGAAGTAGCTGGAAAATTTATGAAAGGCATGCTGATGCCCGTATTGCCCGTTGGCGTGGTTGTGCAGACCGCTCATGACCACGGATCGGCTGGCAGAGCAGCTGGCGGTGGTGGCAAATGCGTTGAGAAACAAGGTGCCGTCCCGGGCAAGGGAATCGATAGCCGGGGTTTTGGCAATGGAATCGCCGTAGCAGCCTAGCGTGGGAGATTGATCATCCGTGATAAAGAAAATGATATTCTTTTCGGCCGCAGAAATAAATAAATGCAGGCCGATAAAGAACAGAGGAAGAAAGAGGAGAAATGAAAATTTCATGTATGGATAGCATTGAAAATTCCCGATTCTGAGTCAAGCGACTGCAGATTGGTAAAGTAAATTATTCTGACTCGACCCGAAGCCTTTTTACAGGCATTACAAAATTTCATGAGTAAAAAAATATGTCGCTGGGGAATTTTGGGATCAGCCGGGATTGCCCAAAAAAATTGGCAGTCCATCCGGAATGCGGAGAATGCGGAGTTGGTCGCGGTGGCTAGCCGAGATATGGCCAAGTCTCAGGATTTTATTGACCGGTGTAGCGCTCAGGTCCCACATGCAGTCACTCCCGAAGCGATGGGCAGTTATGATGATCTTTTGGCGAGGGACGATGTGGATGCGATTTATTTACCCTTGCCTACTGGATTACGTTCGGAATGGGCCGTGAAAGTGGCGGAGGCAGGTAAGCACCTTCTCTGTGAAAAGCCCTGCGGCACCAACCTTGACCAGGTGGAAGAGATTATTGCAGCCTGTGACCGGACCGGTGTGCAGTTCATGGACGGGGTAATGTTTATGCACAGCAAACGTTTAAACCGGGTCAGGGAAGCAATCGAAGACGGGAGCACCATCGGCGATCTCCGTCGTATCAATACCCAGTTCAGTTTTTGTGCGCCGAAGGAATTTCTTACCGAAAATATTCGGATGCACAGTGATCTAGAACCCCATGGGTGTCTGGGTGATTTGGGATGGTATACCCTGCGTTTCATCCTCTGGGTAATGGATTATGCGACTCCCAAAGCCGTGACCGGTCGTCTTCTTAACTCTGCTGGGCGTTCAGATAGCCCTCATCCAGTTCCCACCGAATTTTCCGGCGAAGTTCTCTTTGAGGATGTCTCCGCATCTTTTTATTGCTCCTTTCTTACGGAACATCAGCAACTTGCCCACATCAGCGGAAATAAGGGCAACCTGCGGATTGATGATTTTGTGCTTCCTTATTATGGCAACCGGATCGGCTTCCAGTCATCCAATGCCGAGTTTGATTGCGATGTGTGTGATTTCCGAATGGAACGGCACGAGCAAGCTCACCATGTGGAGGAATACGCTAACAGTCATGTGAGTTCTCAGGAAACCAATCTTTTCCGTAATTTTTCCAGCCTTGTGCTTGAAGGAAAACCGGATCCTCATTGGCCGAAGATTACCTTGTTGACCCAAAAAGTAATGATGACCTGCATGGAGTCTGCGGAAACAGGAAGTAAGGAAATTGTCCTTTCCTGAGTGATTTTAGTTCTAATTTTTAGCTCCTTTGCTCGATAATTGCATGAGTGATTAAGGGGAAGGAAAACATCTGGGCGTTTATTAAGTCGCTGGGGCACCGTAAAGATTTGGGCCCAACGGACAGGATAGGGCAACTGCGAGTCCACGCAGGATCAAGAATTCAACTTCTGAAATTTTCTGATCATGCTGGGCGGTGGCAATGCAGGCTAAGAAAAAATCTTTTTTGGCGGAGGCAGTCAGTTTTTGCAAGCGGGGTAAGCATTTCTCCAGCACATCCATTCCGCATTCATGGAAAGGGGGTAAGTCCGTGGGGGATTTTGTATCGAGCATGGATACTCCCCGGACATAGGAATCTTTTGAATCATTCTTATTGCCACCGAAGTGGGCCAGTGCACCAAGGATGGGCAGGCAAGAATTAATATGGGTAGACAGACCGGCTGATCCGTGAGGATCCTGACTAGTAGAGTCCGTCTTCAGGTCAAGCTGATAAAAAATAACTTTTTGCAGACTCCATTCAAAAAGATCGATCTTTTGATCCATGGTTATCAGTCCATCGATCACCTGCGAGAATTGACTCAACTGACTGGGTGAAAGTTCTCGTAGAGGGGAGGCACACTCTTCGATCAGGGCAAATTTTTCAAAACAGGACAGTGGTTGGCAAGTAGTGAAGACCTTCAGGGTAAGGGAATCGGTTTTCGGTTCGAGGCGTGATCCAATCAGATTCATCTGCTCAACACGAATTTTTTCATCTTTCGAATCGAGTAATAGTCCAAAGATTACACTCCTTGCCCCAAAAGGCTCGCGGCAAAGATCAAGCAAAGGTGAAGGTATGCCGGCCAGAAGAGCGCGGGCATATTCAAGATTTTCCGGAGTGGGGCCCTGAAATATCTGTTCATGGTTATTTGCCTTACCTGTGGAAGTTATTTTCTCCGATGAACTTCCAGCCAATGATGATGTTCCGGTCAAATCGGATGATTTGTCTGATTGAAAATCAATTTTCTCAGAAATTTTGTCGGTATCCGGATAGGATATATCCCAGGTTGGCTCGATCTTACGAATCCTTTTTTCCAGGGGTGGATGGGTGGCAAAAATACTGCTCAAGGCAGATCCGAAAAACATATGGGAAAAGTCGCTGGCGTTGGCCGCTTCCAGTTTTGACCCGGAAGAGAATCCCCCAATACGCTTGAGGGCCCCACTGATCCCGTCGGGGTTGCGGGTGAATTGCACCGCTGAGGCATCGGCGAGATATTCCCGCTGCCTGCTTACGGCGGCCCGGATCAATGAGCCAAAGAAACCGCCAACCAATCCAAGAATGAAAAGAACCACTCCTATGGCGAGGAGCACCGCGGTGCCGTCATCTTTTTTCCTCCTTCTACTTCGTCCCGACAGGGCAGCCACCCGCAAGAGAACTTCGCCAATTCGTGATAGGCAGACGATGCCAAAGATCAGGCCGGTTAGTTTAATATTAAGACGCATATCCCCGTTTAGGATATGACTAAATTCATGGGCAACCACTCCCTGCAGTTGTTCACGATTTAGCTTTTCAGCACATCCCCTGGTTATTCCAACCACTGCATTATTGACCGAATTTCCCGCGGCAAAAGCATTGATCCCCTTTTCTTCCATCAGATAAACCGGGGGGACGGGTGTACCGGATGCGATCGCCATTTCTTCGACAATGTTTAAAATTCTTCTTTGCAGGAGGTCGTTGCTGTTCGGGCATATCAATTGACCTCCGAGGGATTCCGCGACCACGGATCCACCTGAAGAGAGAGAGGCGATCCGACCTAAACTGGCCAGTGCCACCACCCCGACAGTCCCGGCACCGGTAACCCAAAAGAGGTCCCAACTGGGTTCGGTCAGGTAACTGATGACGAAGAAGACCGAAAGTGCTATGCTGATGACACCCAGACAGAAAAGAACCACCAACCACTTAGTGCGTTTGCGTGCCTGATCTTGCTCAGCGAAGAAATCCATATTTCCGGCAGGGGACTACCGATTTAATTAAAATTGAACCTTGGGGGCTTCTTTGATTTTTTTGCTCTCGAATTCGAGCAGAGTTCCGTCCTGCCCATGGCCGAACATACTGGCGAAAATAACCGATGGAAAAGTTTGCTTGTAGGTATTGTAGGCGGTCACTGAGTCATTGAAAGCCTGTCGTGAAAAGGCGACCTTGTTTTCCGTGCTGCTCAATTCCTCCTGCAGGTTAGCCATATTTTGGTTGGCCTTTAGATCAGGGTAGCTTTCGGAAAGAGCAAAGATTCGGCCCAAAGCTCCGCCAAGGAGTCCTTCCGCTCCGGCCAGGCCGGCAATAGCCCCGGCATCCCCGGGGTTTTGGGATGCAGCCTGTAGGCTGTTTTGGGCCTGGTTTCGTGCTTGAATGACCGCTTCGAGGGTTTCTTTTTCGTGGGCCATGTACCCTTTCACGGTCTCAATCAAATTAGGAATCAGATCGTACCTTCTCTGTAATTGCACCTCGATCTGGGAGAATGCATTTTCAAACCTATTCCTAAAAGTGACCAGCTTGTTGTAGATTCCGACAACCGCAAAAAACAACAGGATGGCAATAACTCCCAGAACAATAAGGGTAATGGTGGTTGAACTCATGGGTTTAAAATTTGTTAAAAAAAAGACCGTAAATAATGATTAGCAAAGTTGGAGATCCCGTCAACCTGAGTTTTAAAAATTAAAAAGTCTTATCGCATAAGATTTTCCATTGATTGAATTCCCCTAAAAATAATATCCTTGAATTGATGAATCTATGCCACTCTCTTGCCTTGTTTTTATCGATGGTCATTCTGGCTCTTACCTCGAAGATGCAAGCTGAAAGGCCAAACTTTGTTTTCTTTTTTACCGATGATCAAACCTCCAGTGTTCTTGGTTGTTACGGGCATCCTCTGGCCAAGACTCCAAACATCGACCGACTGGCCAACGAGGGCACCCGTTTTGCCAATGCATTTGTGAGCCAGTCAATTTGCTGGGTAAGCCGCACCACTATCCTGACTGGATTAACCGGACGAAGCTACGGAATGCCCGGGAATCATGACCTGGCCAAGCCCGAGGCGGTGGAAAAACTTTATGTCGATTATTTGCGGGAGGCTGGCTACCGAACCGGATTTGTCGGTAAGTGGCATGCGAAGATGCCCAAAGGATGGAAAGCCCAGGATCATTTTGATGAATTTCATCCGATCGGACGCAACCCATTCTACAAGAAACAGGCAGATGGGAGTTTGCGACACGAGACCGAATTAATTGTGGACCGGGGAATTGAATTTATCAAAAACCAACCGAAAGGAAAACCCTTTGCCTTGAATATGTGGTTTAATGCCTGCCATGCAGAGGATGGAGACCGTCGTCCGGGCATTGGTCATTTTCCCTGGCCCCGAGCGATGGATGGAATGTATCAGGAAGATGAAATTGCTCTTCCCCGTTTGGATGATCCAGAAATTTTTGAGAAGCAGCCTGATTTTCTCAAGACCACCATCAATCGGGAGAGATTTTTTTGGAGATGGAACACCAATGAAAGATTTCGAATCAACATGCGTGCCTACCTGCGGATGGTCAGCGGGATTGATAATGCCATCGGTCGATTTAGGCAGGCTCTTAAGGCTCAGGGTTTGGCAGATCACACCATTATTGTCTACACTGCCGACAACGGATATCACATGGGAAATCGTGGGTTTGCCGGCAAGTGGTCGCATTATGAGGAATCCCTGCGTGTGCCCATGGTTGTCTATGATCCAAGAGTAAAAGGAAAAGCCCGCGGGCAGGTAAGGAATGAATCGGTACTCAACCTCGATCTTCCCTCCACTTTTCTGGCCTGGGCGGGAGTGGATATTCCGAAAAGATATCAGGGGAGATCCATCGACCAATTAACTTCGGGCCAAAAGGTGAGCGAATGGAGGAAATATACATTTCATGAACATTTTGCAGTGCGTCATCGTATCCCTGCCTTCGAGGGGATCAGGGGTAAATATTTTAAATATGTCCGCTATGTGGATGAAGAAAATTACGAGTTCCTGCACGATCTGCAAAACGACCCGGATGAACTGACCAACCTTGCCGGGAACCCCCAATTCCAAAAAAAGGTAAAGGAACTTCGCCGCCTGACTGACCAAAAGGTGGCCGAGTTGGGTGGCCCTCTTGCTCCGATGAGTGGGGAACTTACCCTATCCACCACTCCTCACCCCGAGTCTGCTGCAAAGGTGGCTAATCGGCCGGGTTCTGATGGATTTTCTAATTTGATAACTCCTGGGAACCGAATGAGAAATTGGGTGGGAGATCCCAAATACTGGTCAAAAAAAGATGGCGTGCTGATCGGCAAAACCGATGGCACGCTAAAGATGAATCGGTTTGTGGCTTGGAAGGTGGCAACCATACGGAATTTTGATCTGCGAGTACAAGTACGGCTCACGGCCGGTGGAAACAGCGGGATTCTCTACCGGGGAACCTCCCGTCCGGATCTCGGTCTTGATGTGGTCACGGGCTACCAATGCAATGTGGTGGCCAACACGGCCCAATTTAATGGTATGTTATATGAAGAGAAAGGGCGCCGCATGCTTTCTCGTACGGGAGAAAAAGTAATCGTGAATACCGACGGACAGCCTTGGGTTATCGGTAATTTCCCGGTCCAGAAATTTGCACCCGGGCAATGGCATGAGTATCGGGTGCTGGTCGAGGCAAACCGTCACCGCCACTGGATCAACGGAAATTCCACCGCAGATCTGATTGATCTGGACGAGAAAGGGCGAGCGATGGAAGGAGTCCTAGCTATGCAAGTCCATGTGGGACCGGCGATGACGATTGAGTACAAGGAGATGCGAATCAAGCACCTGCCGGATCATTTACCTCTGCTCACCGCAAAAGATTGTAAGATTCCCAAAGGTTCAAAAGGCGTGCGCCCTGAGGGAAAACTTCCCCAAGATTGGAAACCACTGGTCTATGGACAGATGGACCCAAAGTTAAAATGAAAGGAAAGCTCACCATACCCAATCTACTTTTTGCAATTTTTGCCTTGATTGTGATTGGTCTTGGAGTCCGAAAATACCGGCAAAATCAGGATGCGATTGCCAAATGGGATCTGGAGCATGCCGAGGAGACTGAAGCCATCCGTGAATTGTTCGAACGGATGGAGGAACCTTGATTTCCCCCTTTTGCTAGTTTGCGAATAAATCAGGCTTGGCAAAGGAGGACATCCTCTTTCATTTGTCTGGATGGAATCAATTGAAGATGAAGTTCTTACCCTTTTTGAGAAAACCGGTGCCTTGCTCAGGGGGCATTTTGTCCTTCGCTCCGGCTTGCACAGCGGTCATTTTTTCCAATGTGCTCAGGTTTGCCAGAATATGTCTGCGGTTACGCGCCTGGCGGAATTAACCCTGTCAAAACTTGCGGGATTAGATTTTGAAACGGTGGTGGCTCCGGCCATGGGAGGTCTGGTGATTGGTCAGGAAATCGCCAGACAGGCGGATAAACGGTATATTTTCCTGGAAAAACAGGAGGGATATCTAGCCTTGCGAAGAGGATTTAAAATTAAGGAAGGGGAAAAAGTCGTAATCACTGAGGATGTGGTCACGCGTGGAGGACGCGTGGAAGAAGCCCTTCAGATTGTGCGCGATCTTGGGGGGGTGCCGGTGGCGGTGACTGTCCTAGTTGACCGCAGTGGAGGTGCCCCTGATTTTGGCACTTCGTTCTTGAGTCTCGCTGCCATGACTTTTCCCACCTACCCGGATGATGAGTTACCCGAGGAATTGGCAAGTATTCCGATAACCAAACCCGGAAGCTAGATACTCAACCCTAGGGGTACCAGTGTTCAACAACAGGGTATTTCCGACATGTGCGAAAGGGTGGTAAATTATCGCCCCGTTTGGTACATATTAAGTCGATCAGGATTCAATTCTCTGCAATTAAATGAGTTGTCGGTCTTGAACAGGTTATTTGACAAGTCCACAAAAGGGAGGCGGATGTTTGATAGGCAAAGACTCGTTTCTGTATAATAAAATACCACTTGTCTTGGTTGGTAACAGGGAAAATGAACATCAAAAAAAAAGAAGGAAGGTTAAAAAATGAACTCCGCCAAATTCACGGATAAAATAAAAGAGGAAAATCCGTTTCTCGGATGTCCCATTTTCGAATGCTTGAACCCATAATAAAAATGGATAGGCAGTAAATTTTGTGGAAATTACCCTAACCAGCTAGGAAAATTTCCCCAAACTGGGAGAGAATTTTCCTGAGTCCGGGTTTTCTACTACGGCAAAAGAGATTGAACAAACTAGAACAAAAAAGAGCACGATTGAAAGGAATGAACTATGGATAAGAAATCATCTGATATTTTTACCTAGATCATCTTCAAATCTTGCCGATCTTAAAACCAGATAATCTCTTTTTAACACTCAATTCTAAGATTCTTATTATTTAATTTTTCCTTATTTTATCGTTTAAATCATCAATCGATTCCCCAATGATTCATCTATGAAAATCTACCGAACGATGGATGGATTCATTTTGGAAAAGGATCAAAGTTTTCGTAACTTGGCGATAACCACTTCGTGGAATGATTTGGTTAATCGGGATGACCTGCGAGATTTTTTAGTCAATCAATGGGAGAGTGCCGAGCCATCCGAAACTGAGCCGGAACCCAGTCGTTTACTTGCTCCCGTGGGAAGTCAGGAAATTTGGGCAGCGGGCGTGACTTACTATTCAAGTCGGTTGGCCAGAATGGAAGAATCGAAAGATTCGGGTGGAGGTGATTTTTACAGTCGTGTGTATGTGGCGGACCGGCCGGAGATTTTTTTTAAGACAACCCCTGCCCGGACCGTTGGTCCGGGAAAAGATTTCAGGATTCGTAAAGATTCAACCTGGGATGTTCCTGAGCCGGAGCTTACCTTGTTCGCCACTTCCAATGCCAAAATTGTGGGATATACCATTGGAAATGATGTATCCTCCCGCAGCATTGAGGGTGAGAATCCATTGTATCTTCCGCAGGCCAAAACTTATGATGGATGTGCCTGTCTTGGACCCTGTCTCTATGTGCCCGAAGAACCGCTTGCTAAAAGTACCCGTATCACCCTTAAAATAGAGAGGGGCTTGGATGTTGTTTTTTCCGATGAAACCCAACTTGAGCAGATGAAAAGATCCCATGAAGAATTAGTTTGTTTTCTTTTTCGGGAAACTTCTTTTCCAGGAGGTGTCTTTTTAATGACGGGTACGGGTATTGTCCCTGGAACTGATTTTACCCTGAAACCCAAAGACAAAGTGTCGATTACCATTGAATCCATTGGCACCTTGATCAATTTTGTGGGAGTTCAATAACCTCGTAAACTTATACAGAAATATGGAAAGCTCTATCATTGGATTTTCGAGAGGCGATGCCAGTGCCAAAACCTTCAAGGCGGTCAATCCTGCAAAGAATGCTTCAATTGATGTTAATTATGCCATGGCATCCGAAGAAGAAGTCGATGAAGCCTGCCGCTTAGCCAGCGATGCAGTCTTTGAGATGGCTCAGTTTAGCGGGAATAGAAAAGCCGAATTTCTCAATGAGTTGGCCGATGGGGTCGATGGCATTGTGGAAGACTTGGTTTCTGTTATGATTGCGGAAACCGGTTTGCCGGAACCTCGGGTTCGTGCGGAAACCGGTAGAACTTCCGGGCAATTAAGAATGTTTGCCAGGCTGGTGGAGGCTGGCCATTGGGTCGATGCCAGAATCGACCGTGCCCAGCCTGACCGTAAACCTTTACCCAAGCCCGATTTGCGGGCGATGCTACGCCCAATTGGACCGGTGGCGGTTTTCTGTGCCAGTAATTTTCCTCTGGCATTCTCGGTGGCTGGTGGTGATTCAGCCTCAGCCTGGGCAGCAGGATGTCCGGTGATTGTTAAAGCTCACCATGCTCACCCCGGTACCGCCTTGTTGGTGGGAAATGTAGTGGTTGTCACCATGAGGAAATGTAATTGGCCTGAGGGAGCTTTTTCCCTCCTCTTCGGGGAGGGAAGAACGGTTGGACAGAGCCTGGTCACAAATAAAAAAATTAAGGCCGCCGGGTTCACCGGGTCCAGATCCGGTGGTCGTGCTCTATTTGATCTTGCGAATGCCCGGGAGGAGCCGATTCCTGTTTTTGCGGAGATGAGCAGTGTAAATCCGGTTTTTGTTCTACCGGGAATGAGACCCGAAGACATTGATAGTTTTTCAACGGGGTTAGCCGGATCAGCCACCCTTGGTGTCGGACAGTTTTGCACCAACCCGGGGATTGTCTTTCATCCTGCCGGCGAATTTGGTGAACAACTAAAGACCGCTTATGTGGAAAAGATGAAAAAAATGGATGCCGGGGTTATGCTTCATCAAGGTATCTGTGATTCTTACAACCAGGGCATTCAAAAACTTACCAGCTGTGAAGGGGTGACAGTGGAGTACCGTTTCAGTGATTCTGTGGAGGGAGAGGGTAGCAAGGCAGGACCCTGTGTTCTCAGTACTTCGGTCAACGAATTTCTTGGCGATTCAGCGATGATGGACGAGGTTTTTGGACCTTCCACGCTCTTGGTTGCCTATGATGATTTAACTCAATTGATCCGAGTCGTAAGTACGATGGAAGGCCAGCTGACGGCTTCGGTCTTCGGGGTGGAAGCCGACCTGAAAAATGATCAGGGACTGGTTGATCATTTGGAGATGGTTGCAGGACGAATCCTTTTTAACCAGTTTCCCACCGGTGTCGAGGTATGTGAATCCATGGTCCATGGTGGTCCTTATCCTGCCACCACTGATGGGCGTTCAACTTCAGTGGGTACTGGAGCAATCCTGCGTTTTGCTCGTCCGGTCTGCTATCAGGGATTCCCAGATGAATGGTTGCCTGAAGAGCTAAAGGAAGGGAATCCCCTGGGTCTCGAAAGATGTGAATCCTAAGACTTTAAGCCTATTCCTTTTCGGAGTCCTGTTTCTTCCCTTCACTGAAGGTTTTTCCCGCCCTTTACTCAAGAGGGGTCAGCTCGCCGGGATTCTGGTAGCGAAGGGTGAGTTTTGGATTGAGATCAAAGATGACAACGGCTACACGGAGAGATACTTAGCCCCGTGGCGCGGACTGGGTCCTACGCGGGGAGGAGGCTTTGACCCTGCTTATCTTACTCTTTTCAAGGAATTGATTGTTGGCAACCGGGTTACCATGCAGTGGAGTTGGGATGGCCATCTTAGGGTTGAGGAAATTGAAATAGTCCGTCCCGGAAAGGGGAAGGGTATGTTTGAAGGTTACTTGCTGGAGATCGGAGATCGATGGATTGATGTCCAGAATACTGATGAAAGAATCCCATGGCGTTTTTATCTCCCTTGGGTGGGTGGTTATCCTGAGAATGGCGGGGGATTCGATCAAAAAGTTATCGAACCTTTGCGTGAACATCAGCCCACCAATCCTATCCTTTTTGAGTGGAGTTATCTCCTACGCCCGCGCATAATAAAATTGGTCACCCGGGAGGAAATATCATTTAAGCCTTTTTATGAATTGGAGGAAATTCCCCCTTGGCTTGGACCACCGGGAGGAAACAAAAACCTTTTCGAGACCAAGCCGATCAATCCTTTTGATATCATCCAGGAAAAACAATTGAACCCATTTGATACCGTCGCACCCGCAAGTCAGGCTACAAATCCATTTGATAGTGTGGACGCACCTCCTTCCGTAAATCCCTTCGATGCAACTAAGCCAAGTGGTAATGCTGTTAATCCCTTCGAGCAATCAACCAACCCATTCGATTCGTCTCCGTCTTCTCAAAATCCATTTGAACAGTCTGTGCCTAAGCAGAAGATTCCCTCTTCTAATCCCTTCGATCAAGTACCCCCGTCGACCAACCCCTTTGAGAACATACCTCCGAGCACTAATCCTTTTGATTCCACAAACCCCTAAAGGGTTAAAGCTAAGCAAGAACTAGCGGTCTATCCCAAATCGGGCGAGTGGATCGGTGGCCAGTAAAGAAAGCTGAGTCCCGTCGTGTAACAACCAATCAGCCTGCCCGGCGATCCCTTGCCGCCAGGAACGTCGGATTTTGGTGCGGCGGGCATTAATCCTCTCATCGAGAGGAACCACTTCCTCATCACTACGGCTGCTCCATAAAATGTCGACAATGATATTTTTGGAGTTGAGACCCACGACTTCCACGGCGGCTCCTCTTTTCTCATAGTAAGCCAAGTTAGGATCACCGCTGAGGTCTAAAGCTTGCACAAGTTTTACCGCCGCCGGCTTGGCTTTACCGACAAAATATTCATATTTCGGTTCGAATCGCTCGGGTAATAGAAATCCATCCATATTACGAACGGCGAATTTTTGAATTTGGCTCGACCAGATCGGCACAATCTCATTGCCTTTCTCGTCAAGAGTGTAGACATATGCAGGAATATTATCCGGGTTACGATAGGCGGGGATTTTAGCGATCTCGTCGGCGGCTTCATCGATTGCCTTGGAAAAGCCTGTTTGGTTAGGTTCAAAAATCTCTTCCAATCTACCCAAAATAGGGACGATCACGGCCAAACCTGCAGTCCTCGGGAAATACCTGAATTGTTGTTCTGACAACAACCCTTGATCGTTGAATGTACCTTCTTCCTTAAGTAAATCATCCAACTTTAAATTTTGTCCCCTTGGATGAAGGTAGGCTTGATACGGGCCGTTGGGGTTGCCGTCCTTGAATTGGGTTTTCAAGCGAAGGTGACTTCTGGTGATGAGATCCACCGCTTCCATACCCTCCTCCCGTAATTTATTTTTGTATCGAAAAACATCGTGGTTCGATGCGGGATAGAAGAGAGAAAAATTTCCATCCAATTCCCCCATTCGGTAGGTTTTTTCATAGACAAGTTCACCAATTTTACCATAGCCAATAAACAGGCCGTGGCGTTTACCTTGTTTATATGATCCGGTAATTTCGAGAAGTCCATTGTCTTGCCAAAAGGAAAACGGACCATCCTTGAGACCATTCAAAAAAGAAATTTGAAAATGTTTTTTACTGTTGCGGTGATAGCCAATGACAAAGGCTTCCATATCCCGACCAAAGGGTTCTTCCGCATCGATTTCGTAAAGGATAAGCGAACCATTTTCATCCTTACGATATTCCACATCTTCAGGTCCCAGTTTTTTTTCGGAACAGGCAAAAAAGAAAAGCACGGTAAGCACCCATAAGGTTACGAACGCTTTTCTTACTTTATCTGGATTCATTTTGATGCGGTTCATATTGTGAATAGTAAGCGTTTGCGGTAGGGAATCGCAATTGAAATCTCAGGGGATCCGGGTTCTCACCTGTGCTGCAATTTCAAGAATATCTTTGGATGGCAGGGTAACAATTGCCGAAGGCTGACCCCTTTCCATCTTGTAGACCACCACACCCAGCCAAGTACCCTGTTTATCAAATACTGGAGTACCGGGACTGGTGTTTTCGATCACATAATACTGTCGCGGTTTTTCTATAACTGCATTCACCCAGCCTCGCCTTAGGGTTGATTGCCGGTAAAGATTTCTTCCTAGCTTACTCATCGAAACCACACCATCGAGCACAGCGGGTGACTTGAAATTACCTTGCTTGGATGGGACGAATGGAAAAGCTTTCGGACTACTTCCTTCGGATGACTTTTCGTCGGTTATGGGTAGGACATAGGCCAGATCAAGATCATTGTCCTTGAGCAGAATCTGAGCAGGTATTTCGGAGCCATCCTTCATTAAAATCAGAACTTCCGTGTAATTTACCTGCACGGAGGCAGACCCATTCCTCAGACGTGCGAGAATTTTTGCCCTTGGATCGACCGTGCTGAGCGACAAAACCGTAAGACCATCCTCTGCGATAATCGTACCGATTGCTTCTAGTTTTTGCTCTTGAGGGGGCATACTTCGTCCACCGGCACTTACCTCTATTCGCATGGTCACTGATACCCAGGTCACACAGTCAGCATTTTCATCAAGGAGGTTCTTCCAGACCTTTTCCGCGGTAGCCGAATAGACCACTGGGGCAATGAGGAAAAAATAAAGGGTTAACAATTTCATAACCAAAAAAAAGATACAGGATTAACTTTCGTCCCAATCAGGTTCGAGTTCCAGAAACAAAGTATGGATGCCTCTTTTCACAAACAAAATCACTTGTTTGGATTGACTACTAATTAGTTTTTGCAAGGTGTTTTGAAATTGCTCGATGGAAAGTTGAGTTTCCCCGTCGATTTCGAGCAGCAGGTCCCCCTGTCGTAATCCTGCAAGGGATGCCCAACCCGCCGGTTCCACATTTTCCACCATAAGTCCCGGATGCTCTTGATCCACCCGTGCATTCACCCGGTCGGCAAAGGATAGTTCCCTCACCGTGAATTCAAAGGTCTTCTCCTTCACTTTCGGGAGTTCATTGGAAGGGGGAGGACGTTTTTCCAAAGTTAAATTAAGATCCATGGGAGCTCCATCCCTGAGTCCCTGAAGACGGATGGTCGCATCGGTGCGGTATTCCTTAATCATATTACCAAAAACTTCGGCATCTTCGGGTCGATGAGCCATGATAATCTGCCCATCAATTCTGAATAAAAGATCACCTGCCTTCAGGCCGTCTTTCTCAGCTGGAGTTTCGGGAAAAACCTGGGCGATCCGAATTCCCCGGGTGTTGCGGGTCAATCCAAGTGCTTCGGAAAGTTCGCGGGTGAGTACCTGAGTGGAAACCCCAACCCAAGGCTTCCACGCTTCCAATGGTTGATTCTCCTCGGTTTCGGGACCGATTTTAATCACGGTTAAAAGTTTGGCCAGGCCGCGTTCGAAACTGACAAGCACCGGTATTGGTTGATCTTTACCCCGTGAAATTTTTCGGGATACCTCTATTAGGTCCTTACTTTGGTTGATTTCATGGTCATTCACACCCGTGATCACATCTCCTGGGAGCAGGGCTGGCTTGGCACTGTAAGAAGGTCCGCCACGTCCGACGGAATGCACCTGGGCTCCTTTTTTGTTGTTTCTTCGAGCTTCAAGGGATGACATGAGGGTGAAATTTCGCACAGTCAATCCCCAGCTCTTTAATTCCTTTTCCTTGGAAAAAGCGGATTCCCGTGGAGATGTCATCAAATTCCATTTTTTTGTTTTTCCTTCCCTGATTCCTTTAACTTGAATCTTTTTTCCAATGCCAATACCATAGGCGATTTGATTGAAAAGGGGCAAATCTTCGGGAATCCGGGCATTCACTTTTTGACCGGCGAAGTGGGTGATCAGATCACCCGGAAGGATTCCCGCCTGATGGGCCGGAGATTCCATAATTACTCCGGAAACCAGAAGACCATTTCGCTCAGGATCAAGATTAGGCTGGCATTCCAGACCCGTCCATGCACGCGAGACATATCCTTTTTCGGCCAACTCCAGGGAGACTCTTTTGGCAAGGTTTGCCGGGATTGCTCCTCCCAGGCTACCAATGCCCACTTCATTGATGCCGATAATTCCCCCGTTTTGATCAACGAGGGGCCCGCCGCTATTACCAGGAAAAATCACCGCATCATGGCCCAGCCACCTGACCAGTTCCCCCACATTTTCACCATCCAGGCGGAAGCTTCCCGCGTTGGGAGAAATCATGGCCAGGTTGGAAATTATGCCCCGGGTAACCGATTGAGTGAGCCCAGCCGGGCTACCCATGGCAAAGCAGACATCCCCGACTTTAACCAGATCAGAATTAGCAAAAGTGGCCACGGTTAGAGGTTTCGATTCGGCGGGTAATTCCTTACTTCTGAGTTTGAGCACCGCTAGGTCAGTCATGGCATCGGCACCCAAAAGATCGGCCATCACTTCCTCACCATCATGGAGGCGGCAGGTAAGACGGGTGGCCTTTCCGGCCACATGATGGTTGGTCACCACCAGTCCATCTTTGCGAATGATTACACCACTTCCGGTGGATCTTGATTTTTTCATTCGACCACCGGATCCGCTTTCAGAGACAACTGCGATTCGTACAATCGCCTTGTATACTTGTTGTACTTCTTGGTTAAGCGTGACATCCTTGGCTGAAATTTTGGCGGAAAAAAAGAGGATCGGAGTCAACGCAGAGATTAGAAATTTAGGAAGAGCTGGAAAGTGATGCATGATAAAGGAAGCGTAGTGTCTCTGCAGAATCGTTTGACCTTGGCAATTGAATCGCTGAAAGATTTACTGGATATTGGTTAATTTAGATACTCAAGCAAACTAAACCATTCAAGTAATGAGCGAAAAAACTGCAAGCGAGTCGATTCTTACGGATCGCCAAAAAAAGTTCCTCGGGTTTGTTGCCTGTTTTGGAGGAGGACTGACCCTGGCTTGCCTGATTGCGGTGGTGGTTGTGATCTTAAACAAAGCCCTGGTTCATTTTGGCGGGGTATTTTGGTCGTTGGCG
>CACMQL010000029.1 GCA_902615835.1 uncultured Verrucomicrobiota bacterium
GTCCGCGTTTTTAAAGACTGCACCAAGATTGTCCTTATCTTGGGCTCCTAAGTCTGCTGCGACTGAAACTACTTCTTTCACTGCATCAGCCTGATCTACATTCGTGAAAACGGATTCGAGGCTTGATTTGTCCTTAGCACCAATCTCAGCGGCAACAGATACCACTTCCTTAACGGCTCCAGAATTTTCCGCATTTTCAAGAAGACTGTTAAACATGGATGATTTATCAATGCCAATTGACTCCGCTTCAGCAGTTACATCCACAACATCAGTAAAGTTGGAGGTCAGGTCGGCAAGAAACTCATTTTCATTTTTTTCAGGAGTGCTGTTTCTTCGGAATCTTTGTGCACCATTACTGTTGGAAATTGGCTCAGCTTTCTTACTTACATACATTTCACCGGCTGCATCGATTGCCTCGACTGCCACAATAGCCTTGTCGTCAGCAGCATCTGTGATCAATCCCCCGTCCACCAAAGCTCCTTTCGTAGCAGATCCATTGTTATCAGCACCAGACGATCTAGCAGCTCTTCCAGGGTCAGCATCATTTTTTTGCTCCTGCTGATCAGCGTCATCGGTTGCATCCACCTCTCCAGCCCTTCTTTGTTTAGTGGGTGATGGAGAATCCTCTGATGTGACTCCAGTCGCGCCCGCAGATTTTGTAATATCTGACTTTATGGAATTCATCATATCCATGGAAACAGTCTTAAAAGTAGGTGGCATCATAACTCCATTTGGGAGAATTCCTAAAGAAAGGCTATCCCCGGGTCCAAGAAGAATTGGTTTGTCAGAGCCCTTGGGTGTAAAGGCCAACTCGCCCTCCAACATTGAAGTAGTTTGATTAAAACCGCCTTCTTTCGTTTCTAATACTTGTAAGTATGGAATAGTTCCCCGAATACCGGCTGTACCTACGGGAGATTCGATATTGAAGCTTGATTGCTTGTCTAATTTTTTAACATCCAATACCATATCTCCGAGCTGTAAATCTAGAACAGTTTGGGACGAACTAGGTTCTTCACTCATTTTGGAAAGCGTTTTTCCCTTGGTATCAAATTTTGTTTGGGTAAATTTTTTGATGTTGAGGCTGGTGTCAGATTTTATGGTGGAAACGGTGCCATTGGATAGTAATAAAATGACTTTTGATGCAGGGCCGGTTTGAATAGTATGACCATCAAATATAAGCCCTCCAGCTTTGACCTGACTTGCGGGCAAGGGCTCTTGGCTGGCATTGTTGACTACAGTGACCTGACCTTCCAGGGCGGCAATAATAATGGCACCCTTGGATTCAAGGATTTCTGTCTGTTGCGAAAAGAGAAATGAACTTAAAAAAAACAGAGGATATAAGAGTAAAGCTTTCATAACATTTATAATGTTCATTAAAGTATAGAAAAAGTATTCAATTGGTATTTAGCATCTTGTCTACAAAAAATACATATACTTATGAATTATTTTACAATTTTGTATACTTTACCCCACGGTGTCGAGTAAACTTTTTGAAATAATTCAGGTGGCAGTTCTTCCATTAAATACCCCTGAACTAGCACACTATCAAAGACTTCCTGATCCATAAAAAACCATGCCTGGGACTTTTTATATCCCCGTGCAGGTATCTCCACCACCTCTCCTGCCTCAAGGGAATAATCGGGGTCTTTGTTCATATGTTGAGCGAGCATATCAGAAGGTAAGCCATTCGATACGGCAATTTGAGAAACACTTTGACCACCGGATGGAACCGTGTAGGAGCGTCCGCCGGCAAAGATGGGCAAATTCGTCTGAATGAGATGAAATTGAGGAGTTTCTTTTTGCTGGGTGGGAATTTTTATCAACTGCCCAGTCTCTTCTTTGTGCATACGCCGATGGAAAGCAAAGGGTACCGGATCTTTAACTCCAGGTACAGTAGCTTTAAAAGTCTGAAGGTTGGCATCAATCCTGTATCCGCTCCTCATGTTTAAAGAAACTCCATTTGGCAGGCTCGAGACCCAGTCAGCTTGGGTCATAAAAGGTTGCCTGACCGGATTGACTCCCTTCTCAAAGATGGGATGATGAAAGACTTGCTCGTCGAAGTTATCCAAGAGAAATCGTTTAGCAAATGTAGAATTTAGGGCAACGGAAGATAAAATTATCAAATCTTTAGTTTTTTCAATATACAAAAGAGCACGACTTGAACGAGGATCAGGTTTGGAGATGATCTGGAAACCGTCTACGGAAATAGAGCGAATAATTCTCGCCGCCTCACCTGCATCACCCGAGGTGCTCCAAAGTTGGCCATAAGGCACAATTCCCGATTGATCTGCCTCGAGTCGCAGATTGCCCTGCTGGTCAAAACGGAAACCTTCGTCAAATTTAAAAGCGAAACCTTCCCTCCTGCCATTTCTGAGAATTTTCATCGGGGGTTCTCGTGATGCACCGCTTTGTGCAGCCTGCCCGTCTGAAAAATAAAGGTTGCGTGAACTAAAGCTAAGGATCGTGGGAAAAATTCTTAAAATTTCATAGGGTAAAAACATAAAAATATCCCTCGTTTTCGGAGGTAGAGGATAGATCCCTTTCTCCAAATCATGAAGTACCCCCTGATAAAAGGCTAAATCAGGCTTACCATCTTTAAAGATAGCCTGCACGGCGGTCCCATAAGTAGGTTCCCCTGCTTTGAATTTATCTTTAATCCCTACATAGGTCTCGGTTTTAAGCCGTGCAAGATTAACTGCTTTGGTTGGGCTATTGGAACGCAAAATTTCTGAAGTTAAATAATTATCAAAAGTCTGGTGTGCAGGTGAGGTAAAAGTGCGGGCTCCGCCATAAAACCAACAACCCGAGCCGTAGTCCCACCATGTAACGATAAAATCATCCGGTTGAGAAACCTCATTCAATTTATTCAGCACCTCAATCGTCTTTGTCGGGTAAACCACATGAGAGTGATAATTTTGGGCATGTTGAATATTGGGGCGAAGTAAAAAGATAACCATACCTGCAGCTAAAACCCAGACTGCCCACGAAGTTTTGCCCGCCATAACCCAAGGAGTCCCTTTCTCTTTCGCCAAAATCTTTCTGAGCCCAAAACTCAAAACGCAAAGGATTAAGAAAACTACCCCGAGGGAGGCAATATTCCCCACATGTACCGTGAACCGTAGGCCGACGGCTCCCTCGAAACAATAATAAGCAATCGCGAGGAAGGGCACGGCCATACAGAATTCCCAATACCTGAGGATCAGAAGAAAAACCCCGAACAATCCAAAAATGGCGGTGGGTATGATAATTGCATCTTCTTTTTCCTGAGCGGGCAGGCAACGAGGGCAGGAACAGGAAGGGCTATCTGCGAGGATCCGGTTTCGAACCACATCTTTTGGAATACCACTGGCTTCGCGGACGGTTGAGAATACATCCAAATAGCTCAAACTATATCCTTTTTCTTTGTTTTGGGATTGCAGGGCGACACCCTTGCCCGCAGAAACATACCGGTCCAGTTTGGCGAAAATCTTTCCCCTAATATCACCGGAAGATAAAGCAAAAACCGCAAATAACAGGCTGAAAATAGGCAGGACAAGAAATGAAATCTTGATCGACGGCCAAGTTATATTCTTTGTGAACTTACTTGAAATGTTGCCCCTAGACACAGGAAATGAACCGTTTGTTTCTTCCTTCAACGAAACCTTTTCGGTAGATTTTATCTTTAGGAAACTGAGCAAGGTTCGGATTACCGGTAATAGAAGTAATCCTAGAAAAAACTTTCCCGGACTGTTTTCGATGGCAATTCCATATGACCAGGCCTCCGCATAGGCGGCAAAAGCAATCAGGAACATTGCCTTGAATACAAATACAGAATTATTACTAGAAAAAGTCTTTTTAAAATTCCGATTCTGCACAAAAAGATATTCAAGAATGACCAACCCCAATGAATATCCAATAAAAGAAACCGCCAGGGCTCCGGTAATGGCCTGTCCCGATGCGTAAAAGAAGCGGTAAAGATAAAGGGTAATGGCGGCTGCCAGGGCGTAGTTTAAGGATTTACGACGACTAGCTGAAAGTAAAAAATAGAGGGCAAAGGCGGGAATGGTAATCGAAAACATGTCGGTATCATAGTAACCAGCCAAAGTTCGGTTGTAATAACTATGAGTGATGCCCGCAAGACATGCCGCAAGAAAACCCCAGGCATGACTTCCATATAATCGACCAATCAATACAAGCGGGACACATACGATTCCAGCCACATAAACCGGAATCCATAAAAGAAGCATTTCAATAGTTAAGTTAGGAAATAACTTCAGGATCCAATAGGGCAGCATGGTGATCATTCCACTGGTGAGTGCACTCGGAATAAGATTGTTGTTCGGGTGCATTCCCAGGTGAGCTTTCTGTAAAATACTCCCAAAATAAAAACTGTCATGGGTGTTGGGCAGGGCAACTCCATCCTTGACCATCTCTGGGTGAAAATAGACAACTTCACCTGCTTCGTTCTCGTAATGGGCCTGAGCAAAATCAATCCATTCCAAACGCACCCAAAAACTGAGGTAATAGGCGACCACAATCAGAAGAACCGTGACAAACCAAGAGGCTTTGTCCTGAGGAAAGGATAGAAAATTTGAAAAAATTCCCCGGTCCTTAATTACTTTGTAGAGCCAACCGTGGGACAGACTGTCATTATCCCGCGAGGGAGCTACAGTCTTATTGTCTTGTCTACTGGAGGAATTACTCAAACTGAAGAAGAAAAAGAATATTCTCTTCTATCGAAACTTATTCTGTAAGCCAAATAATTTCTTTCCCAAGGAGGCAAGCAGTGAATTTGTCTTTTCTGCCTCGAAAGCGTTGTCCAAAACCGTGCGAGATCCAGCATGTAAGCGACTGCCTAAGTTTTTGACATGAAAAGCATAGTTGTTGTTTACCATGATGCCCAATAATTCACCTTTTTGGGAAAAAACCAAATCACTCTTAGCAGGATCAAACTTACCGGTCAAAAAGGCAAAACTAGTGTGTTCAACCTTGATATAACGGGCGTCCTTCTCATCACGAACGAAATTGGTCTGCCCAAAACGCCCTTCCTTGGAGTCGACCACCACCGCCTCCGAAAAAAGATAAGGATTTTGGGGAGCGGAGAAAATTTCAAGATCCGTAGTCTTGGCTAGCTTCACTGGGTCTACATAAAGAGGTATAATGATAATACGGGGATCATCCATAAAGGCGATTTCTCTGATCGGAATTGGAGAATTTAATTTTTTGCCGGTGATTTGACCTTTCACCGAAATTAGACTTCTGGGTCTTGGTTGAAGTCGGAAAGGGCTGTCCTTGGCATGGACCAGAGTGTAAACAAAGGATCCGTCTGCCAGGATAATGGAATCCATGGTAAATTTTTCCGACTTTTCCATACCCAAAAACCCACCTTTGTATTTAAAGTCGAGGGCAAGCTCCACCTTGTTTTCTTCGTACTTGGTGAAGATTTCATTGAGCGATTGCTTCTGTCTTTCGTTAAGTTTTTCAAAGTTTTCCTTTTGCACTGCGGCAGTTTCCTCTACCTCTTTTTGAATATTCTCCATTTTTGAACCAACACCGGAAACTTCATTACTAACCTCGGCCACGGTCGCCTTGACTCCGGAAACTTCCTCGCCCACTTTGGAGACATCCTCCTTTACGCTGCTTACTTCCCTGGTAACCGTGGTAATCTTGTCTCCAACCCCGGCCAATCCCTCCCCAACCACTCGAAGATCATTGCCAACCCCTTGAAGACCCTGATTAAGATTCTCAATTTTCTGATCGATCATGGCAGTGGAGGCAACCAGTGCCTGAGATCGCTTTTTTTCGTCCATTAAGAGGGCCTTGGCTTCCTCCGCGGCTTTTTCCTCCGCTTTTGCTTTTTCCAGCGTTGCTGCTAGTTCGATGCGCATGGATTGAGCTTCTTTTTCCTTTCTTTCCCTGAGAGCAGATAATTCTTCCTGTTTCTTTTTTGCTTCTTCCAAGTTTTTGGCCAAAAGCTCGAGTTCTTTTTTGGATGCCGCATTGCTTTGCAATAACGCCTCTCTCTTTTTGGCAATCTCTTCGCGCTGTCTTGTGAGTTCGGCCGCATCTTTTTTGGCCCTAGCAATGGCGGCTTGATTTCCTGCAATTACTTCATCCCGGCTGGCAATTTCCTCTTCTTTAGCTTCCAATTCTTTTTGTCGTTGAAGAATTTGCTCTTCCAATTCTTCTTTCTGGCGTACCAAAGCATCTTTATCACTGCTCAGGTTTTCCAATAATGTCTCGTTGGTTGCCTCCAACTCAGCCACGACATCATCATAACTCTCCCCATCTGAAATTCTCTCGATAACTTCCTTGGAAACCACTTTTTGATCATCCTGGGCAATGGTTGCACCCTCTGGCACATCAAAACGGGCTAGAGCAAGAATACTCAGCAACAAAAAGTCGCAAACAACCAGCAACAAACTTCGATTCATACCACTACTCTTCCGCTTGCTTCACAAGCAAGTGATTGCGGTAGGGTCGAACCACGAATATTTTAAGTGCGGCTACGAAAAGAATTCCGAATAAAGTGGAGGTGTAAGCTCCAATCAGAGCATCCTGTTTTACATCGAGCACGAGTAGAAGAATAAGGGAAAGTACGGTTCCCCCAAGCCCGATGTACAAACCCAGATCAAACAAATTTTCCTCATTGTCGAGTAGGTTTAATTTGAGACTAGGTTTCAGTTCTTCGTTTTTCACCTGTGAGACTCGGGAAAGACATATCATAAAAATGGCTACCTGAATCAGAAGAAAAACTCCTGCAATGATAGCCGTGACAACAGTTAGGTTTTGATCCGCCATAGAACCCTCATTGGCGTAGGCGAGCAGATTCGCAAGCGCAAAATCAAATCCGGCCACGGAAACTTGTCCACGTGGTGTTTGCAAAAGCGTCGGCTCGAGTGCCAAAATTGAAAGTAATCCCCAAACGATTGAGACGGAAAGACGCCTGCTCCATCTGAGAAAAAAATGGCTTTCTCCCCGTAGATAACTTGGACGGGGAAGTACCTTGGAGAGAAAAAGGAGCAGGAAAAAGAAGCTACTTATCATAAAAACAATCTTACAAAATATGGCCAGATCCCAATTTCCATGTGAGAGATAAGTTAAAAAAAATCCGCCAACAATCGGAAAAAAAGGAGATACGGCACTCTCCAGCACCCCATCTTCATGGATGGGTTTATTTTGATCAAGCAGGTGCAACAAGGCCCCCTGACCATGAAACATTACCGTTCGCAAATCTTTCAGTGCCGCAATCGCGGCTTCCTTATCTCCGTCTTTTTTGTAGACCGGATAGGATTCAATGAAACGATGAACACCGGAGGGATCTCCACTGAGCAGGGTGGCCGCGTATATTATCTTTAGTTCCTTTTCAAAATCCTTACGGATTATTTCTCCCTGCTGCTCCAGCTTGCCCAGCTCCTTACGAGCTTCCACTCGCTCAGCAAGAGGAAGAAAATTAATTTCCCTGCGCAATTGCTTAATCTCTCCAATGGAAACCGAAAGAGGCCGGTTCCTCATCCGTACCATGGCGGCCAAATCAAAAACACCCCGCAAATCTGGACAGCTTTTGGTAAGCTCTGCCATCTGCATCAGGTTCATTTTCCGGGCAAGTTGATGAGCCGCCCAAAAAAAGGCACGGATTTTTTCCTTTGCCTCTAAATTTCCCAACAATGTCTGCTGGGCAAGTTTACCAATTTCAAAACTGGCTTCATCGGAATAGTACCCATTTTCCATACACATGGCGGTACCCACCATCATTGGTACGAGGATGGGGTAAGGTAACCAACGCCCATGGCTTTCAAGTTTACCCTCCTGATTCATTATACCACCGATGATTACAGCGTAGGCACCGGTATTGGTACGCCCGACTTTTAATAGACTTAGTCTATCAGATAGATCCTGAAAATCAGCCGGAGGCATGGTTTGATTACCATCTAATTTTTTAACATCAGAACTGGTTTTATTTTTTGTGACTGAAAACCAAGTCGCTCCTTTTTGATAGTTAGCTATAGATTCACGGGCGTTAGCCATGCAAAGATCGCGAATTTCAGCCTCGGATTTATTGGAATCAATCTCCCCCGTACTTTGCAATCCGACTGACAAAATAATCTTGCGATCAGGAAAAAAAGGAAAACCTTCCAACTTTGCCATTTTCACTCCAGGAAAAGCGGAAACCAATGGTTCCGCAAGGAGCCGGTTCCAAAAATTCCCGGGTCGTCCTTCCTTCGGGATTGCCTGTAAGAGTGCCCGGACATTGGTGTTGGCACTTTCCGAAGCTAATCGTTTTTCAAGAGTCCCCTGAACCGTGGCCCGGTTGTAGACCATGAAGGCATCATATCGCTTACGGTCTCGGTTAAATTTATCAATTCCTCCAAAGTATTCCGTAAAAACTTGCTGATCGAAGATGCTACCTCCTCCGGAAATTTCCAGTTCAGGTGAGGTTTTTTCGGAAATGGTGGTAGCATATGCCTCACGCTTTTCCACGGAAGTCAGGGGCAAAAGCATCTCTGCCGGTCCCAAATTATTTTGGCGTAGTTGTTGGACCATTTCCTCATCAAGAGTTTTGGTCCCTACTCCAACATCCTCGAGAGAGATTTCTGATACCGCGGAGAAAAAAACCGGGGAACCAAAACCGAGTATTCCTAACACTACAAAGAGAGGCAAGGAAACGACACTTTCTAGATTTTTCTTGTTATCTGGTTCTAGCTTACTCAAAATTCTTGATCATTATTCCCCACACATGCCAATGAGGCAATTGCAATTTGTTCACAAGTTGTCATATTCGCAAACAAGGCAAATTCTTTGCCACAATTTTACATCCTCAGCCAACACTAGATTTTTTCCTTTTTCATGACCCTGCGCATCACCCAATACGGAGAGAGTATTCTACATCAAAAGGGAAGCACTGTTGAGTCTTTCGACGCCGAATTATCCCAACTTTCCAAAGATATGCTTGAAGCCATGCATCAGGTGGAGGGAATCGGACTGGCGGCCCAGCAGGTGGGAAAAGCCCTCCGTTTCTGTGTCGTTGATGTCCCGGATCATCCGGAATATCCGATGGCCTGCATTGTTGACGGTAAGGCCCTGTCGCCCTCCCTCCTTATGCCCCTATCCCTCGCAAATCCTGAGATAACTCCCCTACCCTCTGACGAATATTATTACGAGGAAGGCTGTCTTTCGTTTCCGGAAATTCGCGGGGATGTCGTCCGCCCCGAACGTATCCTGGTTCGTTACCAGGACCTCGACGGTGTTCGGCATGAGTTGGAATGCGACGGCTTACTCGCCCGGTGTATTCAACACGAGGCCGATCATTTAGATGGTATCCTCTTTACTGAACGGATGGAAAAAAAAGTATATGCGGAAGTTAAAGCCGAGGTACAAGCCCTCAAAAAGAAAACATTGAATACTTTAAAAGTGGGTAAACTTCCCCAAATTCCCATCCCTGAGTCCAAGGAGTGAAAAGAAATACCAAACAAGGAAAAGTCATCTTATCTTCGATCAAGTCGGCCGATCGCCCCCTCACTCCTTTTGAGATTCATCAATTAGCTGTGAAAAAGATGCCCCGACTTGGCATCGCCACCACCTATCGCCACTTACGAATCCTCAGTGAAAGCCATCAGGTGGTGGGCGTGGACTACCCCGGGCAACCCCCCCGGTACGAATGGGCGGACGGGCTGGATAAGGTTCATTTTTCCTGCCGTGCCTGTAATAAATTATACGCTTTGGAAGATACCACAGAAGATTCTCCTCCTGCCAAAGCACCCAAGGGGTTTAAAGTCCAGGGCTTTGAAGTTATGCTATACGGAACCTGTCCCGAATGTGAGTAGAACAATCTTAGAAAGAATAGCGTAGACCAAGGGTCGCTTTCCTTCCCTCGCCTGGATAAAATGCAGTCGGACTAAACGCAGAAACATAAGCGGTTGAAAAATATTCTTCATTCAACAAATTTTCAACGCCAACAAAAAGAGTAGTATTTTCCGACAATTGATAATTTATCCCGAGATCAAATACCCAATAATCTCCCAGTTTATCCTCACTGTTTGAAAAATCACTTCCGCGGTAACTTTCGCCCACATACGATCCTCCAAAATTCAATAATAATGCATCAACCGGACTCAAATCTGCAAACAGCCTGAGTAAGCCTTCTGGAACCAAGGGTACTCTTGATCCTGCATAGTTTCCCCCTGAATAAGTCCCATCTTCGAAAGTGGCTTTAACATATTCATAGCTTAAACCTGAACGAATCGATTTTGATATCTTCCAATTTACAGAAAGATCCAAACCTACACGACGATTTTTAGGTAAATTTATATTGGAACCAGCAAATGGACGTGCAGGAGGGCTTGCGGGTACAAGTGGATCGTAAACAATTTCATCCTCCATCCATTGTCGAAATATTCGACCGCCTAGATAAATTTGATTGACCGCCAAATCCGTTCCAAGTTCTACTTCATACCCGTTTTCTGGTTCTAGGTCTTTTTTGATTGAGTAAGCATATTCATCCGTTGCAGCGTGTCGGTAAAAACGGCGGATTGTACCATAGATTCGATTTTCAGAACCAAAATCACGAATTAGACCCAAACCTCCAGCCCATTCATCCTTATTAACTTGATTCAACTGAGTACCGGAATCCAATCCAGAATTTTCTGCCTTTTCGACTCTTAGGTTGCCATTGAATTTCCAAAGATCAGAAATTGGTATTCCTACCAAACTGTAGAAAGCTGAAATAGTCCTCTTAAAAGATGAGTCTCCGTAATTTGTCTTGGCATCCAATTCGTCTTTGGAAAAATCAAGGCCAAAAACCAAGTCGACTTTTTTGGAGTTGAAGTGCAAGGCCGGGCTGTAGCTAAAAGTTTCGTAATTCGTGTCAGCAAGATAAAACATACTTGGCATGTCAGTCCCTACATCACGATCTTGGTACCCTAATCTATTTTCAAAGCTCCAGTTTTCATTGATTTCGTAACTCAAACCAGCGCGCCCATGGGAAGATCTTTCCTCCACACGGTCATTAGGAGATGTTGTTTGACGCCGGTCGACCAGTAGCTGGGAAGCATTTAATGATCCCGGAAGGCCAAATTCGCTATCCGACAAACCCCAGGATAAATACCCCCTCCAATCTGATTCGCCTCCCCAGTCCAGTCTTAATCCGCCCGCTTCGGTCTGATGATCTCCATTCACCCGATATCCATCCGATTCCACCCTGTCCCCAAAAATGGTTAATCCGATTTCTCCAATCCTTTGCGAGTAGGCACCTCTAGCACTAAAAGAATCAAAGCTTCCAGCATTTGCTTCAATAGAAGCTGTAGGCTCAACCTTGGGTAATTTTGTGTTAATCTTGATTATCCCACCAACCGCATGGTTGCCATAAGTTGCTGACTGCCCGCCACGAATCACCTCGATCGACTCAACCAGTGCCAAAGGTATCGAATACCAGTTGATTGCAGACATATCGATGGCGTTCAGCCGATGACCATCCAAAAGAACCAGCGTTCTAAGCTGCCCATTCTCTCCAAATCCACCCATTGAGATCGTGGATCTTGCCGAGTTCCCGGATGTAGATCGAACCTGCAAGTTCGCTTCCTTACGCAATAACCCGACTATATCCGTGGCACCGGACTGTTCAATCCTTGCCTGATCAATCACTTGGATCCGGGCAGGCAAGTTTTTGTCAGGAGTCACCAGACGAAGAGCGGAAACTTCCATCGGCTCGAGCTGATTCTTTTCAGCATAAATGATCCCCAGAACAAGTAGTGAAAAAAAGGCGTTAAAAAAGATCTTGGTCGAGCGAGAAAATAACATCCAACTAATGATAATCAATTATCAATTATCTGCAAGTGCTTTGGGAAATAAGATCATGAAAACTTACTTTGTCATTGCGAGGAGGGAGCGGAGCGAGTGACGCGGCAATCTATCGGGTCTCGGGGAATGCGTGCGGGGTTGTCTGTTCGGTTATTGGATCACAGTGGATCGCCATGGACGCGAGGGGCTAGCGATGACAACACACTCTTTGTCATTGCGAGGAGGACAGGATGGACGACGCGATAATCCATCGTGTCTCGGAGGATGCGGACTGGGTTGTCTGTTCAGTTATTGAGGGCTGGTGGATCGCCACACCCGCAAGGGGCTCGCGATGACAAGAGTGGATGTGGCGGAAGTGTGGTTCGGTTGGTAAGGGCCATTGGATCGCCACGGGCTTCGCCCTCGCGATGACAAGAAATGGGGGTAAGGAACGATCAGAGCTTTCTTTTCACTCTTTACCCTTCACTTTTCACTCTTCCTTCACTGGCTTTTTTGAAAAGCGATACGGAAGCCCACATTGCTGTAGCGGGTACTTGGGGTGTAGTCGAAGCGCTTGGCAGAACGAAGATCCGAATCGTTGTTGATCCAGGACCCCCCTCGAAAGAGCCGAAGCGAACCAGAAGCCGGTCCGGTAGGATCCACCACCGGGTTACCGCTGGGATAAGTCGTGTTATACCAGTCTGCGGTCCACTCCCACACATTTCCATGCATATCAAAAAAGCCCCATGAGTTGGCCACATAGTAGCCCACATCACGGGTCTGGTTCAGTCCGCTGCTCGAGTAATTCGCGTTGCTTGCCGTAATCGAATCCCCCCACGAGTAGGCCGTCGTCGTGCCCCCCCTGCAGGCATATTCCCATTGCGACTCGGTGGGTAACACATAAGCCCAACCGGCGGGAATGTTCGCCGATTGCTGAGCATTCAAACGGGTAAGGAAAATTTGGGCATCCGCCCAACTGACTTTTTCCACCGGACGATTCGGGTTATTCGGCCAGTTGCTCGGCGTAGCACTCAACCCATCGCTATTGCCCGTCATCACCGCTTCATACTGGGCCTGGGTCACCTCGTACCTACCGAGGTAAAACCCTTTGGTGAGGGTGACATTATGTTCGGTTTCGTCGGTTCCCCGACCCGATTCGGTGGTCGGGCTGCCCATGGTAAAGGTACCGGGCGGACACCAAATCATATCCATCGCCACCGTGGCATTGAGATCCACCGAGCGGTTGCCCGTCACCGTGACGGTGCGGGTGGCGGTGGCGGTATTCCCTGCGGTATCCGCCACGGAGTAGGTTAATACATAAGTGCCTGTCGTGTTCATATCCACCATACCGGTTACGGTGATGGAAGCGGTCAAATTTCCGTCCCGCGCATCGTGCCCCGCTGCGCCGGGCTCCGCCCAGGCTTGCCCGGCCTCACTCGTGATCCCGGCTCCCCCGAACAATTCCAGTTCGGGATTCGCCACATCTGGCTGGACTGCTTGGAAACCAACACGGAAGCCGATGCTGCTGTATCGGGCGCTGGGGGTGCCGAAGTTGCGCTTAGCAGAACGCAGGTCCGCCCCGCCGGAGTACCAGGAACCACCCCGTCCGACCCGAAACGAGCCCGATGCCGGACCCTCAGGATCGGTCTGGGCACCGGTAAGATAATTTGCCTTCCAGTCGTGGACCCATTCCCAGACATTTCCGTGCAGGTCATAAAAGCCCCACGGATTGGCCGCATACTGACCCACATTGACTGTCTGGTTGGCATCGTTTCCGTAATTATAATTGGCACGGGAGGAATTGATATCATTGCCCCACGAGTATGCCGTGGTCGTTCCTGCCCGGCAGGCATACTCCCATTGGGCCTCCGTGGGCAGGACATATTTCCAGCTCGCGGGTAATCGACCCGCGGTCTGCTCGATGGCATTGAGTTGGACGAGAAAAACCTGGGCATCCTCCCAGGAAACTTTTTCCACCGGGCGGTTACTTCCCTTAAAACTACTCGGGTCCGCATTCAGGCCCGCCGGGTTGCCGTTCATCACCGTTTGGTACTGTGCCTGGGTCACCTCGTACTTGCCCAAGTAAAACCCATGGGTCAGGGTGACCGGATGCTGGGTCTCATCCCCCCCACGACCTGCCTCCGTCGTGGGACTGCCCATGGTAAAGGTGCCGGGTGGACAGAAAATCATTTCCATATTGATCGAAGCCACGGTGTGGGCACTCGGGGTTCCGTCCACCTGCAAGGCGGTCGGAGTGGAGGTGACCGACCCAAAATCATTGCTTACCACCACGGTGTAATTTCCGTCGTGCCGGGTACCGTTCACCTCGGCGATGCTAAACGACTTACCCGTTGCCCCCGCAATCGGTTGACCATTTCGGTGCCATTGGTAAGTCAAGAACTTTCCCTCTGCCTGCGAGGAGAGGTTCATGCTTTGCCCGCCAAAGATCAAACCTGGAGCCTGGGGTTGCAGGGTGATTTCGGGCTTTAAGTATTTGAGGATTTGCTCGTTCAACTGGGCGGTGGTGATGGAGGAAGACTGAATCATCTGCGGGGTGATTGTGCGGTTCAGGTCTGCCTTGATTTGGGCAGACAAATCGGTGTGGGTGATTGTCCGATTCAGATCGGACAGTACATCCTGACCGAGCATTTGCCTTGTAATTGTACGGTTGATGCGTTGCGAAACTTCAGGGGACAGATTGCTCAAAAGAACGGTACGGTTCAGATCGGACAGTATATCCTGTCCAAGCATTGATTTGGTAACCGTGCGGTTGAGGTCACTCAGTACATCCTGCCCCAGCATGGATTTGGTAACCGTGCGGTTGAGGTCTTGCTTTACCGACGGGCTGAGCATGTCCCGGGTAATAGCACCCAAGGGGACTCGATCTGCAACCATAGCACGACGGGCAACTTCCGCACTCAGGGCATGCGGGGTACTGGTGATCGGCTGGTCAGGTCCGAGAGATCGTAATCCCTGCCCATCCTTCAAATCGGCAAGCACCCGTAATTTAAAATCATTCTGTTCAAGAAAGAGAGCGGGCGGTATTGGATTCATGCCCTGTCCACCAAGAAGGACGAGATAGCGGCCATTTTCCACATTTACCGGAATGGTGGCGTTGAACTCCTTTGCCTGTTGCCAGGCGACCGATCCATCAGAGGAATGGATGGAAAAGAAAAACTCAGCCTGCCCGGCAAAATTTACCCCATTGACCGAGACTTTTCCGGCGTAGGGAATTGAGGCACTAAAAAGTATGTAAAAACTACAAATTGAAAATGCGATTGTGAGGATTTTTCTCATACTCCTTGGCAAATCCTCTCAATTTCAATTCAGGCAGCTACTTATGAATTACTGGGAGGATTGTTCCTCGAATTTTCGAGTCTCGTAGTTGTATAAAATTTTACGGGGCAGGGCTTCCTTCATGAAATAGAGCCAGGTACCATCCTTGTTACGAAAAAGGTGCGGATGAATTTGGGGTCCAGTCCATACCCATTCCTGCTGAGGATGCCAGTACCACAAATCGGGAGTATTTGTCACCGGAACATAGACCCATCCATGATTCTGGTGCATGATCCAGTTATTTCCGGCATTGTAGAACTTTCCGAACCAGGGAGAGGATAGCCAACCATTTGCTCCTTCCACAGGAGTGGACTGGGCAAGGGCACGGGATAGGCCCGAGTTAGCCATCGCCTCGGCCATCGCCTCGCCCGGATCCATACGGATAAAAATACGGGTGGTGAAGCCTTCCGCGGAAAGATTAATGCTGACCCTGGCTTTTTCCGTGACTTGGGTGGTTTCGGCAAAACCATTGGCAATGGAAATATCGGTTGAGGTTGTGGACCATTCAAGCTCACTGGATTTCAGGACTGTGAGGGTGCCGTCATCGAGTCGAAGGTAGGCACTGAGGGCGGTTTTATCTTTGGATGAAAGGGTATTTTTGCCCGATTCCCCCACGATCCCAGTGGGAACTGTAAACTCAGCAAAGGCTCCCACCTGATTGAGTACCTGCCCGGAGACATCCCGACTGATTCCATGAAAAGGTCCACCGATAATCCCTTGATTCTCAATCGCCCCGAAAATAATCATATGAGAAAGAAAAAAGATAATTATGATCGGAAAACAATTCAGCTTTTTCATAACATTACTTTATTATTAATTTCTTAACGAATTTTCTAGGATCAAGTCAAGTTTTAGGAGAAAAAACATGGCTATTCTCGACTTTACACGGCCCTGCCCTTAGCGTTGTCGAAATTGAAAAGGAAGATAAAAGATTGGCTAATCATCGGGATCCTGATTGGGGCGGCATCCGCGGATAATGCGTACGGGGATGCGATGATTTTTGACCTGAGTCCCTTGGGCAAGATGAACCGAATCGATATCGATCTGGCCACCGGCTTCGGTAGCGGAACGGTGAAAGGCAGTTTCTCGCAGGTTGCGGGCAGGCTGCATTTTTCCGTACGGCAACCGGATCAAACCAAGGGTCAAATCCTGATGGATGCCCGTACCCTGCGTTTCGGATACGGCAGGGTTCATGGGGATGCCCATACGCAAGAATGGCTCAATTCCAGACAATTTCCCCGGATTTCCTTCCAACTGGAAAACTTGGGCAATACCATTTGGAAAGGCGATAGCCTGCGGGCGGAGGCCGTTGGTAAACTGACCATCAAGGGTACATCGGTCCCCATATCAGTCCCCGTGAATTTGAAATATTTACGGGCTGAAAGAAGAAGATATGACGGGAAGTTTGGTGATCTGATCTACTTGCAAGGAGAATTTCCCCTGAGCCGGGGCAAATTTGGGATTAATACCGGATCGGCTCTCGACTCGGTGCTCGATTCCCTGACGGTGAAGATCCAATTAATGGCCGGTTCGGAAAGGATTCGCCCCTTTTTACCCTCCCGAATATTTGGGGGGACGCCCCTACTCCTGGCAAGAGCGGGAAAAGGAAATTAAAAACCTCCCTTGCCTAGCCTTGCCAGGTATAAGCATGGCAAAGAGCCAGCCCGAGGGCATCGGATTGGTCGAAGGGTAAAGGTTTACCCAGGCCGAGCATTTGGGATAGGGTCTGTGCCATTTGTTCCTTACTTGCCCGCCCAAAACCCACGACTGCCTGTTTGACCCGCAAGGGGGCATACTCGAAGACAGGGACTTCACGAATCGCCACCGCGGAGAGGGCGGCCCCACGGGCGGAGCCCATAACCTGGGCGGTTTTAAAATTCTGAACATAAATCGTCTCTTCACAGGAAACATGGCGGGGCTTCCATAAATCAACCAAGTCGGACACGGTCTGGTGAATTTTCCCCAGGCAGTCAATCGAGGCAACCTTGGTGGTGAGTTTCAAGGTCTCGGAATGTAGAAGCTTATATTGATTCCCCTGACAATCCAGTACCGCCAAGCCTGTACCACGCAAACTTGGATCGATTCCCAAAATCCTGCCGGAAAAGGGTTTTTTCTTCAACAGGGCATCAGTATTCACGGATTGAGATTTCTTTCCCTGTCCGGTCAGGTGCTGAGCCCATAATTTGCGAGATTTACTGTTCATGCAACAACCGTATGCCTCCTGCCTAAAAGATCATGCGAAATCCCGCAAGAATGATAAAAAACCAGATCATAGTTTCAAAAATCTGCTGATTGATCCGCTTCACGATCATGGGGGCCAAGACCGCCCCGGACATGGCTGGAATAAAAAGCCATCCGCTCACCACAATCGATTCCCAGGTGATGATCCCAAGATCAATCATGAAGGGAATCTTGCACACATTTACGATCAAAAAGAGCCAGGCGGATGTCCCGATAAAGACATATTTGGGTAGCCCCATTACCAAAAGGTAGAGTTGGGCAATGGGGCCGGCGGCATTCGCAAGCATGGTGGCCACCCCTCCGATGGATCCAAAGACAATGCCCAGACCCATTGATCCTTTGGGGGGGTTCTGTGTCGATGTCCCTTCGACCGAGGGGAGCTCACCCGCCCTTTTCTTTTTACGGGCTTGGAGGACAAAGTGAAGGGCGGTCATGCTCAGAAGAATCACGCCAATGAGGGTTTTAAGTTGGCTTACCCGGTCATTCCCTCCCTGAAAATAATCAAAGACCCACCAACCCAGAACCGTTCCCATGAGAAAACAGGGTAGTAAACGGAGAATGTATTTCCAGTCGGCATGGCGACGGTACACCCCGGTGGCCGCAACATCCGCGGAGATCAAAACGGGAAGGAGCAGGCCGACAGACATGGGAACGCCGACGGGACCCAGTGCATCTTCCAAGACGAGGGCAAAAATGGCCACGGTGAGATTGCCGGCTCCAGGGATTCCTCCCTTGCTCATACCCATGATCAGGGCACCCAGGGCAAGAAGAAACCAATGGGTGTGGGTCAGGGTTTCCATTCAGGCGGGAGTAAAGATACCCTCCGCCACCTGAAAGGTTTCCCAAATGGCTGATTCATTCTCCGAAGGATATGCGGTACCGGTGGCAAAAACCTGGGCTTCCGGAGGTAAGAGTTTCCGAAAATTTGCTTTGCGCAGATGATCAAGCTCCCCAAGAACATCATCCGCCAGCAATATTGGGATTTTTCCCAGTGCCTGACGAAGAAAGGAAAATTCCGCCAGACGGAGAGCCAGAACCAGTCCACGCTGCTGTCCTTCCGACCCGTAGGTACGGGCATCCCGGCTTTGCAAACGAAAGAGAAAATCATCCCGGTGGGGACCTTTGCGAGTGGAACCCATAACCCGGTCGCGGGGGCGCTCATCAGCCAGCTTTTGTAAATACTGCTCAATGGAGTCAAGGGACAGATCGGGGACATAGACAAGATCAGCTTGTTCAGACTGATCGGTGAGCGAAAGGTAACTGCGGGTAAGCGATTTTGAAATTTCCGGTATCGAAAGAAGCCGCAGGGAATACAGGCGGACTGCGTGGGTGGCAAGGGATTGCTCGAAGGCAACTAGCTCACCATCGGTGGCTTCACATTTGAGCAGGGCATTGCGTTCACGAAGGGCCCGGGTGTATCCCTGCAAGTGATTGAAATACTCCAGCGAGGAGGAGGAAAGAAGGAGATCAAGCCATTTCCTACGGTCGGCCGGCCCTTCGCGAATAAGCCGAAAATCCCGCGAACTGAGGGTAACCGCGGGAAATTGTCCAAGATGCTCACCCAGGCGGGTAATCCGGTCGCCGTCCACTTCGACAATTTTCTCTCCTTTCGACCGAAAGGAGAGGAAAACTTCATGTTCATCGCCATTATCATCGAGAAAACGGTAAAAGCTCTGGCTTCGCGATTGTCCTTCCCTGACCAATCCATCCATTCCACTTTTGCGGAAGGAACGCAGGGTTCCAGCCAGTCCGATCGCCTCGAGAAGGTTGGTCTTCCCCTGGCCGTTCGGGCCAAGAAAGAATATCCGATCGCCGGCAAAAGTGAGGCTCGCATTGGATACATTGCGAAAATCTTCCAAGTTCAGGGACAACAGACGCACAAACAAGTCAAAGCGAGATCACGGAAGAACCCAGGGATTCTTTCTGCAGGGAAAGGTGAGCCTTGGCAAAAGCATCCCGAAGACCTTTCCATTCGGAATGGGTATGATCCTGAAAAGAACTTATCCGTATCAGGCGCTGGGTTTCAGGCAGGGATAAGGCGAGGGCCTGAGCAATCGGAGAACCACCCGTTCTGGTGGAGGAACAGGCAGAACCGGTCGATACCTGAAAACCAAGCTTATCGAGCTTCCCAACCCAATGGAGATTTTCAAATTCGGGCATAATCATCAGGGAAGTGTTCCACAAACGGGGAGAGTTTTTTCCAATGATGCGGATGCCCGGAATTTGTTGTTCCATTTGATCTTCAAAATCATCACGCAGACGGGAGAGCCCGGAAATGTCAAGGGGGGCTTGCACCACCGACTCCCACGCCCGGTGGGCTGATTTAATGGCGGGATAGTTTTCGGTGCCCCCCCGCCTTCCCTTCTCCTGCTCGCCTCCGACCAGGAGGGAGGATGCTCCTTTTCCCACGAGCCAGCCAATCCCTTTGGGTCCCCCAAATTTATGGGCACTGTAAACACTGTATGTGCAAAGAGAAAGATCATCCAGCCTCTCCTTTCCCGGTAATTGTGTGCTATCGCAATGATAGGGCACCCCAAATTTTTGACAAAGGCGGGCAGCCTCCCGCCAGGGCTGAATCACTCCAGATTCATTGCTCGCGGCCATGATCGAAACCAGAACGGGTAAAGGTCCCTTATTCAAATATGCCTGGAGTTCACCGGTGTTTATGGTTCCATCGGGTTGGGCATTGAGAAAATCCACCCTACCGGAAAACCAATAGTGGGCGGCTTCTGAAACGCTGGGGTGTTCAAAGGGAGAAAGTAAAATCCGGGAGGACTTGTCCCCGTTTTGTGAGAGGTGGGAAAAAACGGAATTGTTGGCTTCGGTGGATCCGGAGGTAAAAATTAGCTGATCCGGGTCCGTTTGTAAACCGGATGCAATGGATTCACGGCATTTCTGCATGGAGGCACGTACTTTTGCGCTTATTCGGTAAGGAGAGGAAGGGTTAGCCCAGTTTTCGTTACTCGCATTCAGCAAAGCCTCACGGGCACTGGGATGTAGGGGCGTGGTTGCGTTATTGTCGAAGTATGACATCAAGACCTCGAACGGTCAGCGATTTATGGGCACTGGTGGAATACGTAACTTTTGCCCGACACTGAGGCTGTTCTTGCTACGCATGACATCACGGTTGGCTTCAAAAATAAGATCAATCCTGGAGGAGTCCCCATAAAATTTGCGACTTATGGCATAAAGGCTATCCCCGCTCTGTACCACATAGGTCTGCATCCGGGTAGGACCAGCGGGGCGGGCAGGTGAGACCGCAGGTAGGTTTCCCGGGGTGGCCAGGACGGGGACGGGTTGGTTGACCGGATCCTCAGGCCTAACCGT
>CACMQL010000030.1 GCA_902615835.1 uncultured Verrucomicrobiota bacterium
ACTTGGGCAAATACGAGGTGACCCAGTCCCAGTATCAGACGATAATGAACGGCAACCCTGCGGGCCTGAATGCCGACCCAAGCCAGTTTAAAGGAAGTAACCGCCCGGTGGAAAAAGTTTCCTGGGAGGATGCCCAGGTTTTTCTTTCCCAACTTAATGCTATCGAGCAGACCGCGGGTCGATTACCCGCGGGCTGGAAATATGTCTTGCCCACCGAGGCCCAATGGGAGTATGCCTGCCGGGCAGGCACGACCACCGCATACTCATGGGGCAATGATATTAATTACTCCCGTGCCAATTATAATTGGGATGGTACCGGCACGACAGGCAATGATTTTAAACAAACCCGTGATGTGGGTATGTATGATCCCAATCCGTGGGGCTTTTTTGATATGCAAGGGAATGTCTTTGAGTGGGTTTATGACTGGAAGGAAGCTTATCTTACCGGTGCCCAGACCGACCCTGAGGGGCCAGCTTCCGGCGCGGCCCGGGTCGCACGGGGTGGTGCTTGGCTTTACGGTGCGGCGTTCATGCGTTCGGCTAAGCGCGACGGCTACGCCCCGAGAAGCCGACGTGCCTCCCTTGGCTTCCGTGTTGGTTTCCAACCAGTCCAGCCAGATACGGCGAATCCCGAACTGGAATTGTTCGGGGGAGCCGCCATCTCGCGCGAGGCGGGCCACGCCTGGGCGGAGCCCGGCGTCGCGGCCCACGATGCGCGGGACGGAAATATCACCGATCAGATCGTGGTCACGGGAACGGTGGATGTCAATGCGACCGGAACTTATCTCTTGAATTACTCCGTGGCGGATGCCGCAGGGAATACCGCCACCGCCACCCGTACGGTTACGGTTACGGGTAACCGCACTGTAGATCTCAATGCCACCGTGGCGATGGATATGCTCTGGGTGCCAGCAGGCACCTTTACGATGGGGAGTCCGAGCACCGAAGCAGGTAGGGGAACGAATGAAACCGAACATAATGTCACCCTCACCCAAGGGTTTTACCTCGGTAAATACGAAGTAACGCAGGCACAGTACGAGGCGGTGATGACGGGCAATAGCGATGGGTTGAGCGCTACACCGAGCGAATGGCCAAACAACCCGAACCACCCGGTGGAAAAAGTCAGTTGGGCGGATGCCCAAATTTTCCTAACCCGCCTGAATGCTCAGCAATCGGCAAATATTCCCTCTGGTTGGGCCTATGTGTTACCCACCGAGTCACAATGGGAATATGCCTGCCGGGCAGGTACGACCACTGCTTATTCATGGGGCGATGATATAAATTCTTCGCGGGCTAATTATAATTGGGATGGTGCCTACAATACTGGAAATGATTTTAAACAAACCCGTGATGTGGGCCAATATGCCGCCAACCCATGGGGCTTTTTTGATATGCACGGAAATGTGTCGGAATGGACCGCGGACTGGTACCAAGCGGCTTACCCCACCGGCAATCCGGTGGTGAATCCAACTGGACCGGCCTCGGGCTCGCTTCGGGTCAAGCGGGGTGGTTCCTGGTTCTACGGCGGGACGCACCTGCGTTCCGCAAGGCGCTTCAGCAACATCCCGGGCACCCGCATCAACAACTTAGGCTTTCGTGTAGGTTTCCAAAAAAGCCAGTAATGCAAGGGAGCGAGGGGAGTCTTGGTCTGAGGCGGAGCCAGAGGCCAAACGACCCTAGCGACGGGACTTAAAGAGTGAAGGGTGAAGAGTGAGAAGAAAGCGCTGATCGTTCCTTTTCTCCAATTATTGTCATCGCTCCCCTCACCGTTGTCATCGCGAGGGCGAAGCCCGTGGCGATCCAATGGTTCTCAATAAACGAACCGCACTCCCGCCACATCCACTCTTGTCATCGCGAGGGCGAAGCCCGTGGCGATCCACTGTGAACCAGAAACCGAACAGACAACGCCGTAGGCGTCCTCCGAGACCCGATGGATTGCCGCGTCCCTCGCTTCGCTCTTTCCTCGCAATGACAAAACGCCTTGTCATCGCTCCTTCACCCTTGTCATCGCGAGGGCTGAAAGCCCGTGGCGATCCACTGTGATCCAGTTAGCAAACAGACAAACCCGCCCGCATCTCTCAAGACACGATGGATTGCCGCGTCCCTCGCTCCGCTCCCTCCTCGCAATGACAATATCAAAATTGGTCGACTACACGGTTTGATTTTTTATCTTCGGTTAATGTCTTGGACTAAGAAAGCCTACTGCACTTACCTACTTGCCAATCGAAAAAACGGTACGGTTTATGTAGGTGTCAGTGGAAATCTTTCCAAGCGCATGCTCGAACATAAGAATGGAACGAACGAAGGTTTTTCTAAAAAATACAGTCTCAAGAAGTTGGTATTTTTTGAGTCGTTCGAGTTGGTTGAAAATGCGATCAAACGGGAGAAGCAATTAAAGGCGGGTAAGCGAGCCACTAAAGTTCAGCTAATCGAAAAAGATAATCCAAATTGGGACGATCTCAGTGCTGATTGGTAATTCTTAATCGTTTTACTCACTCTTGTCATCGCGAGGGCTGAAAGCCCGTGGTGATCCACTGTGAACCAATCAGCGAATCGAACTCTCAGGACGCGTTACTCGAGCCACAATGGATTGCCGCATCCCTCGCAAAGACAATCCCACTCAATTTTGAAACATGAGCAGTCTGTATCACCGAATTCTTTCGACTTCGTATGCATCCAGTTGATCATCCGTCGATAAAATCGGAGCATTCCGGTTTTGTGCTTCTGCAATAAGGTAGCGATCAAAAGGATCCCTATGATGCCAGGGAAGTTTACTTGCCCGGCAAATTGCCTGCCAGGATAATGGAGCAATTTCAAACCCCTGGTTTTCCAATTCTCTGGGAAATTCGAGGGTGGTGGCCGGGTTGTAATTTAATTTCCCTAAACTTGTTTTGATTGATATTTCCCAAAGGCTAGCAATGGAAACGAGGGAGACTCGATTTGAATCTTCGATTAGATCCGCAGCCCGAGAGGGTAATCTGCGATCATTTTGTAGAAAGAACAAAAGGATATTGGTGTCGATGATCTGCTCGATCATTTCTTTTGGGTGGAATGATATTTTCCTTTGGGCTCAGAAGCTTTCAGTAAAGATGGGGATTCGGAGGTGAAGAAGTCTTCGAAGCCAATTTCGGACTGATCAAAATCCTTGCTCATTCTAAAATTCTTTCCCTTTAGACATCCACGAACTGGGGAGTTTTTCGATGGGGGTCTTAATTCAGCAACAACTTTTCCATGCCTGGTCAAGGCAATCGGGTTACCCGATTCCTGTACCTCCTGAACCAGAGCCGAAATTTTTGTTTTTGCTTCGTATAAACCAACTTCTTTCATAGGCTTATAATAGACCAGTTTGGTCTATTTAGCAAGGTCACTATTTTCTTATCAAAAAGCCGTCTTCCCCCACCTTGTCATCCCGAGGGCGAAGCCCGTGGCGATCCACTGGCTCTCAATAAACGAACCGCAGTCTCCGCAGGCGTCCTGCGAGACACGATGGATTGCCGCGTCCCTCGCTCCGCTCCCTCCTCGCAATGACAAAACGCCTTGTCATCGTGATCTTTCCTTATGTTTGTCATCGCGAGGGCTGAAAGCCCGTGGCGATCCACTGGTCCTCAATAACCGAACAGACAAACCCGCCCGCATACCCCGAGCCATGATGGATTGCCGCGTCCCTCACTTGCGTTCTCTCCTCGCAATGACAAAGGGTGGGGTGTCATTCTATCGGATGGCAGGGTTTCGAGCTTGTACCATCTTCACCTCTTTCGTCTTAATTTAAAAATGAAACATAGCCTTTTGTTCCTTTTCCTTTATTTTCCTCTCTCCTCCTTCCACGGAGCAGACCGGAAGGTAACCATCATTCATAAGCAGGGGCAGTTTGACTGCCATACTTTTCGGATTCCGGCCATGGTCACCACCAATAAGGGTACTTTGCTCGCGGTTTATGATATGAGATATAGGAGCCGGCGGGATTTGCAGGGGCATATAGATATTGGATTATCCCGTTCGACGGATGGAGGGGAGACCTGGGCACGGCCGGTTCCGATCATGGATATGAAAAAGTTTGGCGGACTGCCCGAAGACCAGAATGGATGTTCGGACCCGAATATTTTGATCGATCGTAAGACGGGCGAGATTTTTGTTTCGGCGGTGTGGACACATGGTAAACCGGACACGCACCAGTGGCGGGGAAAGGGATCGGAACCGGGTCATTCGATTCACCAATCATCCCAGTTCATGATGGTCCGCTCAACGGATGACGGAGTGACCTGGGGTGAGCCGGAGAATTGGACCCGGAGACTGAAGGATCCGCCATGGTACCTCTTTGCCCCCGCCCCGGGGAATGGAATTACCCTCAAGGATGGCACCCTGGTCATGCCCACCCAGGGAAGGGATGCGGCTGGGTTACCCTTTTCCAATTTCATCTGGAGCATGGATCATGGGAAAAGCTGGACATTATCGAGCCCGGCACGCAAGAACACCACCGAGTGTGCGGTGGTGGAATTGAATGACGGTTCCTTACTCTTGAATATGCGGGATAACCGGAACCGATCCGATAAATCAAAAACCAATGGCCGGGCAGTAAGCGTTACCCGAGATATGGGAAAAACCTGGACGGTTCATTCATCGGATCATGGAACCCTGCCCGAACCGGTCTGTATGGCCAGCCTGATAGCCCATGATTTAAGGGACGGGCGCCGGGTGCTCTTTTTTTCCAACCCGAACAGTAAACACCGCCGGGAAAAGATGACTGTGCGCATAAGCCTGGATCAGGGAAAGACCTGGCCCCAGTCCATCCTGCTCGACCCAAAGGGCGGGGCTTACAGCTCATTGACCATGGTGGATGATCAAACCCTGGGGATCCTCTATGAGTCTTCGGTGGCGGACATGGTCTTTCAAAAAATCAAACTCTCCGAATTTGGATTGTAGGTTGTGATTTTTTTGATTCGCTACCATTTGTAAAAGTATGAAATTTACAGCCCGTTTTGCCTCCTTCTTTCTTATAATCATCCTGGATGGAAATTTGGTATGGGCACAGGAAAGAAGACCGGGAGGAAGACCTCCCGTCCGTAAGCATACCGTCACCGAGAAGGGAGTGCTTACCCTGATCCCTGCGGAAGATAAACTGCCCTACAAGCAACAAAAGAAATTTACGGAGTCAAAGTCTGAGCTACAGGTGGAGTCCAATGCCATACCGAGGCATAAAATCGGGAAATTTCCCAGTGCCCGCAATCCGAATAAGGTCAGGGAGCAAAGCTTCAAATTTTCATTACCCCTGGACCCAAAGCCGGCAAAGGAGCCAATCCCTCTGCATAACGACAGCGGGAGAGGTCCACCCAATACTCCTTTTGGCATTGCTCTCAATGGCGTGCTTTTTGATCCGGGGACGGCGGAATTTTACATGGGGGACCGTCGGGCGGATTGGAATTATGAAGCCCTAAGCGGGTCGGTGTTGCTGGGACTGGATGCGAATCATGGACATGTCCAACCCAATGGCTCCTATCATTATCACGGATTGCCGGTCAGGCTTCTTAAAGAGCTCGGGGTCAAAGCGGGGGAACATTCTCCCCTCGTCGGATATGCCATGGATGGATTTCCGATCTATGCCTTGTACGGCCATAAGAATCCAAAGGACCCGGAATCCGGGATTAAAAAACTAAGCAGTAGTTTCCGTCTTAAAAAAGGAAACCGGCCCGATCCACCGGGTGGAAAATACGACGGTACTTTCAGCAAGGATTTTGAATATAAGGAGGGATCGGGGGATTTGGATCAAAGCAATGGCCGCTTTACCATAACCCAGGATTTCCCGGATGGTACCTATGCCTATTTTTTGACGGAGGACTGGCCGGTGATCCCCAGATATTTCAAGGCGGAGCCATTGAGATTACGCGGAGGAAGACCGCCAAGACACCGGGTAGGCGGGTTTGGCCCCAACCGTAGGCCTTAGTTTTGATTGATTTGATTGATGGCCATTTTTGCAGCCTGCCTAAGTTGTATAGCCTGAGTCTTTTCAATCGATCCGTTCCCTTTAATCGTGGTGGGATCTTTACCGGTCAGAACACCCCAAAACACGGAGGAGACGAGGAAGGCTCCAACTTGTGAAGGATGGCTCCCGTCTTTTTTGTAAAGACTTTCAAAAAGTGGCTGGTTTTGTTCCTTGATTTTCGAATAGGCAAGACCAACCGGGAGAATGCCGGCCCGGTTTTTCTTACCTGCCTTGAAATAAGCGGCCGATATTTTTTTCTGCATCGTAGGGAAATCAGGATAAATTTCGGGATTCTTTTGATCGCCCGTTTTTCTTCCCCAGGTCAAATACAGGTACGGAATGGCTCCCGTTTCACGAATAATTTTGGACAAACCGGCCACGGATTCATGAAAGCTTTTGGAAAAATGCCCACCCCGGCCTGATTTCTGGCTTTGCTCCTGCAAAACAACAATATCCCATTTTTGAGACTGGATTCGTTTTTTGGTTTCCGGGTTAGCCAGATGAAATGCGAGATCTTTGCCCCCTTTGGTCAAAAAGCTCAATTCCCAGGTGCCACTTTCCTTTTTGAAAATATTGGAAATCTGTTCTGAGCATTGTGTGGTGTAACTGTTCCCGATAAGGAGGATTTTTTTCCCAAAACTAAGGCTTGAGATTGTAAATAAAAGAAAGAAGAACAAGTTTTTCGGAAAAGACATTATTAGGAATAAGGAATGGAAATTTTATATCTGTGCCTACCATTTCATCGACTAAATCAAGGAACTTCAAACTTTCATTTAAGGAGTGGAAAAAAGGCCTACTTTCTCCTATGTTCATAGGCTTATCGATTCAACGGGTATCTATATTACTGATTCGTCGAGCCTTACCGTAATCTCCAAAATCTAATGTTTAAAGATCTTCTACTCCTTTCACTCCTGCTGGCCACTGCCCTAAATTATGCAAAGGGCAAAGCCCTTTCGCCGGCACTGACCCTTCGATGCGCACCGTGTCATGGGCCGGACTTAAACGGAGTGGGAGGGGTGTTCCCCAGTCTGATGACCTCCGAACTGGTCAAATCGGGCGATATGGAAGGGGTCATCAAATTTATCAGCTATGGCAGTCCGGCAGATTCCAAGTCCTTGGTCAAGATGCCGGCCAAGGGTGGACACCTGGATCTGAGGGATGAGGAGATTCATAATCTTGCCGAGCAGGTGATCGAACTTGCCAAAAATTATGTCGAAAAGAAAGAGCCACCCTTTGTTTCAAGCGGGGGATATTTCAAGAATCGATTTGGGCCAATCGTATCAACTGCGATTGAGACCGCACCAGTCCTTTCCTGGCCTCCGACGGAAAATGCAAGCGACCGATTGAAAAGATTATATCTGCGTGAGAAAAAGCTTCTGGCTAGGGCAGAAAAAATAGGCGGGGATGAATATGCAAACATCAGATTGGAAGATTTATGCAAATTAAAAGCAAAAGATCTTAGTCGTCCATCCGATCAGGTGTTGGGAACTTCGGCAAATTCTCCCAAGAATGAAAACCCATCCCTGGCGATTGATGATCAACCCGCCACAAAATATCTCAACTTTGACGGGGCTGGAAGCGGACTTGAGCTGAAGATTAGAAATTCCGTTGTCAATGGAATATCCATCACTTCCGCGAATGACGCTCCTGAGCGGGATCCGAAAAGCTTTATTATCAGTGGGTCAAATGATGGAGAGAGTTTTGAGGAGATTGCCAGTGGTTCGATCCCGGTTTCCCGGGGGAGGGGAAAATTGAAAACGATGAGGTTTAAAAACAGAAAAAGTTTTTCCCATTACCGCATCATTTTTCCGGAGTTGGCTGGGGCGGGTAAGATACCGATGCAAATTGCCGAGCTGGAGCTTTTACCAAAGCTTGAGGGGAGTCCGATCGAGAACCTAATCAAGGAAGCGTCCAAGCTGTATGGACAAATCGCGGAAATTAGGCCAAAAATCCGCTACATTATTTCACGGGCTCATCTGGTACCCCTAGGTGAAGATCGCCGAGCCGCAATGGTTTTTGACAGCGAGACATTGTCCTACTCACTAGCCTGGACAAATGATCAGAGCTTAAAGGCGAGCGGCATGCCTTTTGCCGGAGCACATGGGGCAGCAGCGGTTGTTAAGGAGAGCTACAATCTTTTCCGGACCGGTATGCGACCCGGTTGGGCGACGACCAGGGAAATGATTAAGAAGGATCCGCGTCATCAGCCCTACAAGTCATTTCCCAGAATGGGAACCCTGCCCAAAGACTGGGCTCATTTTAAGGGACATTATGTCAATGAAGGGAGGGCAATTTTCAGTTATTCGGTGGGCAGGGGGAAGGTGCTGGATATGCCTGGAATGGTTAAAAAAAGAGGACTTACCGCTTTAACCCGGACCGTAGAGGTTGAAAATCCTTCCGTTTCCGTAATCTTACTGGCAGAGAATGACGACTCACAAATTGAAAAGACAGATCAGACCTTTACGGTTTCATTGCAAGGGCATGCATGCCACTTTACCTTAGCTGATGCCTCGAAGGGGGTGAAATTGTTAGCTTGGGATAATCTCTTACTTTGCGAAGTACCCAAAGGAAATAGCCGTTTCAAGTTTGCGATGTGGACGGGTGATCCGGCCTATCAGCCCGCAGTTAGGACTGCAGCCGGAAAGGCTGAGGATTTATCCAAGTATACCGCAGGAGGATCAGCCCAGTGGGGGGAACCGATTGTGGTGCGGAGTGAAATTTCAGATGAACAGGGTAAGGCGTATGTGGTCGATAAAATTGGAGTGCCTTTCCAAAATCCATTCGAGCCTAAAATGCGGATTGGTGCCTTTGACTTTTTTAAGGATGGGAAAACCGCGGCGGTTTGTACCTGGGATGGGGATGTCTGGATTGTTTCCAATATCGATGAAAAACTGGACAAGGTAACCTGGAAGCGGTTTGCCACCGGATTGCATGAACCCCTCGGTCTGAAAATCGTAAATGAAAAAATATACACCGTGGGAGATAATCAAATTACCCGTTTTCATGATTATAATGGGGATGGGGAGGCTGACTTCCTTGAAAATTTTAACAATGACTGGGAGAATACCGAGGGATTTCACGCCTTTTGTTTTGATCTGCATACGGACCCGGAAGGAAATTTTTACTTCGCGATGGGTTGTCCGGTACGGGCGGGCGGGCGCGGGTTTGAGAGAATGGGAAAACACCATGGCTCCGTGATCAAAGTGTCTCCCGATGGGAAAAAATTATCTATTTATGCGAGTGGATTTCGGGCACCCAATGGAATAGGGGTTGGTCCGAATGGAGAGGTGACTAGTGGGGATAATGAAGGATCTTTCGTGCCCAGTGCGCCCCTTCATTGGGTAAAGCCGGGAAGTTTTAACGGGGTGGTTGATTCCTATCATGGGAAACGACAATTAAAGAGTTCCCCGATCCTCGGATATGAGATCGAATACAAGGATTGGAGAAAATATAAAGCGGATGCCCGCGAAGGTTTTCAGCATGATCCCAAGGAAGCTCCCAAACCCCTAGTCTGGATGAGTAAGAAGCGGGGGATTGACAATTCCGGAGGTGGCCAGGCCTGGGTGACCAGTGATAAATGGGGTCCCCTTCAGGATCAATTGCTCCATCTTTCCTACGGACAGAGTAAGATGTATGTTGTGCTTAAAGAGGAAAAGAATGGGCAGATGCAGGGCGGGGTTGCCCGTATCCCGGTTGAACTTTCCAGCAGTGCCATGAGGGCAAGAATCAATCCCAGGGATGGCCAGCTTTATGTCAGTGGTCTCAAGGGTTGGCAGACCAACGCAGCTGGAAATGGGGGGTTCGACCGTATTCGCTACACCGGTAAGCCGGTGCATCTGCCCAAATCGATAAAGGTCAAAAAAGATATTGTGGAAATTGGCTTTTATGAAAAGCTTGATCCAGAAGCTGTCAATTCCCTTTCCCAGTTTAAGTTTGGGGCATGGAATTTGAAATGGTCCTTTAATTATGGATCCCCGGAAATTCCCGTCAAAGATTTGGAATTGAAAAAAGTGGAACTGCTTGAAGATGGGAAAACCATTGCCCTGCATATTCCAAATCTGAAGCCGGTGCATATGGCTCAGATTGATTATGAGATTAAGTCAGCCAATGGAGAAGAGATCAAAGGACGGATCGATCACACCATCCATGTGGTGGAATAGTATGTGCGTTTCTTTGAAATGAAAGTTGTTCTTTGGTTGGACTTCGTGTTTCCCGCTTTCTTTTGAGATATCCAAGTAGAGAAAACCGGGTTTTCCTATCGAATCAATGCCAAGGTTGAAATCGACAAAAAAACGAAGGATGTATCCTCTAAATTTTCCTTCGGGGGCGATTGCGGATTGTCAATATTGTAGCCACCCTAACCGGGGCTTCAGGCATTACTCATCCTCTGCCGCCAAGCTTCTTGAATGCGTGAATGCATACATCAATAGACACAATCACAAGGTTCCTGTGGAGCAAAAATGGGATTCATTACTTAACTCTTAAGGGAATGGTAAAAGTCAAAAGAAACGCTGATTCCATCATGTGCATTATGAATAAACGGATCGACTAAACAGGTTACGGTCTGCAGAATATCCAAACTTTAGAGCTTATATGAGTCTCACTGCAGTTCAATGAATTACAGGCCTGAGATAGATGGCTTACGTACATGTGCTGTACTACCTGTAATCTTATTTCATGCTGGATTTGATTTTTGTAAGGGGGGGTTCTTAGGAGTTGATGTATTTTTTGTAATAAGCGGATACCTGATCACCGGCGTCTTGATCAAAGAAAAAGAGAAAGAAACTTTTTCTTTGGCCAATTTTTATATCAGAAGGATTCGCAGGATTGTACCTGGCCTCTTTTTTATGGTTATCGTGGTATCCTTGTTTTATTTGTTATTTGCGAGTCCATCCATTCAGGAAAGTGAGTTACTGGGAGAAGCAATTATAAGTTCTGTAGCATTTTCATCTAATCTTTATTTTGCCCATACTTCTGGATATTTCGCAAATAGTAGTGAATTATTACCACTATTACATACTTGGAGTTTATCGGTGGAAGAACAGTTTTACCTTATCTACCCTTTTTTATTCTTGTTACTTTTTAAGCCAATAAAGAGAACATTCATTTTAGTTCTCTTGGCAATTATTATACTGAGTTTTGGTCTAGCCCAATTTGGAGAAAGTCTTTTGGGGAAATGGAATTTCTATCTCTTACCTACAAGGGCATGGGAGTTGGGAGCAGGTGCCATCTGCTTTTGCATAAACCGAAAAGTGAAGAAACAGTTTTACCCCAAATTTATTTGCGAACTGTCATCTTTTCTTGGACTATTTTTTGTTTTACTTTCCTTTTTTGTCTTAGATCAATCAATGCAAGCTCCAGGTGCTTGGTGCTTGCTTCCTGTAATGGGAACAATGTTAATCATTTTATTTTCCAGACAAGGAAGTGTGGTCTGCCGGCTTCTATCGATGAAGTACATGGTCAAACTTGGCTTGATCAGCTATGGAGCTTACTTATGGCACCATCCAATCTTAGCTATCTGTCGGCATTTTGTGATTCATCCATCATACTTACCAGATGTCGTTATTTGCGTAGCAGTGATGATTTCACTTTTATTCGCTAGCATAAGTTATCATTTAGTTGAAAAACCATTTAGGAATGAAAAGCTGTCAGTGAAGTGGCTTGTTTTGCCTTTAGGGCTTACAGTCGCAATTGGATTATTTTCTAAAGAAATTTCGACATTCGGTTTTAAGGCTCGAAGTCCGGAATTCTCTGAAGCGGTTCGAGATCTTGCACGAACAGATTATGACTCGGATCGCCGGGAAGAAGGTTATTATTTCGGAGTAACAGGAAAGGAAAAAAACGATATCGTTTTGCTGGGAGACTCTCATGCAAGAATGTTGATTCCAGTTCTTTACAAGCATCTTGAACTTAAAGATTGGAAAGGATTCCACCCCTATAACAAGCAGAGTAGTTTGAATTTTCTAGCTCTTAATCATGCTACCAACAAAGCATTTCTCCCCTCATGGCTGGAAGAGATTAAGCGATATTCGCTGCATTCTAGAGCAATCGTAATTTCATTCCGCCACCCTAGGTCAGATGACAATTCTTTCTACAATCCCATCTATCCTGTCGTTCCAAAAGCATTCTTTGATAATCTACAAGAAAGACTAAATCAGCTTTCAAAATTGGTCCCAAAGATCATTTTGCTTGGACCATTTCCTGAGTCACCATATTGGGGTCCCAACATTGGAAGAAGTTATCTTCTATCAAATAAATCTTTCGATACCAGTGTTTCAAATTTTGAAGATTTACAAGGAGATTTCCTTCGCTTCCTTTCAAAAATTTCGAATGAAAATTCAAAGATTGATGTTATTTACCCACATCTTTTTATGCCCAAAAATAACTCATCTTTATCATATCAATCAGCTGATGATAATTCACGCCAAATTCTCCCTCTTTTCTATGATGATAATCATCTAAATAGTTTCGGTTCGGCTCCAATCATTCGAGAGATAATTAATATGCTGGAATAAATAGCGAGGTATTTTTTAAAAGTTTAAAAAAGCGAGAATCAGTATCTTTCTGAGTCCTTAAAAATTTATAAGTTTGTTCTTGGGGGCTAGATTACGGAAGATCCAAACTATGAAATTACTTGCCACTATCATCTCCCTATCGGTCCTTGGTTCCGTGTCTGCTCAATGGGAGCAACCTAAGGTACAAACCTTGGATTCAAAACTTAGCCAAAACACAAAATGTTTAAATCCTGAATATCTTCTATTTTCCGCAAGAAAGAGGGGGAACCAGAAACCGGCCCTTCTCTTCTATCTGCACGGAGGTGGCGGGGTGGGGGATGATGTCCTTCGACTGCAGGGACAGGCGCGAGCGTTGCTTGAAGGAATTGAAAAATTCAAAAAAGGCCCCTGCCATGTGGTGGTTCCCCAGTGTTCCCGTACCCGCAGGGCAGGTAGTCGGGGAACCTGGGAAGCCAGTGATCTGGATTTTTTACTTAAAGGACTGAGTTCAACTTTGGATTTTGATTCGAGGAGAATTTATCTGACCGGAAACAGCATGGGTGGATACGGATCCTGGACATGGGGTGGAAACAGTCCGCACCATTTTGCGGCCATTGCCCCCGTAGTGGGGGGAATCGGACCGGGTGGGCCAAAGGATGTGACGCCAGAACTGGATCAATGGGCTGTCAACCTGGCCAAGGTTCCGGTTTATGCGTTTGCCGGGGCCAAGGACCGGGTGGTGCCGGCCGAACGGTCGGTTCGGATGGTGGATACCATAAGAAAAGCGGGGGGGAAGCTTGCAAAAATTAAGGTCTATCAGGATCAGGGACACAATGCCCGGCAAGTGGTCTATTCCAGTAAGGAATTTTACGACTGGATGTTTTCCCAAAAAAGCAGGTAGAGGACTGATTTAAATGAAAAGTTATTTATTAATTATCCTTTCAGTATTAACTGGATCGGGCCTTCTCAAGGCCGATGCTTCCGGCAAGCACTTGTTCATTCTTTCTGGCCAGTCCAACATGGCGCGATTTAAACCGGAGTTGTGGTTTACCCCGGGAATCAATGATGCATTGGGAGAAGACAATGTGATCGTGAGTTTTTACGCTCAAGGCGGGCAACCGATTTCCAAATGGTACAGGGAATGGAAAAGCAGCAAAGGGGAGACCGATCCGGATACAGGGAAGATATATGATGCGATGATGAAAGCCACAAAAGGTCGGATTGAAGGTGAAAAGATCGGCAGCGTGACCTTCATCTGGATGCAGGGTGAAGCGGATTCCAAAGCCAAAAACAGCGATGTTTATTTAGCCAGTCTCAACGGATTAAAAAAACAGCTTGAGGAAGATTTCCAGCGAACCGACATTAACTTCATCATTGGCAGACTGAGTGACAGTGGGTTGTATCGAAGAAGGGATAAAAAGAGAGTGGAAAATCCTCACTGGGAAGAAATTCGGAAGGCCCAGCAAACCTTTGCTGATTCCTCGCCTAAAGCCGTATGGATCGATACCGATGATCTTAATGGTGAGAAAAACGAGCTTCATTTAATCAAGCCGGATGGCTACAGCATGCTTGGTCAACGATATGTCGCCGCCGCCAAGAAACTAATCATCGAAAAGAGTAGTTGAGAACATTACGCTAAGATTGTCTTACAAAAAAATTACGATGCCCCACTTTTTCCCAAGGTTATTTTTAACCGTTTTGATGTTTTCAGCCAATGCTGTGGAAAAGCCCAATATTCTTTTCGTCCTCTTTGACGATATGGGTTACGGAGAGCCAACCTCTTACCGCCCAACCAGTCTTTTTAAGACACCAAATATTGATCGCATGGCCAAGGAGGGGATGCGCCTTACCGATGCCCATGCCTCCGCTGCCAGTTGCACGCCAACCCGCTACGGATTTCTTACCGGCCGTTATCCCCACCGAATCGGACAATTTGGAGTACTGAGTACATTCTCTCCACCCCTGATCCCTGCTAACCGAATGACCATAGCTTCCTATTTAAAGCAAAATGGTTATACCACTGCTTGTATTGGCAAATGGCACTTGGGGATGCAGTGGAACAGACCCAAGAGTAAGGGAAAGAATAAAACCAAGGAAAAATTGAAAATTGGAGAAAAGATGACCGGTGGACCCAACGCAATTGGCTTTGATTATTTCTATGGTTTTACCCATGCCAGAAATTTCCAGACCATCATTGAGCAGGATACTGTGGTGATGAAAGTTGAGCCGGTCGAAAATCAACCGCTCATGATTGCCAGGGCGATTGAGTTTTTAAAAGAACAATCCTCCAATCAAGAGAAGCCATTCTTCCTTTATTTTCCCATGTGCCCGCCGCACAAACCGTTGGTGCCTGCTCCTGAATATGTAGGAAAAGGTGGCATGGGATCCTACGCCGACTGGGTTTATCAGGGCGATGATATGCTGGGGCAACTTTTAGACGCACTTGAATCGACTGGAATGGCCAATGATACCCTTGTTCTGGTCTCAGCAGATAATGGAGCTGCCGGAAGGGATTATCCGCCCCTTCGTGATAATAAAGGAAGTATCTACGAGGGTGGACATCGTGAACCTTTTTTGGCCAAGTGGCCTGGCAGGATCAAACCTGGGTCTACGAGTGACCAAATTATTTCAATCACCGACATTTTCGCAACCTGTGCGGAAATTATCGGAGCTCCTTTACCGGATCATGCCGGCGAAGACAGTGTAAGCTTTCTCAATTGTCTGCTCGGTAAGCAGGTCGGACCTTTTCGTGAAGCGAGTGTTCAACAAAGTGGAAAAAAAGCATTGGCCATTCGGAAGGGGAAGTGGAAATTAATCGTTCATGGTGACAATAGGCGGGAGTTGTTTGATTTGAAAACCGACATCGGCGAAGCCAATAATGCCATTCATTCATATCCGGAAGTGGCCGCTGAATTAGCGTCTTTGCTTCAAAGTTATCTTGATAGAGGACGATCCACTTCGGGGAAAGCCCAGCCCTTGGAATATAAAATATCCCTGGATGAGGTTCGTTTTAAGAAAAAGTAAATGAATCAGTTCCTTCTCAAGATTCAATCGTTCTGAGCATCATGAAAATTCTGAATCTTCTTTTTTTAAGTAGCATGCTATTAAATGTTCAGTCAGCACAAGCCGGTTCGGGCATTCATGCGGGTCGCTACCAAAAGAACCTAAAATACAAGGGTTTGATTACGGGGGACGAGATCATCTATACCTTGTATCTTCCTCCAGGGTATGCCAAGGACAAGGGACCTTATCCGTTCATCGTGTTTCTGCATGGGGCCGGAGGGGGCAACGCTTCTACTCAGGTAATGCAAAGTTACGAGTTGGCTCGCGAGGCTGGCAAAATAGGAGATTTTGCGGTCGTCTTTCCCGAAAAATACGGGGGTACGGTGTGGCGGGACGGAGCCAGGGGCAAACGACCGGAAACCAATATTCTCAAGGAACTGCTTCCATATCTAGAGAAGGAGCATACCCTGACCCAGGATCGTCGTGCACGCACCGTCATGGGTTTTTCCATGGGGGCGGCCGGTTCGATCTATTGGGGGGCCAAACACCTCGACATATTCTCGACGGCTGTGGCTCTCGACGCCGGAGGGGGTACCAGTTTCACCGATCCCCAGGCCCGCAATTACGTGCCTGAATACGGAAAAAAAACCAAGGCGATCCAACAAACCCTCAAGCTACGTCTGGTGCAGGGAGGGTTGAACACCAAGAAATTTCGGGATTCCCTCGACCAGTTGAAGATTTCCTATGACTATTTTCAGTTGCCCGGGGATATCGCGGCTTACCCGGCCGGCTCCTGTTGTTTGAACAAGAAAGATCCCACGAGGAAATTTCTTCACAACCCGATTTGCATGACCGAAAATGTCTGGGGAATGGCCACTTGGGCTTTCATCGAGAAGAATACCTTTAAAGAAAAGATTATAAAATGAAAATGAATCAGTTTTTTTACTCACTGTGTTGGGTTTTAGCCATTGTTACTACAGGTACAACGACGAGCGGAAAAGAAAGCAAAAAACTCAACATTGTTTTGATCATGGCGGATGATGTCGGCTATGAATGTTTCGGTACCTATGGGAGCAAGGAGTTCTCGACCCCAAGACTTGACGCACTTGCGGCCAGGGGCATGCGCTTTGATCATTGCCACTCGACGCCCTTGTGCACACCCAGTCGAGTCAATCTGATGACCGGAAAGTCAAATGTGTTCAATTACGTCGACTTTGGGGTATTTCCCAAGGGAGAACCGACCTTCGCGAATCACTTCCAAGCTCGGGGCTACACCACTGTGGTGGCTGGCAAGTGGCAATTATTGACAAAGAAGAACGGAATCTCACCCAGGGAAGCGGGCTTCGACCGGCATTGCGTCTGGAATATTCCCGGGACGGAACGCAGGCGTTATTGGCAACCCTCGCTGATGCATGACGGCAAGGTCATCAATCACGGCGAGGATGAATACGGATCGACGGTCATCGCGGATTACCTGATTGATTTCATCAAGACGAACCAGGACAAACCGTTTCTCGCCTACTACCCGATGAACCTGCCGCACAGTCCTTTTGACCCGACTCCCCGGAGTGTGAACCGAAGTAACAAAGATGGGAAGCAGAACTTCATCGACATGGTTGCATACATGGATCACTGCGTCGGACGGATCGAGGACACCCTGATCGAGCTTGGATTGCGTGAGAATACTTTGATGATCTTCACGGCGGACAACGGAACCAGCTCTAGCCTGACCCTCGATTTTTTTGGCACGGAGCGCAAGGGAGGGAAGGGCTACACCCACGACCACGGAACCAAGGTGCCGTTGATCGTAAACCTCCCGGGGCGTATCAAGGCCGGCCAGGTGAACAAGGATCTGATTTGCTTTTCCGATCTTTTCCCAACCATCGTGGAGGCGGCAAATCTACCGGCCAAGAAAATCACCCAGGCAGATGGGTGGAGCTTCTGGCCTCAATGCCTGGGGAAGGAGGGTAAAAAGCGTGAGTGGATTTACGGCTACTACTTTCCGCGTCCGTTTTCGAAGCAGTTTGATATGAAGTATTCTCATTGGGAAGTAGCTTGGGCACGAAACAAGCAGTACAAACTTTATCGGGACGGTCGCTTCTTCGAAGTGATCGAAGATGTTCGCGAAGAGACACCTCTTGGGAAGCGGGTGGACCTTGGCGCCGTGCACAACAGCCTGCAGGCGGCTCTTGACGAATATCCTCTGAGAGGCGGAAAAATTGACTATGAACAGGTGACCGGTGTACGCAAGGCACCCGGAACCAAGAAGAAAAAATAAAAAGGTTTAATAATGAGGGAAATAATTTCTTCACTTTCCTGTATCCCTGGTTGAGCCCGGAGAGCAAAAATGGCCTCCAATCGATCAACATTCTCACTGAGACATGGCTAAGGTGAAGAATTTAGATATCCCCGAGTAATCACCCGGCTCAATGATCAAAACATTATCAGGAATCCTTAGAGTTGGCCGGAAATAGGACCATGATTTTTCTGATCAAAAGGATAGAAGCTAACCTCAATTAGCTGATTTTTCTGACGCATGAAGGTCTTAAATTCACGCAGTAATAAAATGGTCCTCGAGGAGCGACTGACAGAGGCAAGACAATGAAACAGAAAACTATTTCGAGAACTTATCCTAGCTTCGATTAGGGCAGCTCCAGACTTTTGGGCCATCCTGCGAAAGTTCATTTTCCATGGAGATTCCTTAACGCTTAAGCAGGTCCAATCAAAATGTTCAACCGTTCCGGCCGGAAACAGACAAATACATCCATCTTCATCTAAATGTGATAGCAACTGCCTAACGGTTGAGAAATTTCTTCCCTTCCTGTCGTTTGCCCGGGTAATGAATAACTCATTAAAGTGTGGGATTTCTTGGAGTAACTGGTTAACCACAAACTTTAAATCCGGTCTAATCGCTTTCAGACAAAAAAGGAGCACTAAGCCGTCGCCCACACCCCGTGGGTGATTGGAAACCACCAGCAATGGACAACCCGTTGGAATTTTTTCCAATCCATTAACTTTGATTCTTTTTTCTAAGTTAGAAAGCTTCAGTAAATAACCCGTGGCTTCCGCTTGGCTCTTAAAACTCGACAGCTGACGGAGCAGATTATTGGTAAAATCCATTGCCAGGAATTTATCCAGAAGTGCAACTGTCAGTTTTCCCTGTAGCATCACGGGAAGCTTGGATTTTAGGGTAAACACCTGATATTCGACTAGGTTTTATTCTTCAATGCTAGCTGAGCAGTGTGACTGGATGGCTCCCTGTAGAGAGCATAGAGACCATGGATCGTCGAATCTATCCGGTTGGCATCAAGCCACAGATCATCTCCAAGTCGGGCCTTGGCTTCCTCATCAATCAGTATGGGAAGGCAACGAGAGTGAAGTCTTTTTCCCCGACCAACCAATCCCAAGTCCCGGTTTTCTAGTCTTTGATAACCTCTTTCACCGATGCGGTAATAACTCATTGTTTCACCCTCCAGTTTGGTTACCACAGCCTTGACTGCCCGTGGACCGGAAGTACCCTCAGGCGAAGCGTCAAAGTAGAAAATAGATAAATTTTCATCAATTAGCTTTTTAGACAAAGAGTCCAGCCTGACCGGGTGGGATAGACTGGAGGAGTGGGATTCGTATGGCAGACTGGAAAACTTCACTTTACTTTTTGAAGAAAGTACACTTTGCTCCAGTAGTTCCAATAACTCAGAGGGAGTCTTGCCCAGCCAGTCGGTCATTGCGTGTAGTGCTCTTTCTTCCTCACAGGCAGGATCTTGATGATTGACCACCCGGTCAAAATATTCTTGCGGAGCGATTTTAGCGATTGCCTCCAAAGGACCGTGCATGAATGTCTTTCTGCATCTGGAAGCGAGGTATTCGGTTGAAGCCTTGCGAAGGGCTTTTTCGCGATTCGCATCAACCGCTTCTCCGCATGAAGTTACCACGAGGGGAAAGTGGTCGTTTTTGCCTCGTATGTAATGGTCTTCCGCCGTGACATAAAGATTACAGAGGCCAAAATCGGTCGATGCAAGCTTTGGCCTGAGATTAATGCCAATATTTGCCAATTCGTTGAAAATCGAAAGGACTTCCGCATCAATTATCTCGTCCAATTCAATGTCGATTCCTTGATCCATGGCCCGGAAGTTGGTGCAATTTCCATCTCTTTGTAAAAGTTCGTAAATTGCGTGTAACAAGGCCTGCTCAAGGGTTATTCCGGCACCCAATCCACAGGTAATGGGCGTGATAATTCTTTTGGACAAGTTCCCGGTTTCAT
>CACMQL010000031.1 GCA_902615835.1 uncultured Verrucomicrobiota bacterium
AAGATAGTATTTACTAAAGTGCATGTGCCTGTTCTCGACTACTGCCCCATATTGTACAGAGCCTGCACTTCGGCGGCGGATAAGGCACGGTCGTAGATGCGTACATCGTCGATGAGGCCTTTGTAGTAATTGTAAAGACCATCATCGCCCGCTCCTCTTACCCCAAGAAGCACTGGGTAAGAATTTGTAAAATTTTGTGTATGCACCATGTTTGCAGTTCCATCCTCATTTCCATTTTGAAAGAGTGTGATTAATGATCCAGTACGAATAAATACAATATGCTTCCAGCCTGTTATTGGAGTTTCTCCAATGCCTGACATACTATAATTGGATGAATTACCAGCGTCAAATTCGATTGAATAGAGCAAATCTCCTCTAGATCGAAAAACCCAAAAGTTTCCATGGCTGGATGTCCCCCTTTTACTAATTAAGACACCCGCTGAATTCGCGTGCATCCATAAACTTATACTAAAGGCACCTCTTCCGAAGTTCCCAAAATTTTTCCCTAAATTGATGTAATCATTCACCCCATCAAAACTCAACGATCTCCCAATCTTGCCCGTCGTCCAAGTCGGTCCATTGGTTAAGTTACCATTATTCCCATTCCCGCTTGAATCATATGCAACCGTTCCGCTCCCTTCATCAAATTTCCACCAACCGACAAGGCCATCGGTAGACCAAGTTGTATTCATATCAACTAGAATCTCTGCCGACTCCACACTCCCAAAATCATTACTCACCACTACCGAATAATTGCCGTCATGCAGGGTGGCATTAGCATCTGTGATATTAAGGGTGGCATTGGTTTCACCTGTTAAATCGACACCATCCTTTTTCCATTGGTAAGTGAGGTATTTTCCTTCGGCGGTGACGGAAAACGAAACATTACTGTCCGCATAAACAACTTGTCCTTTCGGCTGACCGGTAATCTCAGGTTTAAGGTATTTGAGGATGTCATCGCTAATGTAATCCTTACCAATTGTCTTGTTTGCTAATTTATTTCCAGTTATAGACCCGTCGGCTAGAGTGGCATTTCTTTCCAATTTGCCTGTTACTTCAGCAGACAAGCGATCCAAGCCAATAGTCGCATTTAAGTCTGAAAGTATGTCTTGAGCGAGAATGGCCTTAGTGATTGTCTTGCGGTGTAGATCATAGACGCCCGCCACGGAGGCGTTCAGGTCGGCGGCGAAGACTTTATTGGAGTAGACATTTGGTGCGGTTCGTCCTGCAATGACATAGACTTGGTCGTTTAGGACGACCGCATCAGCTGAATATTTATTTTCAGGAAGATTGCCCGCGGAAACCCAACCGGTTTCCCTAGAGAACGAAAAGATGGAACGATCATAAACACCCAATGCACTTCTTCCTCCGGCAATGTAGATTTTTCCGTTTGCGACCCATGCGCTTGCCACATGTTTTTTCTCAGGCAAGGATGGCTCAGCCCGCCAGGAATCAGAAACGGGGTCGTAGCTTTCAACCAAATTTAGGGTATTTTCAGATGAATCTGAATCATTACCACCCATCGCCCAAATCCGATTTTCGTAAATTACCAATCTCTGACCTGCCCGTGCTACGGACATGGGAGCTTTTGCTACCCAAGTATTGGCATTTGCCTCCAGCATATAGTTGGTGGCAATCTTAGAGTCCGCATCATTACCACCAACCAGGTATATGCGGTTGCCGTAGGAAATAGAGCATGCATTTTTTACAACATCCGGTAAGCTCGGTCCTTCAGTCCAGGAGTTACTGGTGGGTTCGTATATTTCAACCGTTGCCAAATTTCCATTGTTACTACTTCCGCCCATGGCATACAACTTGCCTTGCAAAGAAGAAACCGCCGAAGCATCTCGAGCAGAAGAAATAGGACTAAGCGTGTGCCAAGTATTTGTGTTTGGATCATACCGCTCGAACAAGTCTTTTCTTGTTCCGTCAGAACCGCCAACAACATAAATTTTTCCGCCAAGCACCGCTGCTCCATCGCGAATACCTCTGGCCACACTCACGGGAGCTTTCTCCTCCCAAACCAATTCCTTCGGCGTTCCTCGCTGATAAAGCAAATACCCCGCAAGAGCAGATTGTCCATAAGGCACTGTAAGTAAGCTGCCCATGATGACTGATTTATTTAGCTCAGCAATCACATCACTCCCAAGCATTGACTTGTTGATCGAGCCATCCGCAATGGGAGCCGAACCCGCTGTTTGTGCAGTCCCCGCACTAAACGCATAAGGAACGGATGCAAAGGGTCGGTCTGGACTCAATTGCTGAAATCCGTTCACACCATCGCTGAACCATACCCGTAATTTGGCATCGATATGCTGAGCGAAGATCTGCGGATCAATTGTACCCATGCCCGATATTGCAGTGTTGCCCAGAAGGACGGCATACAAACCACCATTGACTGCAACGCTAACCGATGCCTGAGGTTCAGAACCATTGACACTCGTTCCATCATTACTCCAATAAGTAATCTTGCCCTCCGCGTTGACCAAAGCGAATTTGAAGAGTCCATCACCCTCAAAGGGTTGACCATTTACCGCGACCTGCCCCGCATAGTTGAGGACGGGGGGTACTGCCTGCACAGAGATAGCTACCCCAAATAGAAGGATTAGTATCTTGTGAATTAAATTCATGCTTCGCATGATTGTACGATCATATTGATTTGTCAATATATCAGAAAACTACTCAAATTTTCATCCTTTTACCGTAGAGCATTGCCAGCATTCCAAGAAATTGGACTCCACTTGTTCGCCACAAGTGGCACAAGTCCACGGCTCACCTGTTGTTTCGGAAGACTTACGGAAAGCAGAAATAATATCTTTTGCCCGGTCTGAATCCTCTTTTCTGAGAACACAGACATTGGGATAAATCGCGGGAATTGGAATCTCGGTGATGTTGCATGCGTCCCAATTTCTGAGAACAGTCCTGACACCCGCATCCTGTAAAAGTCCATTTACCAACCCAACGGTGGATGTGTCCCAGTGGCGAAAGACTTCATACATGGCCTGGGCTTACCTCTTTTTTACCGCATCCGCAAAGCGGCCAATCACCCCATCGAAGGATCCATTGGAAAAAAAGACCACTAAGGATGGTTGAGAAATCTCCATTTCAAGCATAAAGCTTTCGAGATCGAGGTTGGTGGAGAAGGCATAACCTTGCTTGCCCTGCCCTTGGATCCGGCGGATCATATTTGCGGGATTGATCCGTTGATCCGCCGGAATTTTCTCCGCCCGGTGGACCGCTCCAAGAATAGCCACATCGGCCAGGGCCAGGGCATCGGCAAAGCGGTCCTCAAAGACATTGGTGACCGCGGTGTTGCTACGCGGTTCAAAACAGGCGATAATTTCGCGGCCCGGCCAGCGGGCATGCAAGGATTCCAGGGCACCGGCAATCGCAGTGGGATGATGGGCAAAATCGGATAAGACCACTAATTCCTCACAGTCATGCAGGATTTCCTGTCTTCTTTTGACCCCGGCACATTCAGTAAAGTCGGGCAAATGAGCAGATGCAAAGGGATTCAAGTCTTCCGCCCTTGAAATATCTCCTGCAACCAGGCACTGAGACAGGACGGAGGCGAGCGTGGCCATAGCGAGGTTGCGGGCATTGAAGAGGCCGGGCATTTTCCATGAGACCTCCATCACCGTCGCGCCCAGCCAGGTCAGCTTGAATCGGGTGCCCTGCCCGTCCTCGGCAAAATCGACTATGCGAAAATCATTCTCCTCCCCTACCCCGACAGAAATAATCCGGGTCCAGGGGGCATCAGGCAGGGCAAGCAGGTTGGGATCGTCCCCATTGCGAAGCACAAATCCATCCGAGGGAACGATCCGTAAAAGATGCGAAAAACTACGCGTAATATCCTGCAGGTCACGAAAGATGTCCCCGTGATCAAATTCAAGGTTGTTCAAAACCAGCACCTTGGGCCGGTAGTGGATGAATTTACTCCGTTTGTCAAAAAAGGCGGAGTCATACTCATCCCCTTCAATGACGAAGGGGGCCTTTTCCCCGCCAAGTTCATTCCCGGAGGGTAGATCGAGCGGTACGCCCCCGATGAGATAGCCCGGTTCCCGTCCGGCCTGGGCAAGGGCAAAGGAGGTAAGGACGGTGGTGGTGGTCTTGCCATGCGTACCGGCGACCACCACGGCCGGACGGTTGCCAATCAAATCCTCCCCGATCAATTGCGGGAGGGAAACAAAATCGATCCTACGGGTACGGAGCAGATATTCGACCTGGGGATTTCCCCGGGAGACGGCGTTGCCCACAACCACCCGGTCTGGCTCCCAACCAAGCATCTCTTGCTCGGCAAATCCTTCAAACAAAGGGATCCCCGCCGATTCAAGCACATCCGACATGGGCGGATAGACCCCCGCATCCGAACCAGCCACTTCGTGACCCGTCTTTTTTAAAAGAATGGCGGCATTGCCCATAGCCGTACCACATATCCCAATAAAAAATACCCGCATGGCTTTAATACTGAAAAAAACCCTGCGGAAACGAAAGACAAAAAGGGATTTGCCTCGACTTCATTCCCTAATTTCAGGAAATCGAAGGGAATGAAGGATGAAAATATGAAGATTTTAGTGATTGGCAGTGGTGGCCGTGAACATACCCTTGCCAAGGAATGTGCCAAAAGCCCGCTGGTCGGGCAAGTGATGGTGACCCCGGGAAATGGGGGAATAAACCGTGAATTCACTTCCTTTGCCGTGGGAGTGGAAGACAATCGTGGAATCGTGTCCCTGGCCCTGGATGAAAATATTGATTTAGTGGTGGTCGGTCCGGAAGTCCCTCTGTGCAATGGGTTGGTGGATGATCTGAAGGCGGTCGGGATTCTCGCCTACGGTCCAGATGCGGCGGGTGCCCAACTGGAGGGAAGCAAGGCTTACACTAAGGACTTTCTGGCCAAGTATTCCATACCCACAGCCGCCTACGGTACTTTTTGCGAGGTTGCCCCGGCCCTGCAATACTTGGAGGGATGCCAACTGCCGGTGGTGGTCAAAGCCAGCGGACTGGCCGCAGGCAAGGGTGTGTTGATCTGCGAAAATTTGCAAGAGGCCAGGGCCGCGGTGGAGGATATGCTCAGCGGAGAAAGCTTTGGCGAGAGCGGGAAGGAAGTGGTGATCGAGGAATTTCTCGAGGGAGAGGAAGTTTCCCTGCATTTAATCTGCTCTGGCGAGAGCTATGTCGCCATGCCCATGAGCCAGGATCATAAAAAAGTGGGTGAAGGCGATGCCGGGTTAAATACCGGAGGGATGGGTGCCTATGCCCCGACTTCTTTGGTCACCCCAGGCATGCTGGCCCGATACGAAGAGGAGATTGTAAAGCCGACCCTGGCGGGATTAAAAGCGGAGGGCGTTGATTTTCGGGGCACTCTCTATATCGGATTGATGCTAACGGAGAGCGGAGCGAAGGTGCTGGAATTTAATGTACGGTTTGGGGATCCGGAGACGCAGGTAATTCTTCCCCTGCTTGCGGATGACTTGGTTGAATTACTTTTAAAATCGGCCCGGGGTGAGCCAATGCCGGATCAGGTAGCCTTTAAAGATGAGTCTGCGATGGTGGTAGTGCTGGCAAGCAATGGATATCCGGGTGCTTATCCCAAGGGAGAAGTGATCACTGAGCCGGAGACACCGATTGCGGATGCTGTCCTGATTCATGCCGGCACCCGTGAAAAAGACGGACAGGTCGTGACCGCAGGGGGGCGGGTACTCGGAGCCGTGGGAACCGGTGCCTCACTGACCGCAGCCAGGGACCGAGCTTACGAACTCGTGGAAGCGGTAAGCTATGAAAGCAAATATTTTCGTTCCGATATCGGACACCGCGAATTTTCAAGAACTTAGCGAGAATAGTCCTTGCCTTTTCATTGTTCCAATTGGAAAAAAAAAGTGTAACAAAAATGGGACGGAAAAGCAGAGAAAAAAAGGAACGAAAAAAGGAAAAGCTGGTCGTTTTTGTCTGCACCGCCAATGTCTGCCGAAGTCCCATGGCGGAAAAGCTTTTTCAGGAAGCTCTTGAAAAGGCCGGGAGTACGAAAAATATCAAGGTATTTTCCGCCGGAATCTCGGCGATGGATGGAGATCAGGCATCTGAAAACTCAATTCAGGCCTGTGAAGAAATTGGGCTCAACCTCAAGGATCACCGGAGTGCCGCTCTGACCCGGGCAACAGCTGAGAATGCATCCGTTATTTTTTGCATGACTGAATCGCACAGGGCCCTCCTGCAAATGTATTTTGATCTTCCCGAAAAAACCAGGATTTTCCTGATGCGAGAATTTATCGAAGATGGAAATAAAGAACTGCCCGATCCATATGGCCAAAGTATGGAAGTTTATCGCGATTGTCGCGAGAATATGAAAGAAGCCCTGCCCTCTCTGCTAAACTGGGTTGAGAAAAACCTTTAATCTTTTATTTTAAATACTAATGAGTACCACCGCCATAGCCGAACCCACTCTTACCAAAGCCCTGGATGACCGCCCCCTTGCTGAGCTCGATCCTGCCATCCACGCCGTCCTGGAAGACGAGAAGCAGAGACAGAGAACGCACCTTGAATTGATTGCCTCTGAAAACTTTACCCTGCCTGCAATTATTGAAACCACAGGAAGTGTTCTAACCAATAAATACGCGGAGGGTTATCCTGCCAAGCGCTACTATGGAGGATGCGAACATGTGGATGTGGCGGAAAATCTCGCGATTGAGCGGGCCAAAACTTTATTCGGAGCAGAATATGCCAATGTACAACCCCACTCAGGAAGTCAGGCAAATACCGCAGTGTATTTTGCCATGCTAAAACCGGGTGACAAAATTTTGACGATGAGTCTTCAGGATGGTGGACACTTGACTCATGGTCATCCAAAAAATTGCAGCGGTATGCTTTATCAGGTCATAAATTACGGGGTAAACCCAGAAACGGGATACATTGATTATGATGAGATTCAAAGATTGGCTGAAATAGAAAAGCCAAAATTGATCACCGTGGGGGCTTCCGCGTATCCGAGAACGATCGATTTCGAAAGAATGGGAGCGATTGCCAAAGCAAATAACGCCCTTCTGCTTGCGGACATCGCCCACATTGCCGGTTTGGTGGCCGCCGGGTTGCACCCTTCACCCGTTCCCCATGCTGATTTTGTAACCACCACCACCCACAAAACCCTGCGGGGCCCGCGGGGCGGACTCATTCTATGTAGGGAAGAATACGGGAAGGCCATTGATTCGGCGGTCTTTCCAGGAAATCAGGGTGGTCCTTTGATGCATGTGATCGCAGGGAAGGCGGTCTGTTTCGGTGAGGCAGCCAAGGAAGATTTCAGGCATTATCAACAACAAGTGAAAAACAATTCAAAATGCCTTGCGGAATCCTTACTCACGAAAGGATTTCATTTGGTGAGCGGCGGGAGTGACAACCATCTCATGTTACTGGACCTGCGCCCATCCCATCCCGATCTGACCGGTAAACAAGGACAACTTGCCCTTGAAAAAGCCAATGTAACCCTGAATCGTAACACCGTGCCCGGGGAAACCCGCAGTCCATTCCAAACCAGTGGGTTGCGGATTGGCACGCCGGCGGTCACCTCGAGGGGTATGCAGGAAGATTCAATGACAGAGATTGCATCAATTATCTCTTCGGTTCTTTCCAGTCCTGAAAATGAATCAACTCTGGCTGATGCGAAGGAAAAGTCGCTTGCCCTTTGTGGTCAATTTCCTCTACCATACTGATTCAAATTTTAAATTATTAGTTTTTGCCTAACTCTATGAAAAATTCTCAGCATCGTAAAAAGGGATTTACCCTGATTGAACTTCTCGTGGTCATCACCATTATCGGAATTCTTGCCGGAATCGCTATTTCTTCCTTTGGAGGAATCTTTGGAGCTGCCGGACAATTAGCTGCGGAAGATTCCCTCAAGACCATCCATAAAAGTCTGGTTCAAAAATACAAAGGTCAGGTAAAATTCCCCAAAGGTGAGGCCCTTGACGAAGAAAGTCCGGCCGGTTTTGCGATCTGGTTCCGATCCAAAACCCGTAACCCAGAGCCCGGGCTTTGGTACATTGATGAAGATGATAAAGCTTTGGCCTTAGTCGAAGACGAGGACGGACCTGGACTTCCTGCTCAGATTCCAACGGATGTGGGGGACTTGGATGACGATCAAAAACAGGCCATGGGATGGTCGATTGCTCTTCCCGGAGATGATGCAAACCCAAAACTTGAGCAAAATCTCCGAAGCGGCCCTTTCCCGATCATGTGGACCCGTGGACATGAGGGAGATGATGGCTCATGGAATCCCGACTCCCCTTGGAGTGGGGATGGCGGACACGTCTTATTTTCCAACGGGAAAGTTGAATTTTATGAAAATACTCAGGGAGCTGACGAAGAAGGCGTATTCAATGTGGCATCCAAGGATGATGATGATGATGATGCACAAATTGAAAAGACGGCCGACCCGGTGCAAGCTCTACCCGAAGATTGGATTGTTGTTAAAATCGACGACTAATCCTCTTTTCATCACCCGATATAAGTAAAAGTAAACTCGTAGGCACCTTGCTCTTTGGCAAGCAAGGTCGGGCAAAGTTTCATCCTGAGTCCGCAAATAGCGATTCCATTGCCCTGGCGCGGGGTGCTTCGTCCACTGCTCTTCATGGAGATTTGGTCGAATTACGACCATTACCCCCGAAAAAAAAGAAATTTGATCGCAGAAAGAAAAAATATCGTGATCAAAAGCCTCGCTATGAGGTCCGTAAAATAGTTCGCCGGGAGACTCACGAATTCCAGGGATATTTGAAGAAGGACCTGGGTAGATTCCTGGTGGTAGCCGAAAATTCACGGCTATTCATTCCTTTTAAGATTCTGGGGGATACCCGAAAGGGTGAACCCGGAGATAAAGTGGTTGCCCAATTCGTGAGGTGGGACCCTCCCGCAAGAATCCCAACCTGCAAAATTATTCGGGTGTTGGGACCCGGAGGGGAAGCGGCCACCGATCATCTTGGAATTCTGGCAAAATTCGGATTGTCTACCGCCTTCCCTGCAAAGGTGGAAGAGGAAGCCAAAGACCTTGCCAATGCAGTCACTGCGAAAGACCTAAAAAATCGCATCGATTACCGGGATGTCTTCACTCTCACCATTGATCCGTTGGACGCCAGGGATTTTGATGATGCTTTATCGCTTACCAAAATAGATGATAAATTATGGGAAGTCGGCGTACATATTGCCGATGTGTCTCATTATGTCCGTGATCAAACCGCCACCGACCGGGAGGCAAAAAAAAGGGGAAACTCAACCTATCTGGTTGGTGAAGTTGTTCCGATGCTTCCACATATTTTATCCAGTGGCATCTGTAGCCTGGTCGAAGGTGAGGAGAGATTGACCAAATGCGTACGATTCCGTTTTGATCAAAATGGAAGGGTCAAACAGTCTGATATTATTGAAAGTGTAATCCGGAGTAATAAACGACTGACCTACGAACAGGCCATTCTGTTTCTTGAATCGAAATCGCTCGAGGAAATCAAAAACGCCAAACCACCCCCCAGTCGCTACTCGGGAAATCCGGGTAAGCCTCTAAGCGAACTTGATCAAAAGGTGCTCAAACAGATTGGGGACACCATACGAAGGCTCTGGAGTTTTGCGTCCAGATTAAGAAAATCGAGGTTCGAGAACGGAGCCCTGAACCTTGACTCCGGGGAGATCAAAATCCTGGTCGATGAAAAAGGGGAGCCCGAGGAAATCCTACAAACGGAAAATGATGAGAGTCATCAACTGGTCGAGGAGCTGATGCTTTTGGCCAACGAAGCCATCGCCAAGGAACTGAAACGAAAAGGCTTACCCGGAATTTTTAGGGTTCATCCGGACCCGGATGAGGAAAACCTCGAAGAACTCCGTCAATTCCTGCATTTCTTTGGCATTTCCTGTGGAGAACTCACTTCCAAAAAGGAGGTTTCCAAGGCGTTGATTTTGATTAACAAGCACCCGATGAGTCAGGTTTTGCGAATTAAATTCCTGCGCAGCCTGAAGCAGGCATGCTACCGGCACACCCCCGATGGACACTACGGACTGGCCAAAACTGATTATTTGCACTTCACCTCCCCGATCCGTAGATATTCCGACTTGGTGGTGCATCGGGTGATCGAGGATTATTTACGCAAGAAATCAAAAAAATCGAGCCCGGAAAGGTTTGAAAGTCTGGCCAAGCATCTTTCCTCAACGGAAAGAACAAGCGTGGATGCGGAAAGGGAATCGGTTAAGGATAAACTCCTGCTTCTATACAGAAGGGAAATCGGAAGACATCCACCGGTTCGGCACCAGGCCATCATCACGGAAATTATCCGCCGGGGATTTTTTATTGAAATTACGAATACCCTTGCCCGTGGCTTCGTGCCAATTCGCACTCTTCCCCGAGACCTGCGTTACCGTTTATCCTCCAACGGAACCGCATTGGTGGGAAAAAATCCCAAACATCGTTTAAAATTGGGACAGGAAATCGAAGTCGTTATTGATAAGGTCTTTCCCTCGGACAAGCAGTTGGACTTTCGTTTGGCGTAAAGAGGCTTGCCATCTCTGGTACCTGCTACAATGACATTTCCCTAATGAAAAATTTTCACACTGAAAAACTTGCCGAGCTTTGGCATAAGGGGGTCAATTTATATAAATTTGGCCATCAGGATCCCGCGGTTTTCCCCATTACGGAAGATCTCCCCTTTCTGAAAAGCATGGGAATGAACAAGATGGATGTTTTTGACTTTGCCGAGGATTGGGTACGCGAGGGGGAACCGGATCTTGCCTCTTTTTTGCTCATTCACGAACATCGCAGAGACTATTTTTGGGAAGTGCAGAATCGAATTGAATCCAGCGTGAGGCTGAATTCATCCAGCCTACCGGCGAAAGATGCGGAAATCGGAGGCGTACGCTGGCTTCCCCGAATAATTCCCAAGGCAAAAGCGAAACTACGGGGGGAACTGCCAACCGAGACCATGTTTTGCTGCGGAGGAGACCGGTATTTCTTTAAGCAGAACAAGATTCATCCATCGGAATTTCTTGGAGTCGTCCGACGGGCCGGTGAGGATGACCAGAAAATCATCGACTGGGTATTATCCAGGGCAAAGGCCAACTGATTCCAACAAGCAAACTTTATGAAATTCGAAAAGTATCATGCATTGGGAAATGATTATTTAATTTATGATCCACCGGGGGATGACCAACCATTTCCGGCGAATGAAATCATCCGCATTTGTCACCGAAATTTCGGCCTCGGTTCCGATGGCGTCTTGGTGGGTCCTCTCCAAAGTGAAAAAGCAGACTTTGGTCTGCGTATTCTTAATCCTGACGGGAGTGAAGCCGAAAAGAGTGGCAATGGCCTGCGAATTTTTGCCAGGTATCTCTTCGATCAAAAAAGGGTGGGTTCTTCTCCTTTTACGGTTGATACCCCGGGAGGAGTGGTGACCTGCCAAGTCAATGCGGATGCTTCTTCCATCTCGGTCGAAATGGGACAGGTAAACTTTCACAGCGATGTGATCCCGGTTCAAGTCGAAGGGGAAGCCCGAGATGTCATCAATGAGGAGATTACAGTGAGTGGTCAAACTTACCAATATTATGGGGCGACGATCGGTAATCCACACTGCGTGGTGCCACTCCCGGAGATTTCGGAGGACTTGGCCCGCACACTAGGACCTGAACTCGAAAACCATCCGTTTTTTCCCAACCGTACCAATGTGCAACTTTTGCAGATTCTGGACCGTAACCGGATACGGATTGAAATTTGGGAACGGGGTGCCGGATATACTCTTGCCTCCGGGAGCAGTAGTTCAGCAGCGGGTGCGGTTGCCCGGAAAATGGGAGCTTGTGATGAAAATATCACCGTGGAGATGCCGGGGGGTGAGATTGGTCTGGTTATCGATGAGGGATTTAATGTACAAATGACCGGACCCGCAACCCGCGTGGCGACGATGAATCTGGATCCGGAATGCCTTAAACATTAGGCTATTTTTTTCGGGCAATCCAGAAACGGCAATCATCGGAGTATTCATTGACCAATTTACTTTCCTGACAAATTTTTGATTTCACAATATCCCTTTCAACCGAAAAACCGGCGGTTATCAGATCAGAACGAACATCTTCCACATCAGGAACATGGATGTAGAGTTTTCCGCGTGGGGTCACCTCAAAACGATCTCCAAATTCGAGCAGCTCTGCATTCTGCCCTCCCTTTTTCCATTTTTTGCGCTCGAGTGCCCAAAATTTCTTCCACTTGGGCATCGATTGATCATGAGTGGTGAAAACGAAATAACTCCCGGGTCTCAATAATCTTTGCACTTCCCGCATTGCCTGCAAGCGGTTTTGCCTCCCGGGAATCTGCATCAGCCCATTGAATCCAAAGATCATTCCGTCAAAAGAATCGTCATTGAAACTTAGGGCTGTGGCGTCCTCCACCTCAAAGGTAATCTTGGTTTGGAAGTTCTGGTTGAGGATTCTTGCCCGTTTAATCATCGCCCTGGAAAAATCAGTGGCCGTAAGGTTGGTGTAGCCTTTTTTCCACAGACCAAAGCTTATTCTGCCAGTCCCGCAACCAAGTTCCAAAAGTTTAAGCTTCCGGTCGGAAAATGTTTTTGAAAAGACAATTTTCTCTGATTTCCACAAACCGACTTTTTTTGTAGCTTCTTGATAATGTTCAAGAACGGGTGCCTTGGAGAAATAGCTAAGTATTTCAGATGAGCTGACTTTTCCCACAATTTGGATTAGAGTAAATGAAACAATTAGTATTTATCTTAAATGCTGAGAAGATGAAACTTGCAAAAATGCTTCAAAGTTGATTATTTAAAATGCTTTTCTACCCATGAAGGCTACCATAAAAACCCAAGGAAGTCAGTTTACCGTTCAGAAAGGCGACAAACTTTCCCTGAATCGTTTTCCTGACACAAATGAAGGTGATCAAGTTAAAATCGACGACGTTTTGATGGTTGTTGATGAAGGCAAGGCGACTTTCGGTTCACCCACTATCGAGGGAGCATCGGTAACTGCCAAAATTCTTGAAAACAAAAAGGATAAAAAAATTATTGTTTTCAAAAAGAAACGCAGGCAGGGTTATAAACGACGCCGTGGTCATCGTCAGCACCTTTCCGTGGTCGAGATTGAATCCATTGATCTCTAATAAAAATTTCAACCCACTCTTCTTATGGCACACAAAAAAGGACAAGGAACTTCCAAAAACGGTCGCGACAGTAACAGCAAGCGCTTGGGCGTAAAAAAATTCGGTGGAGAATCCGTTCTTGCCGGTAATATAATTCTTAGGCAACGCGGAACCAAGTACCATCCCGGATCCAATGTCGGTCTTGGAAAGGATTTTACATTATTTGCCCTTACTCCCGGTAAAGTTCAGTTCGATAAAGCTCATCGACTGGTAAATGTAGTCAGCGAATAAGCTGTCTTCCATTTGCCCAAGCAATTGGTTTTCCCAAGCAAAGGATGGAAGATCATTTACAACAAACGGCCCCTTCCGAAAAAGATACACCGGAAGATAATCAGGTAGTTGCACTCAACTTTGAGGAGTCACGGGTTCTTGGCTCTCTTATAGAAAAAGAGCTTACCACCCCGGAATATTATCCCCTCACTTTAAATTCGCTGGTATCTGCCTGTAATCAAAAAAATAACCGCTTGCCCAAATCCAATTTGGATGAAAGCGATGTTTCCAAGACCATAGAAGATTTAAGGCTTAAGCGGCTTGTGTACCGGGTTGATTTGGTTGGGTCGAGGGTCCCAAAATTCCAGCATAATGCAGAAAAAGAACTAGATTTAATCAAGGCGGAACTTGCCTTGATTGCTGAATTACTAAACCGTGGTCCCCAGACTTCCGGCGAACTGAATTCGAGAGCTTCCAGAATGTTTGAATTTGATGGGCTGGAAGATGTGGAAGATACGCTAGAGGATATGATGGACAGAACACCCTCTTTGGTCGCAATTATGGATCCACATCCCGGACAAAAAGAAAAGAGATGGTTTCATAAGTTTGGACCTCCCCCAACCCTGGAAAATTTGGATGACGGCTCTTCCGTTTATGTTCCTGCACCCGATCAACGGCTGGACAAGGTCGAGGAGATCATTGGGGAATTTAAAGATCTCAAAGAGGAAGTGGAAGCCTTACGCTATCAGCTCCGGGAATTATCGGATGAATATCGAAATTTCCGTAAACAGTTCGAGTAAGTTTCAAAGTCTAGCCGTATTCTTCGCGAGTGAATCACAAAAGTCTTCATAAGTGGTTCGCAAACCTTTCTCCAATTTTATTTTTGCTTTCCACCCCATACTTTCGGCTAGGGAAACATCCAGTCTTTTCAAAGGCATCCCATCCGGCTTAGAGGGGTCATTTTTAATCCTTCCTTGATAACCGACCACCTCCTTTACTAAATTAGCGATTTCCTGAATCGAGTGATCAATGCCCGTCCCGAGGTTAACCGAATCAGGAGGATTTTCTTTTTCCAGCAAAAATAATACCCCGGAAGCCAAATCATTCACATGCATTAGCTCCCTCCGTGGAGTACCCGTACCCCAAATAACCACTTCAGGCAGATGGTTCAATTTTGCCTCGTGAAACCTGCGGATCAATGCGGGTAAAACATGGGAATCCTCAAGATGATAATTATCCCCGGGACCATATAGATTGGTGGGCATTGCACTATGAAAAAGTGCCCCATATTGCGTACGATAATGCCGGCACATTTCAAGCCCGGCAATTTTAGCCAAGGCATAGGCTTCGTTGGTTCTTTCAAGGGGTCCGGTCAATAGATATTCCTCCTTGATTGGTTGTTCGGACTTGCTAGGATAAATACAGGAACTGCCAAGATTTACGAATCGGGAAACGCCATTTTTCCAGGCGGAATGGATCAGGTTAGCATTCAGAACAAGGTTCTGATGAATGAACTCGGCTGGGTAAGTAGAATTGGCATAAATTCCTCCAACTCTCGCGGCCGCATTAATTATACAATCTGGTCTTTCATCCGCTAAAAACTGCTCAACATGCTTTTGATTGAGTAAATCCAGTTGTTTACGGTCCGCCAGCACGAGCGACCATGAAGGAAGATTCATTTCAAACGCCCGCACTATTGCCGAGCCAACCATCCCTTTGTGACCGGTGATAAATATTTTTGGCATCAGGACAAATTAGCTTCGGCCAATGCCTTCTCTTTTTGGGCTAGCTTCATGTCTTCCTGCACCATTAAGGCAACCAATTCCTTGAATGTGGTTTGAGGCTCCCAACCTAACTGCTTTTTTGCCTTTTCCGGATTCCCAATTAACAAATCGACCTCGGCGGGTCTTTCGTATTTTTTATCAAAACCAACATACTCATTCCAATTCATATCCAAGCAGGCAAAAGTCTCCTCCAAAAATTCACGCACAGTATGGGTTTCATTCGTGGCGATGACATAATCATCGGGCTTGTCCTGCTGAAGCATGAGCCACATAGCCTCAACATATTCCTTGGCATATCCCCAATCCCTTTTGGAATCCAAATTTCCCAAAATCAATTTCTTTTGCAGGCCTAATTTAATACGCGTTGCAGCCCGGGTAATTTTACGGGTCACGAAGGTCTCCCCACGACGCGGCGACTCATGGTTGAAGAGGATTCCACTACTCGCGTGCATATTGTAGGACTCCCGGTAGTTTACTGTCAACCAATGGGCATACACCTTCGCACAGGCATAGGGAGACCGAGGCCAAAACGGGGTGGTTTCCAGTTGAGGCACTTCCTGCACCTTGCCATACATTTCAGAAGAAGATGCCTGATAATAGCGTACCTTTTCAACCAAACCAGCCTCTCGTACGGCTTCCAATATACGCACGGCACCAACCCCCGTTACATCTCCTGTATATTCGGGAATGTCAAAAGACACCCGAACATGACTCTGGGCACCCAAATTATAGATTTCGTCGGGTTGCAAATCGTAAAGTAATTTTACCAACTGAACCGCATCGGCTAAATCTCCATAGTGCAGATACAAATTTGTATCGTCCACCAATGGATCCCTATATAGATGATCGAGACGATCGGTATTAAAAGTGGAAGCCCGGCGAACGATTCCATGGACTTCATATCCTTTATCTAGGAGTAATTCGGCAAGATAAGATCCATCCTGTCCGGTAATTCCCGTAACAAGTGCTTTTTTCATATTATGATTTAATCCAATACATGTTTAAGTAAGAATGGTAAAGATTGGTTTATCTTTTTGAAATCAAGACGTTGACAGTCAATATGGGGTCAATAGTTTGTATGCAGAGGGGGATTAGCTCAGTTGGTTAGAGCGCATGCATGACACGCATGAGGTCGGCAGTTCGAATCTGCCATCTCCCACCACTCTTAAACACGATTTTCACATGTGAACAGACCAAAAAAAAGTAAAACGGAATGGATTATTATAGTCGGTCTTGCCACTCTTTTCGGAGCAATTTGGCTCTTAGCACATTGGAACCTTTCACGACAACCTCCGCATCATAAGGGGCCCGGTAGTGTGGGATATGAGGATCCCAACAATCCAGTAGGCGAACCAGAAAAGAAATCCCCTTAATGAGTAAGCTTGTGTGCATCAGTGGATGTTCAAGGGGACTAGGTCGTGCCATGGCAATTGAATTTCATGCACGGGGATGGAAAATTGCGGGAGGAGCCCGAGATGCAGATACCTTGGAAAAACTTAAGCAAAAAATCGGAGGAACAAGTTTCTTTCATCCTTTTGATGTCAGTAGATCCACAGAAGTTGAAAACTTTGCCATCATGGTTGAAAAGAACCTTGGTATCCCAGATTTACTGGTTAACAATGCAGGGGTAATAAATCAGAATGCACCGCTCACTAAAATCTCTGCTGAGGAGTTTGCTTCGGTTTTAGCGGTAAACTTAGGAGGCATTCATAATATGATCCGATCCTTCGTTCCCCGAATGGAGAAACAAGGGCATGGAATCATAACTAATTTTAGTTCTTATTGGGGACAATCGACTGCCCCGGAAGTGGGCCCCTACTGTGCAAGCAAATGGGGAGTCGAAGGACTGACGCGCTCGCTTGCTCAGGAATTACCTTCAGGTCTGGTCACGGTTGCCTTTAATCCTGGAATTATCGATACGGAAATGCTGCGCAGCTGTTTTGGGGAAGGGGCATCTGCCCATGAAAAGCCTGCGGACTGGGCTAAGCATGCCGTCGACCGTATAATAAACATTGGACTCTCGGACAACGGCCAAACTATAATTGGTTAGGAAAAATTAATTCCTACTCTTCAATCTCAATTGAACCGCTGTTGTCTTGATCAAGAGAATTAACATATTCGAAATCAAGAAATCCGGTAACACCAAGTCCTGCAAGATTTACAAATTCTTCTTGAAACGGATTTAAGGCATTAAAGTAGTCATTGATAAACACACTTCCTGAAGAGGAGAATTCAGTGATTCTTCCGTTGCCACTAATCAGTCCTATTGATGGTATATTCATCTTCTGAAATCCTGCAATGCTGTTAAGTGTTAATTTAGCACTCGCAGTGCCAGGAGAAGTGTTGCCAGTAGTTACATCAAAATTTGTACCAACTTGAAGGTCAACTAAGGGACTTTCAATTTTTCCTGATCCAACAATAGCTACACTATCTCCGGCGTATACATTCACTGACCCACCAAAGACATCGCTATTAATCGTGATATCGTCGGTGATTTCCGCCCCTGAAGCTACCATAAGAACCTCACCCCCTTTGGCATTGACTGGAGCATCAATTGTAAGCGGACTTTTCGCAATCATTGAAATTTTACCTGAAGGATTGTCGTTAGTAAATTGGACTCCTTTTATATCACTAAGCTCGCTTATCACTAGACCACCTGTGTTCACAACATCAATGTCACCATTGAGGGATTGAGCCGCTAATTTAAGACCATCTCCATTTGAAATAACTGATATTCCCTCCGTTGCACTAACTTGGATTGTTTCTGCTGTTATTTTAGTTGAAGTGAATGATCCAGTTTCAACAATAAAAAGATCTTTTGCATTAACGGTAAAATCACCAAAAGTTGAACCAATTTCTGCTAGTTTGACTGAATATCCGCCTACATCGATCGAAGTTGGACCACTGATGAACAATGCTCCTTTACTTAACAAATCGCCATTTGCCGTAACTGAAAGAGCAACGGATGCCTCAGAGGTTGCCAACTCCATTGCACTTGCTTCTTTTATCGAGACTGTTGCTCCGCTAAAGTCAATACTGCCGAAGTTTGCATCGGTCGAGTCTCCTAAGGTTACATCATAACCGGTTGAGGCTAGCGTGGCCAAACTGCCTACCGTAATCGCCCCACTGTCAGTCAATGCTCCGCCCGTTGTCACGGTCAGGTTCTGGCCCACGCTTACGGTGCCCAAGTCGAGAGCGTTCACATCGGTCAGCGAAACATCGTTGGTCCCGCTGTTGCTCAGACTCACCGCTCCGCTAAAATCATTCGAGGCATTACTCAGGGTGATCGCGTTGGCTCCCGCGGTAAAACTCGAGGCCAGGTCGGCATCGATCGCCCCGGTCTGGGTGATCGCTCCGCCTGAAGTAACACTCAAAGCTCCAGTTGCAGTAATCCCCGCAATCGAAGTCGCAGTTGTATCCACTAAAGTAACCGCCGCTCCTGTCAGGTTTACCGCTCCAGTCAAGTCATTACCCGTTCCCGACAAATCAATCGTCTGGCCTGCCGCACTGACCGTCAAGGTTCCGTCAATGTCAATGTCTCCCAGATCCGTCACCGATCCGGTCGAGGTGATTGAAAGGTTGTTTACATTTAATCCAGACTGAATTGCAAAATCACTGTTGTCAGTGATCGTCACATCGCTTCCAGTGCCCGTGGTGAAGGTGACGTTCCCGGTGTAAGTGCTTGCAGAGTTGAGCAAGATTGCAGCATTCGCTCCCCCACTGTTATCCAAGGTCGTGGTGCCGGCAACCGTCACCACTCCCGTATCACTGATGGCTCCAACAGCAGTCACCGACAGGTTCTGGCCCACGCTTACGGTGCCCAAGTCGAGAGCGTTCACATCGGTCAGCGAAACATCGTTGGTCCCGCTGTTGCTCAGACTCACCGCTCCGCTAAAATCATTCGATGCATTACTCAGGGTGATCGCGTTGGCTCCCGCGGTAAAACTCGAGGCCAGGTCGGCATCGATCGCCCCGGTCTGGGTGATCGCTCCCGATGCTTCCAGGGTCAGAATCCCGGTCGCTTCTGAAGCTGCTATCTCCATCGAGCTTCCCTCCTTGATCGAAACCGCCGCTCCCGCAAAGTCCAAGCTGCCAAAATTAGCCGTGGTGCTGTCTCCCAAGGTTACGGACTGACCCGTCGATACAAGCGTGGCCAAACTGCCTACCGTAATCGCCCCACTGTCAGTCAACGCTCCGCCCGTTGTCACGGTCAGGTTCTGGCCCACGCTTACGGTGCCCAAGTCGAGAGCGTTCACAT
>CACMQL010000032.1 GCA_902615835.1 uncultured Verrucomicrobiota bacterium
GATTTCTGCCTTAAAAATTGCCCTCGAGGATTCCTCGCCATCCGTTCGTATTGAAGCGGCCAATGCTTTGGTTCGTGCAGGGAAGAGTGAACTGGCTCTTTCTAGGTTAATCGAAGAGCTTGATCATAAGAACCTGATCGTAGTGACCCATGCCGCGCGGACCATTGAACTGCTCGGTGATCTTGCAAAGAAAGCCGGGCCAGCGATGGAAGCCTGCCTCAAGCGGGCCTATGCCGTACGACCACCCGATCTCTCCCCGGTAATTGTACTGCCCGGCGATCAGGACATGGCCATGTTTGTGGGCTTTTCTTGCAACGCCTTTCTGAAGAGATTGAAATAACAGGGAATCGTAGCCCGGCCCAGCATTCCGGGCTGTAATTTATTGCAGATATGCCTCGTAGTCGGTTCCGGATAGTGCCTGCCTAAAGGCCACGAAATCTTTTTGTAACGATTCACGGAGGGCAGAATAATAAAGCTCGGAGTGGTAAAAGCAGGTGGCCACATCTGCATCAATCAGTTCGACATCCTCCTCCCTTATCGTGGGCATACGCAGGAGTCTTCCGCGGGTAAAATTTTTAAGTTTCAGGATGTAATCCGCGGCATTGAGGGAAATGATTTTTTTCATCAGGATAGCGGTTTTTAGGCGTTCCAAATCTTTGCGGTGACGAAGAAAAATGACCTGCTTTTCCAATTCTCCATCTTTCTCGGCGTTAGACTCCAGGAGCAACTTTCTCCAGGAATTTTCATCGGGGCAATCCACGATCTTAATTTCGGGGACGGGTTCCCTGAGCAACTCTTCGGCCTGGGTCGAAGTACGGGTGAGCCGGAAACATAAGCCAATGGCTCGACCATCCCCTTGATCACTTAACACAAAGGGTGCTTCCTCCTCTAAATATTCGGCTAGAAACTGAACTTTGAACCCCGAACCCACATCATGATCGGGCTTGAAGAAAATCAATTTTTCTGCATCGAGAACTTCGGATGCCCCTTGCCGTTTCAGGACTTCATAAATCTGACGGCGCACCAACGCGTCTTCACCGGGAACCGAACCAAGAGCAAATTTGTTATACGGGTAAATCTGATTGTACTTTCGATGATCCTGTACAATCCGGTCCGCCACCTCCTGTAATCTTTGCAGGCTTTGATTCTCGGTGAGATAACGTAAATCAAAGGTATCCTCGGAACGGATTCGGTAAGCATCCCGGAAAAGCCTGTGCCCAAATCGATCGAATGCATCCTCATCCTTGGGCATTCCCGCGTGTACTGGTGTATCCTCCGGGAGAACGGATGGGGTAATCACAATAATTACCTCTCGCTTAAGCCCGGTTTCCGTCTTCGACTTAAATAGATTTCCCAGGATTGGAATATCTCCGAGCAAGGGTACCTGTTTGGTCGACTGCTCCGAGTCCTTTGCGATCAATCCGCCGACTATAAATGGAGTATCATTGGCAATCCGGGCGTAGGTTTTTACCTCGCGAACCGAAAGGGTGGGAGCTTGGGCAAGTTGCTGATCATTCATCCCCTTGACAACCACATCCTTTCCCGGAACGGGAGAGGAGACCGACGCATTTATTTGCAGGGACACTTCGGTACCGTCGTCATTTACGCGCGGTCGCACCGCCAGTTCAATCCCCGCCATGATTTCTCGAAAATCGACCGAACTGATGTAATCCTTAACAAACTTGGTGTTGGCAACGGGAATCTTTTCCGAGACATTGATGTAAGCCATGCGGTTATCGAGTGTCAGCACGCTGGGTCGGGAAAGAATTTGGGCGGAGCCCTTTTCAACCAACGCTTGCAGGCGAATATCAAACTCACGGAAAACATTGGTGACCGTAGCATCAAGCTGGGCGGTGGATCCTGCCGGGTAGGCAATTTGCCCAAGAATGAGGCTATCATTGGCTCCGTCTAATTTATTGCTTATAAAGTTCCCTCCATTGGCTCTCTCGGGATTAAAATCCCACTGCACACCCAATTCATCAAGGGCCTGGGAAGAAATTTCCAAGACCATCGCCTCGATCATTATTTTGCGGGCGGGCAAATCAATTTGCTCCCTTATGATTCGTCGAACCCGCCCGGTTTCCTGGGGTTTCTGCTCGTCAAAAAATAAGAGAATTTCGTTGATTGGATCGGTCTCGGTTTGAGGAAAAGCTTTGCTATGATCCGGGATTGTTTCATGAAATTTAGTCTGAGGCATGGGCACCACGACGGGTAATTTATTCTGATCCACCGGCTGGCTCGGGCTACCCACGCTCACTCCATACAATTTAAGCAGCTCTATGCAACGAACCGGATCAACATAACTTAACCTCAACCGTTCAGAGGCGATTTCTATCTGATTCTTCCCTGATTGTGCACCCAACCCAACCGTGAAAAGAAAGCCAAGAAAATTAAGGGGTTGAAGATAAAAAGGGATGCTAAGATACTTTTTTTTCATAATTTTATTTTTTACTCGAAGGAGGCGAGGGAAAGAGGTCAGTGAAAAAAGTCTGTATCGAAGAGGTTAGAGGCTTTTTCGATGAACTTTTCTGGAATGGAGCGGTCGAAGGCTTACTCACCTTGTGCTTACCTTCAATCGTTTTAATCTTCGAAAGACTGGTCTCCTGATTGAGCATGGTTAGAAATGCTCCATTTCTTTTGGCAACTTCCATAACTGCCTCGGCTGAAATTTCTAAAACTTGACAGTCCGTGACTGCCTTGACGGTGGCACTCCTGGTATTTGGTCCCAAAACACATTCCTCGCCAAAATGCTCAGTTGGTTGAATTGATTCCCGTACAACCGAGGTTTCAACTTCTTCATATTCGACTTCTGAACTCAGCAGTCCTTCCATCAAAACAAACATGGTTTTTCCCTCGTTACCCTGCCTGAACAAATTTTCACCCGCAGCACATTCTTTCATCCGGAAATACCCTATTAGATGGTTGATTTCTTGTTTTGGGAGCCTTGAAAAAAGAGCGTTGGAACCCAAAATATTCCTCACACTGTTATCCCCTTCGTTTCCCGACCTGTCTTTCCCGTTATTCTTCTCAAGGTAGACAATCTCCCTTTCCATGGCGGGAGAAATTCCGGCACGAGCCAGGTGCTCGATCACGCGGCGGTTAACCAAATGCCTCGATTCCTTGGGGGAAACCCCGGTGGGCAGAATAAAGAAGCGAACTTCATACTTCTGACCATAATTCAGAGCCTCATCCAGTCTAATTTCCGGTTCCGGATGATTAAGGATTCGGGAATCATCGGTCAGGGATTTGACCGCAGCTCCCAACAAACGAATGGCCCGATTGGGTGCCACTGAATAATCGAGGACAAACTCCAGATCGATCCGAAAATAGGGCTTCGGCTGCATGTAATTGGTTAACACAGCTTCTCCCATTTTACTGTTTGGAATCACAATCATATTTTTTTCGGTTGTTTTAAGGCGGGTGGTTCGCCAGTTAATCTCGATTACCTGTCCGACAATGTGGGTTTCCCTGCGGTTCTGATGAACCATCACCCAGTCTCCGATCCTAAATGATTGTTCCACATGCATGGAAAGTCCGATAAAAACATCAAGAATTACATTGCGTAAAGCAATACCCAGCACGATGCCAAAAACTCCGGAAGTGGCCCAAATTCCAGTGATGGATTTGTCAAAAACGGTCGCCACCACTCCCATCCCTGCAATTCCAAAAAATAACATGCCAGTAAAGTCCTTGGGAAGTCTGGGAACTGGGCGGCCCGAAATGCCTGCAATCAAACCATCCCAGACAAAGACCGTGAAAAATCTTTGGGCCAAGAAAGCACCGGACAACCAAACGCCTATTGGGGACCCGTATTCGAATATCACTTTCCCTACGCCAGAAAAATTGGAAAGAAAACGTTCGTATAGTTCTTCCTTGCCGAGCAGCAGGACGGTAAAGACTGAGAAAATAAAGATCGGAAACCACATATGTACCAAGATCCGTCCCAATTTTCCATCTAAAATTTTTACCCCATCCATCTCTTAGCTAAGTTCCTTTCCCTTTCCCGTTATCGGTGAAATGAGTTGATTCATAATCACGCATCAAGCGGGCCATCATCGCAAAACGCGGAATCGGAATTTGCTCTCCTTCATGCCTAATTACTTCAAGAATGGCACCCAAACTTTGGTTTACAAACTGATTAAAATTATAACTTTCTCCAAGATCAGAACAAACTCCTTTAATCTGTTCTACGGTATCCTCCGGGACACGGATGGTTATGGTTTTCCCTTTCGGCATCAACTATTCTTACAACATAGACTGTGACACAATGCAATTTATTTATTCGTATTTATAGATTTTTATTTATTTATTGCAATGCACTCAAATTATTTTTTATTTTTTTGGGATAATTATTACTTGTTTGAACATATATTATTCATAATATAAATTTTGGATATTAGATCGCCTATGAAAACAAACTCGTGTCTCGAATTGCCTAAACACTTTTCCCGTCGTGAATTTATGCATGTCGGCCTGGTCGGAGGGCTTGGTTTAACCTTGGCTGATTTCATGAGAATTAAGGCTCATGGTGCTCAAAAATATTACGAGACAGTCGAGGGTCCTGCTAAAAGCGTAATTCATATTTATTTACCAGGTGGTATGGCACATCAGGAATCTTTTGATCCCAAACCGTACGCTCCCCTTGAATATCGCGGTCCCTTCAAAAGCATTAAGACGAAAATTCCCGGTGTTCATTTCAGTGAAAATTTTAAAGAGACCGCTAAAATTGCCGACAAGATCACTGTATGTCGTTCAATGACCCACGGAGAAGCTGCTCATGAGCGTGGGACTCATAATATGTTTACCGGCTACAAACCCAGCCCTGCAATCAAGTTCCCCAGCATCGGCTCGGTTGTTTCTCATGAATACGGTTCCCGTAAAAACCTTCCCCCTTATGTATGCGTACCGAATGTGCCCAACGAATTTGCTGGTAGTGGTTACCTTAGTTCTTCCTACGGGCCTTTCGGACTAGGTTCCGATCCTGCACAGGAAAATTTTAAAGTCCGTGACCTCTCACTGCCCAAAGAGATTTCAAATGACCGCTTCTCCAAAAGACGCAGCCTGCTAGACACCGTGGATGACCACTTTCGCCAAGTTGAGAAGTCAGATGCCCTTGGGGCCATGGATAAATTTTACCACGACGCCTATTCTCTCATCAGTTCTAGGGAAGCCCGTGAAGCTTTTGACATGACTAAAGAATCTGACCAGATAAAAGAGCGCTATGGCCAGAACAAGGCCGGGCAACGCATGCTCCTTGCCCGCAGATTGGTCGAATCAGGCGTGCGTTTTGTCTCCCTGACCTACGGAGGCTGGGACATGCACCAAAACATAGAGGCTGGTTTCAACAAACAGGGGCCAGAGCTCGATAAAGCCTACGCAGCCTTAATCAGTGATCTGGACGAAAGAGGAATGCTCGACAGCACCTTGGTTATGATATCCTCCGAATTCGGCCGGACTCCAAAAATTAATAAAGATAGTGGTCGTGATCACTATCCCCGAGTATTCAGCGTGGCCCTCGCAGGCGGAGGAATTGCCAGGGGGCAAGTCTATGGTGCATCCGACGCCTTCGCAACCGCACCGGAAGACAACCCCCTTTCGGTTGAGGATTTGGCAACCACGGTATATGACCGGATCGGAATTGTGGCGGACAAGGAATTGATGGCACCGGGTGACCGTCCCATGGAGATTGTGGACGGTGGTAAGGTGATCAAAGAACTCTGTGCTTAATTTCAGCCGGTTTTTTCAGTTCTGACCTTTTCCAAAGCAAATGACTTTTGAAGGGTTTACATGCAAATCCCTTCTCCACATGATTCCTAAATTTCTTCCTTATTTCCTTTTTGGTTTTGTCGCGGGAGCAACTGAGCCGGTAATCAGTTCTCTCCTTCCTCGGGGAGGACAAGCTGGGAGCGTGCAGGAAATTGTCATTACCGGACAGCGTCTCACTGACTCAGAGGAAATATTCTTCTACACGGATGGGATCTCGGCCGATGATATTATTGTGGAAAAAGGGAAAAAACTCACCGCCATTTTCACTATAGCCGAGGAGGCAAAGATTGGCCAGCACGAGCTTCGTCTTCGGACAAAGAAAGGTATAAGCAGGCTCTACACCTTTTGGGTAGGCCCCTATCCCAATATGAAAGAAAAGGAGCCAAATTCTTCCTTTGATGAAGCCCAACCCATACCCATGAATGTAACGGTCAATGGCGTTGCTGAAAATGAAGATGTAGATTATTTTGAGATCAATGCCACCCAAGGGCAACGGATCAGTGCTGAGATTGAAGCCATACGTTTATCCGGCCCGCTTTTCGATCCTTACCTCGCAATCCTTGATGAAAATCGTTTTGAAATTGCAACCTCGGATGATTCAGAACTTTTACTCCAAGATTCAACCACCAGTGTAATCGCTCCGAAGACGGGAAAGTATTACATCGAAGTGCGCGAGTCATCTTACCGTGGCAATCGCTCTTACCGATACCGGGTTCATATCGGCTCATTCCCCCGCCCTCTCGTGGTCACTCCAGCCGGAGGAGAAGCGGGAAAACCAACCGAATTCACCTTTTTAGGCGACCCCAAGGGTCCTATTAAGAAAACCATTACCTTGCCTGACGATGGCAGGGATATCCTAGCCTACCATCTCGAGGAAAACGGCCTCCGAACTCCCAGCCCTAATAATATTCGTATTTCCAGATTTCCCTCCATTCCGGAAGCCGAACCCAATAACTCACATTCTGTTGCCACCAAGACGGACTCTTCGATCCCGCTCGCATTTGATGGTGTCATTCAGGAAGATGGAGATATCGATTGTTTCCGTTTCCAGGCCAAGAAGGGAGACCGATATTACATCAAAGCCCATGCCCGTTCAGTCGCCTCTCCACTGGACCCCGTTTTAAACCTCTACTATGGAAACGGAAAATCAATTCGCGGGAATGATGACGCAAATAATGGACCTGACAGCCTGATCACCCAAACATTTCCAAAGGATGGGGAATACATTTTGCGGATCTCTGATCACCTCGGCAGAGGCAGTCCTCTTCACGCTTACCGGATTGAAACTGAAAAACTGGAAGCCGAAATTACCGCCTCCATCCCCATGTTCAGTAATCGTGACTCGCAAACCAGAAAGATGATCCCGGTTCCCCAGGGAAATTTTGCGGCCACATCTTTTACCATCACCCGGAGAAATTTTTCCGGCGATCTTAGTTTTGTAGCGAAAAACTTACCGGAGGGAGTTACCATGGTTGCCCCACATGCCCCTTCCAATTTTAATTCGGTACCCATTCTCTTTTCAGCTAAAGCTGACGCCCCCCTAGGCAAAACCTTATCCCAATTTGATATCAACCACCGTAAATCTGATAGCAATACTATCATCACCGGAAAATACCGGCACCGGGTGGATTTGGTCTACGGTCCCCCCAACAATCGTACATACTATGAGGGTGTTTATGATGTACTTCCGATTGCAGTAGTTGAGCCTGTTCCTTATCGGGTTAAACTACATACCCCCGCCACTCCGATTGTCCGTGGCGGATCCATCAACTTGAAAGTGGAAATTATCCGCGACGCTAATTTCTCCAAGGATGTGGTGGTAAAAATTCTCACCAAGCCTCCGGGGATCGGTGCCCGAAGTAACATTAAGATTTCCTCAAAAGATACCATCGGTCACTACCCGCTTACCGCCAATGGAGGTGCCCCCCTCGGAGAATGGCAAATCGGGGTGCAGGGAGAATCTACCGCTGAGGGTGGAGGTAACATGCTGGCAGCTTCAGAGTTCGTGAAGTTAAAAGTGGAGGAACCTTATCTCTCGATGAAGATCAACATGGCCGCAGTCCAGCGGGGTCAACAGGGAGAAATGGTTTGTGATCTCGATATCTCCCGACCTTTTGAAGGATTTGCCAAAGCAGAATTAAAAGGATTGCCCCCCTTCTCCGCCACCGAACAGGTGGAGTTTGACGCCAATACCTCTCAAATCCGGTTCCCTATCTCTACGGAAGACAAATCCCGTACCGGTCTCACCAAAAATCTCTTCTGCTTTGTGCGGGTACCCTTTTCTGGGAGGTTGGTCACTCACACCGTAGGACAGGGTGGACAAATCCGGTTGGACAATCCACCTCCCAAACCCAAGGTCGCAAGTGCCAAGTCCAAGCCATCCACTCCACAACCTGTGGTTAAAAAAGAAAAACCGCTCAGTAGATTGGAACAACTCCGTCTGGCTGCTCAATCTGGCACCAATTAAATTCCTTATGAAAACCGTTCTTTCTCTGCTTTTTTCTTGCTCTATTTTGTGCGGTAATCAGGAACCACCTTTAGCTTTAACCCAGCGGGCACCTGAGCCAGCCAAAGCAGCAGTGATCGCCCCTGATTTTCACCGGGAAGTTCGCGGAATCCTAGAAAGCACTTGTATCAGCTGTCATGGTGCTAATTCCCAGAAGGGTGGTTTACGGATGGACACCTTGGCATACATGAAAGAAGGCGGAGATTCCGGGCCTGCCCTGATTGCGGGTAATCAAGCGGAAAGTATTCTTCTCGAAAGAATTCATCTTCCTGCTGATGACGAAGAAATTATGCCCCCAAAAAACGGTCCACTCAGTGCCAGGCACAAGGATATCCTGAACCGATGGGTGGAAACCGGAGCTTCTTGGCCAGAAGGAGTGCAATTAAAGGAGATCTCGGAACGGGAACTTGTACTTCGCAATAATTCTAAAAATAAACAGTTGCTATCAATTGCAGCCTACCCCAAATCGATTCATCTTAAAACCAAGGAGGATTTCAATTCCGTCGTACTGGTAGCCACTTATTCAGATGATGTGACCCGGGATGTGACTTATGAAGCTTCCATGAGGCTTGAGAATTCGGCGATCGCCGACTTACGCAATAAGATCCTTTATCCTCAACAACAGGGAGAAACGAAATTGTTGGCTGAATTTCAGGGTAAAAGAATTGAGGTTCCCGTGGTTGTCACGGATCCAGCCGTTCTTCGCCCCGTAAGTTTCAAGCTGGATGTGATGCCTGTGTTTATGAAGGCAGGTTGTAACACCGGATCGTGTCACGGATCAGCCCGTGGACAGGACCGCTTCATGCTCTCCCTGTTCGGATATGACCCGGAAGGGGATCATTACCGCATCACCCGTGAGCAGGGAACCCGCCGCATTAATTTAGCCATTCCTGAAGAAAGTATGCTGGTCGAAAAAGCGATCGGGGCAGTTCCCCATACCGGTGGGAAACTTTTTGGCAGGGAAAGCAGGCATTGGAAAACCCTGGTTGATTGGCTCAAAGACGGGGCCGGGAAGGACCCTGAAAACATTGCCAAGCCCGACAGGGTCGAGTTATTTCCTCCCTCCGCCCTGCTTGAAGGGGAAGGTGCCACCCAGCAAATGACCGTTCTCGCCCATTACTCTGATGGAACCACCCGGGATGTCACCCCGCTCACCGTTTTCCAGTCCAGTAATGATGTATCAGCAGCCATAGATGAGAAAGGTTTGGTCAGAGCCGGAACGCGTGGCGAAGCGTTCATCATGGCCCGTTTCAATATTTTCACAGTCGGTATCCCCATGGTGGTGATCCCGGAAGACCTCAAATACCAAAGACCTCAATTACCCGCCAATAATTATGTGGATACCTTAGTATATGATAAACTGCACAAATTACGGATAACTCCGTCCGAGGTATGCAGGGACGAAGTTTTTGTTCGGCGTCTCTACCTGGATATCACCGGACTTTTACCCACCGTCGAAGAAACAGCCGCCTTTTTAGCAGATCCATCATCTGATAAAAGGTCGAAGTTGATCGATCAATTACTGGAAAAGAAGGAATTTACCGAACTTTGGGTGATGAAATTCGCTGAACTGCTACAAATTCACACGGATGATAATCAGGGCATGAGTTACAAAGCCACCCTCCTCTATTTTAACTGGCTGAAAGACCGGATCGCTAACAATGTTCCCATGGATCAAATCGTTAAGGATTTACTTACATCCAAAGGGGGAACCTTTACCAACCCGGCCACGAACTACTACCAAGTTGAGCGTGACAATTTAAAAATTACGGAGAATGTCGCCCAGGTTTTTATGGGTATGCGTTTGCAATGCGCCCAGTGCCATAATCACCCGTTTGACCGCTGGACCCAGGATGAATATTTCTCCTTTGCTTCCTTCTTTAGTCAAGTGGGACGCAAGCGGGCGGCGGACCCGCGGGAAAATGTTATCTATAATCGAAAAAGCGGAGAAATTAATCACCCGGTTCACAAAAAACCCATGCCTCCCAAATTTCTCGGGGATGATACTCCTGAAATCCCGAAAGGGTCCGACCGTCGGGAAGTTCTTGCGGAATGGTTGGCTTCCCCGAAAAATCCATTCTTTGCCCGCAACCTGGCCAACCTAGTTTGGGCCCACTTTTTTGGGCAGGGAATTATCGAGCCAGTCGATGATGTGCGTGTATCCAACCCGCCATCCAACCCGGAACTGCTGGATGAGCTATCGACTAAATTTACCGAGTATAACTACGATTTTAAAAAATTGGTAAGGGATGTCTGTAATTCAAGAATCTATCAACTATCAACCAAAACGAATGCATCCAATCAGTCCGACACCCGTAACTTTGCCCGCTCCCAACTGCGCAGATTACGGGCGGAGGTTATGCTTGATGTTATCTCTCAGACCACTGAAACTAAGAATAAATTTCAGGGATTACCTCTCGGTGCTAAAGCCATTCAGATTGCCGATGGACGGGTAAGCAACTACTTTCTCACCACTTTTGGAAGGGCCAAACGGGAAACCGTCTGCTCCTGCGAAGTGGTCATGGAACCAAGCTTATCGCAGGCCCTTCATTTGCTAAATGGTGACACCACCAACAATCGTATACGACAGGGAAAAGTGGTCGACTCCAGCCTGAAAGCAGGCATGAAGCCGGGCCAAATTATTGATGGGCTTTATCTGCGCTGTTATTCCCGCAAACCAAATCCTGCCGAAAAAGCCAATTTGCTGGCATCGCTGGATCCGGAAAATCTCCGTGAAGGGCTTGAAGATGTATTCTGGGCTTTGCTTAATTCCAAAGAATTTATTTTCAACCATTAACCCGTTTCCTTGAAAACCCAGGCTTTCCCGTAAAAAATCCATACCTGTTAATGAAATCTATGCGACATTTTTGCTCTTTTTTCATGGGTAGTTCCCTGGTTTTTGCATCTTCTGAAAAGCCAAACTTTCAGGACGATATCGTTCCCGTTTTTGAACAATCCTGTAATTCATGCCATAACCCTGACCGGGCACGCGGCGGACTCGACCTCACCAGCATGAATGCAATCCTTGCTGGTGGAAGCTCCGGAGAAGTTTCGGTCCCCGGAGATCCGGATGCCAGCCTTCTCTACCTTTTACCTGCCAGGCTGCAGGAACCTCATATGCCTCCAAGAGGTGAAAAAATCGATAATCTCCAGCTCACATTGCTTAAAAATTGGATCGCTCAAGGCATGCTGCCCACGGCTTCAGGTAAACCAATGAAAAAGAAGAAACCCTCGGTCAATCTTGCCCTGGGCTCGGTTACCATCGGCAAGCCGAAAGGCCCGCCACCCATGCCCAAACACCTTTCCTTGCAACCCGCAGTGGTTACTGACCGTGCATTTGCCCCATCCGCGATGGCGGCGTCTCCCTGGTCTCCTTTGGTGGCTCTGGCTGGCCAAAAACAAGTGATCCTCTACCACACCGAAAACCGGCAAATTTCTGGCATTCTCAGCTTTGAAGAGGGATTTATTGAATCCATGAACTTCAGTCGTAATGGAAAACTGCTCATTGCCTCGGGAGGACGGGGTGGTAAGAGTGGGAATGTTGCCGGTTGGGAGGTGGAAACGGGACGACGGGTTGTGAGTGTTGGCGAAGAACAGGATACCATTCTTACTGCGGACATTTCCGCGGATCAATCCCTTGTTGCCATTGGAGGAACCAACAAACTGGTCAAAGTTTTTGATTTAGCCACCAATGAAATTCTCTACCAAATCAAAAAACATTCAGAGTGGGTCACGCAGGTTGCATTCTCACCCGACGGCGTTCTTCTTGCAACTGCTGACCGCAATGGGGGTCTTTTTGTCTGGGAGGCAGGAACCGGCAATCCTTTTTATACCCTTGATGGGCACAAGCAGGAAATTACCAGCCTTAGCTGGCGGGCGGACGGTAATGTACTCTTGTCCGCTTCGGAAGAAGGAGCTGTCCGCACCTGGGAAATGATGAATGGTAAACAAGTCCGCACTTGGAATGCTCATAGCGGAGGCACGCTTTCGGCTCATTACGCCCAAAACGGAAACATTGTCACCGCCGGTCGGGATAAAACAGTAAAATTTTGGGACGGAAACGGAAAGGATCTTCGCACCATTTCAGGGTTTGCAGATATTGTGATGGAATCCCGCCTCTCCTACGACGGATCCAAAATCATCGCCGGTGACTGGACTGGAAAAGTTGGTGTGTGGAACACAGCAGAAGGCACGCATTTGGGCGACCTAAACGCCAACCCCCCCGCCCTTGAAACGAGAATTACGCTGGCGACTAAGCAACTCAACCAAGACCAAGCATCCCTGGCAAAAGCACAAAGCCTACTTTTACCTTTCCAGAAAAAAGTCGATGAAATTACCCAGCAAGTAACCGCAAGAAAATCTGCCCTTCAGCTTGCAGAGAAAGCATTGCAAGATGCGCTCTCTGCCGCCCAAGAAGCCAAGACCGCTTTTGATCAGGCACTCGCGGGTCTGGCTAATAAAACCAAAATTCAGAATGAAATAACTGCCCTGCACGAAGCGAAGAAAAAAGAACTCAAGGCAAATCAAAAAAAACACACCGATCAAATTAACGAATTTAATAAGTGGAAAGAAATAACCAATGATCGATCCACCCAACTCAGTCAAATCAAGGAATCCTTCCACAAGGCGAATCAAGCCCAGTCTCAAAACCAGGATGATATATCCTACTCAGAAGCATTCAAGAAGGTCAAACTTGAGATGGAAGCCATGGAGAAGTCCTATCTGCACGCCAGTCATTTGAGTGCACAGCATAAAAAGGAAGTGGAAAAATATGCTGCCTTAAACACTTCATTATCTGGGAAGGTCACTCAGGTAGGCAACGATCTGGAGGGAGCAAGAAAGACGGTTTCGGTCTTACAGTCAAATAAAACCTTGATGGAAAAGTCCTGGAAACAATCGCAACAGAACCAAGCAGCCATGACAACCAAGAGAGATCAGGCGAAAAAAGCAGTCTCCTCCGCAGAACAGCTTCTAAGTCAGGCAAAGGAAGATATCAAAAAACCCGCTGCAGAAGTAGCCGGGGCAAAATCCATAACAAAGGCCTCTGAGCGTAATCTTTCCCGTTGGAAAGCAGAATCCATCAATTTTACCCGTCATCAGGAAATCCTGACACTTCGCTCCTTGGAGGAGGATCTGCGTGTACTTGATGATCTGCTTGAGGAATCAAAAAATATTTTTTCATCCGCTCAGCAGGCAGTGGACAATGCCACCGACGCCTTATCTTCCTTGCCCCGGAAAATATCCGAACATCAGCAGTCTATTGCTGAAAAAAAATCTCAGCTGGAGATTGAAAACTCCAAACTTAATCAAATTTCCCAGATCAAAATTCAAAAAGCTTCCCTTCTCCAAAAGGTGAATGATCTCAGCGAACAAAACCAAGCTTTGACAAATTCGGATCCAGAAATTCAGGCTCTCGTTCAGACTGGATCCGAACTTTCTGAATCACTGGCCCTGCTCCAAAATGACCTGCAGAGTGCCGACGCCAAGCTTCTTACAAGACGGCAACAATTAGCGGAGAACAAATTAGCCGTTACCAAAGCTGAGTCCGAACTTGCTGAAATCATGAAGTTGCGGGAGAGTGCACCCAGGGTTCTCCATGAAAAAGAAAATTTCCTGAAAGACGCAGAGCTTCAGCTAAATCTTAAACAAAAAGAATATTCTGATTTTAAGCACAGGGTCGATCAACAAAAAGCCAAGACTGACAAACTTCTCCAAAAGTACCTTCAAGCCTTGCCCCAATAACTGCTTAAATTTCTGTTTCCCTTTTCTCTTCTCTTAGGATCCTTGACTTTTTATACCTTGTTTGAACAAATGTAGGGGTGTTTCTCTTGATTACATTTCGTTCGGTAGTAACTTTTATCCTACTGGTAAGTTGTGTTTGCATCACTTTCGGCCAGGATTTCGAAAATAATTCTTCCAGGCTTACCGAACTCGAATTGGCGAAACGGGACGCCAAAGATTTCAAAAATCTCGCATCCTTAATCAAGCCATCGGTGGTGGTCATTGAAAGCGTTGACCGTAACGGCTATGAAGGGGGGCGTGGAACTGGATTTGTGGTCCGTGAGGATGGAGTTATCGCCACTAATTTTCATGTAATTGGAGAACATCGTGATTTTTCAATCCGTTTTTCAGACGGACGTACTTTCCGTCCCCGCTCGATTCTGGCAATTGATCGGGACCGCGATTTAGCCCTGGTCAAGATTGATGCGAAGAAATTACCGGTTCTGAAACTGGGGAACTCCCGGGATTTAATTCCCGGACAGGCGGTTTTGTCCATTGGCAATCCCTTGGGATATGAACACAGCGTGAGTCGGGGAGTGATTGCGGCCATCCGGGAACTTGAATTCGGAGACGGTAGACCCATGGTGCAGGTTGCAATCCCCATCGAGCCGGGAAGCAGCGGGAGTCCGGCACTTGATTTAAACGGGAATGTAATTGCCATTCTTTCGATTAAATCCGGGGGCGCCATGGGGTTTGGGGTTCCCGTCAATGAGCTAAAAAGATTACTTGGCGAAACCAATCCCATACCCATGCAAAAATGGCTTACCATCGGGGCATTGGATGAACTTGAATGGAAACCAGTGATGAACGGTTCCTGGAAGCAAAGGGCAGGAATTATTACAGCTTCGGGACTTGGCAATGGGTTTGGAGGCAGAATGCTTTGTCTCAACCAGACGAAGTTTCCCGATCTTCCTTTTGAAATTGAAGTCGAGGTACAACTGGAAGATGAAAGCGGTGCCGCCGGTTTGGTTTTTCATGCGGATGGGAAAGACCGGCACTTTGGCTTCTACCCCACCAACGGGTCACTACGTTTAACCCGCTTTGAGGGTCCAAATGTCTTCTCGTGGACCATTTTACAAACCATTTCATCGGACGCTTACAAGTTCAACAAATGGAATCGTTTACGGGTCAGGCTTGAAGAAAATGGTCGCCTGATCTGTTCGGTTAACGACGAAGTGGTAATCGATCTCTTAGATCACGGTTTGGATAGTGGTCAGGTGGGACTTTGTAAATTTCGTGAACCGACCGCCCGTTTTCGTTTCTTTAGGATCTCAAAAAGATTTCCCCAGTCGAAAGTAACACCCGCGTTTTCCAATCAGGTACGCAAATTAGTCAGGCCCCTGCTCCATCGCGATTCCCTTGATCCCCGGGAAGTGGATGAACTCGTAAATATGGGCAACCCGACGCCCCAAGCCCTGCGCGATCATGCCATGGATCTGGAAAAAAAGGCCAAGGAAATTAAGAGGTTGGCCAAGGAAGTGCGTGAACGATTGGTCATTGAGGAACTGGCGAAAAGCTTGCGGAATGAAGAAAGGGGCACAGTGGATCTCCTACGTTCAGCCCTGCTGATTGCCCGATTGGACAACGAAAATTTCGACTTGGATTCCTACCTTGAAAAAGCTGACCGTCTGGCAAATAAGATCAAAAAGTCTTTTGGTAAATCTTCCAGCGGCGAAGAAAAACTTATCGTACTGGTCAGGCAATTATTTGATGAAATGGGGTTCCACGGAAGCACGCTTGATTATCATCACCGTTCAAATAGCTACATGAACGAAGTCATGGATGACCGGGAAGGCCTGCCCATCACCCTCTCCATTTTATTGATTGAATTAGCCAACCGGCTCGATCTCCCGGTCTCCGGTCTTGGCCTGCCTGGACATTTCATGGCAATCTACAGAGAAGATATACCCGTTGAAAATTCGGACAAACCAAAAGCCAAGGAACTCCTGATCGATTCATTTGGTGGCAAGATTGTCAGCCGGGAAGAAGCCAGCCGAATTACTGGAGTTCCACTCAAGGAGGAAGATTTTGAGCCGGTTTCCCATCGTGATATTATTACCCGCATGCTTCGCAACCTGATCCAATCCGCTGAACGGGAGGAAGATTCATTGGCCCGTCTCAGATATGTCGATGCGATCATCGCAATCGACCCGGATGACCGCTACACTCGGGCAATGCGGGCCATGATTCATTACGGAGAGGGAAGATTCACCGATGCCCTCATCGATATTGAATTCCTGATTGAAAAAAATCCCAACGCCCCTGAGCTCGATCCCCTAAAGGTTCTTCGCAGACGCCTGATTGATCAGGGGGCAAGTGCCCCCTAAACCGCTTACTCTTGCTTAGCGGATATCGTCTTGGGTGTATACATCGCCGGTTTTTCCATCAGGTCCCATCGAGAACAGCCGGTATCCTGGCCCCCCATCCTCAAGGGGATATTCGTACACATACTCATTGCCCCAGGGATCTAAAAAGGCAGGGTCCTTTCCCAATGTTTGGGCCAGCCAAAGCTGCAAAGACTGTCCTCCCCCATGGGTAATATCAGGGATTTCAATTTGATCAAAAGATGACAGATCGAAATGAAAGAGATGAATGGGAATTTTCGACGAGTACGGAGGCAATTCCAGGGTACCCTGTTCATTGTGAAAACCGGCCAGTGACATGAACAAGGTTTCTCCGGGGGTACAAATTCCCTCTGGGCAATTGGGATATTCCCCAAAATCCGCCAGGTATTCCTTGACTGCGTTTTGGAGACCCACAAGCTCGAGCTTGGCTTTCTGGGTGGCTTGTTTCTGGCTAATGTAACCCCATCCGGTGAATAAAATGCCCATCAGGATTCCAATAATGACAATAACCACCAAAAGTTCGAGTAAGGTGAAGGCTTTTTGATTTTTGGTCATGCCAGTTTCCCCTCCCACCCCATCTGTTTTAAAGCCTCCCTGACTGTTTCCAGGTCCTCATCTTCCATGGCCATTTGCTTATATTTTTCATCTCTTCTTACTGCTTCTTTAAGAAAGTCCATGCACTCTCCAGGATGGCCGAGTTGGCAGGCATAGCAGGCTAAATTATAGCGGATGATCGCACTGTCGTAATGGACGGCCAACCCATCGAGGAGAATTTCCCTAGCGACTTCAATGGATTCACTTCTCCGAGTGGCAAATGCGTCGGAAATCCACCAATCTTCTTCATCGGGGTACAGATAACGAAGCTCGCGGGAAAGAGTACGCATATTTGCCCAGTCCTTCAAATCCTGCCTGATCGCAACCTGAAAAACCTTTTTCTTCTTTAGCCAGGGCTCTTCATCCGGCAAAGCACGGAGCTCACGATCCGCTTCCTTATACATTTCGAGATCAAAGTATCCGCTTGCTCTCCTTAAATGAGTGGTAGGGGAAAGAATGTGAGGCGGAAGGTCGGACATCATTACGATTCATCACCCTGAATTCAGGAAGCGAACGATTCAAGGCTATCCCTCATTTTTTTTCGGCATACTCATTTGATGATCGGTTCCAGATAGCGGCAAGAACACTTCCGATTAGGCAGTGCATCACCGCACTTAAGGCACAGGGAGCCGAGACCATAGGCATTAAGGAAAAGTGTTTACTTGCCAATGCCATACCCAACCCGGAGTTTTGCATACCCACTTCGATCGATAAAGTACGACTCACATCCCTTTCTTCCCGGAGTAAGAATGGCAGGAGATACCCCAAGGCAAAACCTCCTGCATGCAGAAGAAAGACAGCTCCCATCATTGCTTGCCAATGGTAAAGTATGGTTTCCCGCTTGGCCGCCAAAACAAACCCGACTATCAAAAGAATAAATAAAACTGAGAGCAGCGGAGAGAAATCGGCGGAACGCCGAGCGATGGTCGGGTAAAACTTTTTCAGACTTAGGCCGAAAAGAAGGGGAATCAGTACTATGTAAAAGATACTTTTCATCAGGGCCCAGGGGTTGACCGGTAGGTAGTGACCGGCATACAAATGAGTCAGCCACGGGGTCAACAAAATCGCCAGTAAAGTGGAACAAGCGGTGAGGCACACGGAAAAAGCCACCCGCCCATTGGCCAGAAAAACCACCACATTGGATGCGGTTCCACCCGGACAACTCGCCACTAAGATCAGACCCACCGCCATCTCCCCTGGAATCTTAAGAAGGAAAGCGATGAGGGCTGCCCAGGCTGGCATGATCGAAAACTGTAAAAATGAACCCAAGACCACCAGTCTTGGTTTTAACAAAACTTCGGAAAAATCTTCCAACGAGAGTGTTAATCCCATTCCCAACATAATCAAACCGAGGCCCATGTTGATTGCGTCTTTTCCATACCATAAAAAAAGAGTAGGTGCATACAGGGCTGCAATCCCAACCATAAGAGACCATAGGGGGAATAACCGGGTTGCCCCATCTGCCAGGGACTTGAATAACATATCAAAAAATGTAGCCT
>CACMQL010000033.1 GCA_902615835.1 uncultured Verrucomicrobiota bacterium
TGTGCATTGCTGATGATGCCTCCACCAAAAAATATATACGACCTTTGCTCGAATCCTATGCAAATAAGGATTCTCGCATTAAGGTAATTTTTCGCAAAACCAATGGACACATCTCAGTAGCTTCAAATTCTGCGATTAAACTGGTAACGGGTCAGTTTGTTGCCTTTTTGGATCATGATGATGAACTTCGCCCACATTCGTTATTAGAAGTTGTAAAAGTGATTAATCGTAATCCGAATGCTCAATTGATTTATTCAGACGAAGACAAAATTGATGAGCATGGAGGGCGATATGAACCTTATTTTAAGCCCGACTGGAATCCTGATCTATTACTTGGTCAAAATTATATCTCTCATTTTAGTGTCTACGAAGCAGCACTTCTACGGAAACTTAAAGGCTTACGAAAAGGATATGAAGGCTCACAGGATTGGGATTTAACTCTAAGGTTTACCGAGCAGATAAATAAAACCTGTATCCTGCATATTCCAAAAGTGCTTTATCATTGGAGAGCAATTAAAGGTTCGGCTGCGTTGAGTAGGGAAGAGAAAAAGTACGCTTATAAAGCAGGAATGAAGGCAGTGAAAGATTGTCTCCGGCGAAGACAAATTAAGGGTAAGGTAGAACTGATTCTTGAGACTTGTTGTAGAGCGAAGAGAAGTTTACCTGAATGTCTGCCTAAAGTTTCAATCTTAATTCCAATTCGGGACAAGGTTGATTTGCTGAAAAATTGTTTATCTTCAATTCGCAGGACAGTAAATTACCCCAATTTAGAAATTATTTTACTTAATAATGATAGCGAGGAGGAGGCAACTAATGAGTATTTGAGAGAAATTAATCTATTTGATGATACTAAAGTATTAAATATCGGTGGAAAATTCAATTTTTCTAGGCTCAACAATATCGGGGCTCAAAAGGCAAGTGGGGAACTTTTACTCCTACTTAACAACGACACGGAAGCTATACACAAAAATTGGCTTGAGCAAATGATCGTTCATGCAATTAGAGATGATGTAGGCTGTGTGGGTGCAAGGTTATTAAACCAAGACAATACTATCCAGCACGGAGGAGTTGTGTTTGGACATTATGGAGGCGGCATACATGCCTTCAGGAATTTGCCAATGAAAGACGCTCGTTACAATGGCCATCTACAATTGGAAAGAAATTACAGTGCCCTTACGGCGGCATGTTTAATGGTAAAGAAAAAAGACTTTTTTAATCTAGGGGGATTAGACGAAACTAACTTCGCGGTATCCTATAATGATACGGACTTTTGCTTAAGAATTCAAAATTCTGGTCTTTACAATTTGTTTACCCCTCATGCGAATCTGTATCATTTGGAGTCAGTGTCCAGAGGTAGTGATTTAATTCCTCAAAATATCGAACGGGCAACTAAGGAAAGAAACTGCCAGCACCGAATTTGGTCCTCAATAGTAGAGTGTGATCCTCAATACAATGTAAATTTATCAAGACATTTTGAGGATTTCTCCCATTTTAGATTTACAAAAAATCTTCCGCATCAAAATTCTAGTATTGCTTTAAAAAAGAGCTATAAAAACACTTACAATGCTTCAGCAGAAAATAAAAAGAGGCTAGCCGAGCAGACATGTGGTATTAACATTTTCGGTTTTTTCCGTCAGGATTTTGGACTTGCTAGGGCAGGTAAATGTCTTGCTTTGGGCTTGAAAGAAGCGGGGGAAACTTATGATGCATTTCAACTGCCCTATAAAGGAGGTCATGAAAATGTAGATCCGTTATATCGCTGTAATTCGAATCCCCCAAAAGATTTGAGAAAAATAAATATCTTTTGCTGTAATGGAGATTACACAAAGCAATTTGTCCCGCATTGGCTTGAAGAAAAAAATCTTCGCCAAGGCTACAATGTTGGGTATTGGCATTGGGAAATGCCATATTTTCCTGAAGTATTCGAGAGTCATTTTAATCTGTTAGATGAAATTTGGGTCCCATCAAGCTTTGCGGGTCAATCGATAGGCAAAAAGTCATTACTTCCCTTACAAGTTATCCCATACCCGATTGATATACCTAATAAAATCCCACATTTAGAATACATTCCATTTCGTTTTCCATCTGGGAATTTTGTACTTTTGACAGCCTTTGATTTTATGTCGAGTGTTGAAAGAAAAAATCCCATCGCTGTCATTGAAGCTTTTTCTGAATGTATTCGTCATGTTCCAAATCTTCATCTTGCAATAAAATCGATCAATCACGACGGTTTCCCCAAAGCAAGGAATGAGCTTAGAATGGCTTTGTCAAAAATTCACTCTGACCACTACACGATTATAGATCAAACTCTTTCGAGAAATGAATTGATCTCGTTGTTTTCTCAGTCACATGCGTTCATTTCTCTTCATCGAGCAGAAGGTTTTGGAATGATGATGGCAGAGGCAATGACATTGGGATTGCCTGTAATTGCAACTGCTTGGTCTGCTAACATGGAGTTTATGACAAATTCCAATTCTTACCCAGTTAAATACTCTCTAAGACCAAACAAAACAAATGATGGACCTTACCATGCAGGAATTCCATGGGCAGAAGCAGATGTTAAGCATGCAATTGAGCAGATATTACGTTGTGTAGTAAATGGTCAAGAAAGACAGATAATTGCATCACGAGGACAAGCTGCAGTAAAAAAGCTTTTCTCAACAGAAAGGCTGAAGGTAAGAATTAGAGATCGAATATCTTTAATCAAAAAAAGATTAGAAAAAAATAACCGGGTTAGATTGTTACCAGAATCAAAAGTCAATGATTCGAACGAGCTTGGCGAGGAAAAGGTTAGTGAAGTTATAGATCGTCTTCGTGAAGGTATCGGGCAGAGAAAATGAAGTCGGGAAGTAAACTTGATCATGGGGATTCTTCAATTCCTGTTAAAGTTCACATAGCGATTTGTCACGAGTATATCCATGACAAGGATGCCGTGGGACGAGATATTTTTGGGATGGCGAAACTTCTTACAGGCTTAGGTTTTAAAGTTTCTGCAGTTGGTGGTTCGATTGAAAATTTTTTAAACGAGGTGGTTGACGAGTGCTTGCATGTAGAAGATTTTTCGAGACGTAAATTTGATGCACTTATTTACCATCACAGCACTTTTTGGGAAGCGGGTGAAAAGATTCTCAAAAAATTCACGGGTCCTTTGCTCATCAGATATCATAATGTTACCCCTTCATTATTTTTCTCGAAATATTCATCTCATTTGGAAGAGCAGTGCTTAAAGGGAGATAAGCAAACTAAGCTTTTAGCAGAAAATTATTCATCAGCTTTCTGGGCATCTTGTTCCAAATTTAACAAGGAAGAATTGGTTGAACTTGGAGTTTTAGATGACCGAGTCAAGGTTGTCGCTCCATTAAACAATACAAATTTTGTACCGCTTTCAGAAAACAGTTTAAATGAAAATGAGGGAATCCCATTGCGAGTGATTTTTGTAGGTCGCATCGCTCCCAACAAAAGAATTGATTCTCTACTACGAGTCCTTGCCTTTTACATTAAGGAATTTGATAACCAGATAGTATTAGATCTAGTAGGTAATCAGCACTCAGAAATGATTTCTTACTTTGACGAATTGCAGGTCTTAGCAGCAGATTTACAGATTGAAGAGTTTGTAAATTGGCAAGGTTTTTTATCCGATCAAGATGTCGATAATTTATACATCAAAGCGGATGTCTTTCTTTGCATGAGTGAGCACGAAGGATTTTGCGTCCCGTTAATTGAGGCTCAATCTATTGGCCTCCCTATTATTGCTTGTGATGCTGGTGCTATATCTGAAACTTTGGGACAGGAACAATTAATTTCAAAACCTCCTCAGACCGATGAAGATTATCTTCTTTATGCTCATTTATTAAACGAAGTTAGAACGAACGAAGTATTACGAAATAATCTTAAAGAGCAAGGGTACCGGAACTACTTAGAAAGATTTTCAAAGGAAAAAATTGCAGATTCTTTTGTTGAAGCTTTGGAACCTGTTTTAAGGCAAATAATCTACCAATGAGAGTTGGAATTGTTTTTGTTCAGGTTCCTTTTGTGAGGGGTGGTGCCGAGTTCCTTGCTGATGGTTTACTTTATCATTTGAAAAGAAGAGGCATAGAGGCTGAGTTAATCACACTTCCTTTCAAATGGTATCCAACTGAAAGGATTCTTGATGCTATGCTGACTGCTCGATTGACTGACATTACCGAATCAAACGGGATGCAAATTGATCGAATTATTACTTTGAAATTTCCTTCTTATTATATTCCACATCCAAATAAGGTTTTGTGGCTGCTTCATCAGCATCGGCAGGCGTATGATCTTTACGATACTGAGTTTTCAGACCTTCACAGAACTCAATTTGGTAGAGAAGTGGTTTCTGAAATTAAGTTTTGGGATGAGTCTCTGCTACCGGACCACCAGTTGTCCTTTTCGATTTCACAGCGGGTTTCTGAAAGACTGATGCGTTATAACCAACTAGGGGCGGATCCTCTTTATCCTCCACCTACCCATCCTGATTCTTATCATTGCAAAGATTCGGAGCCTTTTATTCTAGTTCCCGGAAGATTGAGTAAGATTAAGCGCCAAAAATTGATCATTGAAGCAATCAAAGAAGTTCCTTTTCGCATGAAACTCGTTTTTATCGGGCAGGACGACGAACCATATCCATATGCAAAAGACTGCAAGGATTTTGTTGTTCGTAATCAACTTCAAGACATAGTATCCTTCAATGGACGAGTCTCCGAAGAACAAAAGATCGATTTATTTTCCCGATGTTTTGCAGTTTATAACGGAGTTTATGATGAAGATTACGGTTATATAACTCCTGAAGCATTTCTTTCTGAAAAGCCAGTTATCGCTCACGATGATTCGGGAGGGCCATTGGAATTCATTGTTCATCAAGTAAACGGTTTAATATGTAAACCGGAACCTAATGCGTTAGCACAGTCACTAATGTATCTCCTGGAAAAGCCGAAAATTACAAAGAAAATGGGGCAAGCAGGAAAAGACTCCCTGAAAAATAAGAATTTAGATTGGAATTATGTGATTGATCGTTTGCTTAGTTGAAAATCTAGGATGCTCTTCTTCACTGTAAGTTATTTTGCCTATTTTCTTCCTATAGTTTTTGGGTGTTTTCTTATTTGTAAAACTATTTTCAGTTCCCAATCTGCAATAATTCTACTTATCGTAGCGTCTTGGATATTCTATGCATATTGGGAGCTTAAATTCCTTCCTCTGCTACTTTTTTCATTAATTTTTAATCGTTTAGTTGCAGAATCTTTTACTAATGCCCGTTTTGTTCATGATGATAGAATTGTCAGAAAAATCTTCATTTTTGGCGTTGCTATTAATTTAGCTTTATTAGGTTATTTTAAATATAAAAACTTTTTCCTCGGTTCACTTGGTTACACCGAAGAATTTAATCTTTCAAAAATTACCATCCCCCTTGGGATAAGCTTTTTTACTTTTCAGCAAATTGCTTATCTTTCTGATGCTCGAAAACAGAAATCTGAACTATGCGGGAGGTTTGAATATGTTTTGTTCATTTCCTTTTTTCCTCAACTGATTGCTGGACCTGTCCTCTACTTTAAAGAATTTATTCCACAGATAAGGAATGCAATCTCACTTCCTTTAGAACCCAAAGTAGTTTTTTCTGCTATCGTTCTTTTTAGCTTTGGTCTTTTTAAGAAGGTAGTTGTTGCTGATAATTTTGGTATTTTGTCTGACAGTTTTTTCGCCTCACCAGAAACTACCGACATGCTTGCTGCTTGGGTGGCAATGTTATCTTTTACCCTGCAAATTTACTATGATTTCTCTGGTTATTGCGATATGGCAATTGGATCTGCACTCCTCTTCAATATCAGACTCCCTCGCAATTTTCACTACCCATTTCTATCTGCAAACTTGAGTGAATTTTGGAGAAGATGGAATATAACTGTTTCACGATGGTTTAGGGATTATCTCTTTCGCCCACTAGGAGGTACGAGAAAATCTATTCCTGCAAGTCTGCGAAATTTGTTAGTCACCTTTATTTTTTCGGGTTTGTGGCATGGGGCAGGATTAACTTTTATTTTTTGGGGGTTTCTTCATGGTGTAGGTGTATCAATTCATCACACTTGGACTAGATTAGGTATGCGTATGTCAAAGCCTTTTGGTGTAATGTTGACTTTTAGCTTTTTCTTAATCACGGCAGTTTATTTTCGTTCTGCAAGTTTAAGTGATGGTCATCGAATCATTCTAGGGGCAATTGGACTTGCAAATGGTAATGGGTGTTGGGAACTGCTTGGAAATAATTTGAGTAAAGCGCTTGGTGGGTACGGAAAATCAACTTGGATTGTAGGCGTTTGGAATTCTAATGTTATTATAGTTGCTAGTCTTATTGTTTGGTCGATCTTGGATCATGTTATTAGACTAAACTCACATGAACGGCTGGTAGTCAAAAATAAGTCGATTCGTATATGTGATTGTTTGTTTGTATCAAGTGCATTTGTTTTAATTGTCGTTTTTAGTAACAATGTCGTAGATACACCTTTCATATATTTCGACTTTTGATCATGGATTTAAATATGTTAAAATTTAAAAATATATTCAAAGGATTATTTTTTATTTTAGCATGTATAACACCTTTTGCTTTTTATTATTTTTTAGTCATGCAATCTTTCGAAAAGTGTGATCTTGATAGAAAGATATCTTTTCGTAATTTTCTTCTTGAAGAAATTCCTTCCCCAAGAATCGTAATCGATAGTGGATCAAATTCTTTTCATGGGATTTATGCCCCCATGATCGAAAAAAGTTTGAATATACCCTGCATAAATGTGGCAGATGATGGTGCAATTCCTCTATTTATGCGAGTAGCTAGGCTAAGGAATCACACATACAAAGGGGATGTTCTTCTTCTTCCATTAGAGTATGTTCACTACAGAAGGACAGAAATCCCTAATCAAGTGTATATACGAATGCACAGAGACCTTCACTATTTTCACAAAAATTTATCATTTTTTGAAAGTGTAAGGTTCGTTTCTTCTATTCCCGTGGCTACTCTAGTAGATAATTTTCTTGAAGGAAATCAAATACATACTAGTAAACCAACCCAAAAATCTGATTGGTTAAACCAATTTCTTAAATCATCGGGTGATTTTGAAGGGTACGGATCTCCTTCCAAATGGGAGTACACAAATGATATGAATTTTACTAGCTGGAATTACGGTAAAAATTCATTGGATAATGTTTGTGATGACTTTTTGGTAAGTCTTTACGAACTTGTTAAGTTAAAAGAAGCTGGAAGAGAAATTTTTTTCACATGGCCCGTAATTTGTGGGTCGCCGGAAGAACTTAAAGTCGCTCGAGGCTTTTCTGCGTTTTATCAAAAAATTCGTCAAAATGTAGAAGATGCTGGTTTTGTTTTTTTGGGAGAACCTGAGGAGACGATGTTCGACGCAAAAAAATTCATGTATGATACGCCTGCACACCTCAATGAAAAAGGAAGGCAAATAAGAACCAAATTGTTGATTGAACATCTTAAGCCTCACTTGGGTTCGATGAACCTCAAAAAACACTCGAATCATACTACTATTCATCATTTGCAGCAGAAGCACAAAGCCTATCTCGAAGAAGAATTAAATGAGTTTTCAAAATTTGAACCCAAATCATTTAATTTACAACGAAGTGCTCCTCGCAAAGCAAAAGAACTTTGTTTTCTAGGACAAGGTTGGAGTTCTTGGGAGCAGGATGAAGTTTGGTCTGTTGGAGAAAAGTCCATCATTTATCTAAAAACTCCCGTTAAAAAAAGATGGGATGTTGCAGAAATAAATATAAGTGGTTTTTATCATAATAAACTTAAAAGTTCCAAGCTTTTCATAGCCGGTCATTCATTCGGGGATTTTGATCTTCGTCGAGATAACACAATAAAATTAATTCCAAGCATGGTTGGAAGAAATGGAATGGTAGAGCTCGCCATTAAACACATCTCTCCCCAATCACCAAATGAGATCTCTGAATCAACGGATAGAAGAAAACTTGCTTTTAGATGGGAGAATATATCTCTCTCTTTTATCGAAAACGCACATTTTGCAGATTGCTATGAAGAAATTAAAACTTGGTATGGGAAGTATCTAAACAGAGTTCCTGATTTTAGAGGACATCTATTTTGGACAAACGCATTGGTCGCAATCAAAACGGAAGAGGATCAAAAAAAACTGGAAGCTTATTTTGAGTTTGAGGCAAGAAGTGAGTGAGAGAGCTCTGAAAATCATTTCTTGGATAAGACCTTACCATTAAACCTCAAATTAGTCCAATTTTGACCACCGTCGATTATAGTGCGGCCAGATAGTTCGAGTTCACTTTTCCTCCAATCAACCTTACATGGTTTTTCTCTAAGCAGTTTCCAACCATAAAATTCCAACAATTCGATTAACTCCCCCTCTACTGAACGACTGTGAGTTGCTATGAACAGAGATTTAGTTGTCTGTGAAAGCCAATTAATTGACTCCAAGATCACATCTACTTCAGCACCTTGAATGTCGAAATGTATAAAATCTATCAATTCATCTACTTCACCAACCAATGATTGCAGTGTGCAGCATGGAACTGTGAAGGTTTCGAGTTCAAGATTTCGATAATCCCGTATTGAATCTTCATCCATTATAGCACAACCTAAATCGCTTTTAGAAGATTTTGGGAATTCTACTTTTCCGTTGAAAGTCCATACTGCACCGTTGAATAAATTAGTTTTAATTATTCTGTCACTTTGGATTTGATTACAGGATAAGTGTTTTTTAAGCAGTTGAAAAAGTGTTGGTGAAGCCTCCGCAGCATGTAAATCTATTTTCTCAAAATTACATTTTTTGCAAATTACACCTGCCATTGCAACCCAAGGTCCCCATGCTGCTCCAAGCTCAACCATTTTAAATTTGTTATTGGACACCGCATTATCTAAGGCGTTACATATTGACAAGTATTCAATTGCCTCAGCATGAAAACCGTCGTCGGGAATCGGGTACTTTAATCTTTCAATTTTTAAAGTTTGAGTGTCTACAAAAGGTACATTCGAATAATCGGTCCTAACTCCAAAACCATCAATGAAGTATGTCGGTTTAATAACTGCATTTTCAATGCAAAATGGGTCTAATATGCTGAGACAATCATTTTCATACCCAGAAAAAACTTGTAGTGGTGAAATTTCTTTTGTCACATTTATAAAGTTTAGTTATGACTAATTTTATTTCTTATGAGCTTCAAGGTCCAATCGAAACCTTTCGATATAATACACTCTATTTAAGCTCTAAATCTAGCTGATTTGGTTTCTTCAAAATAAGATAAAAAGATCAAAATTAAGATGCGAATTGCTTACTTCTCACCTTTGCCAAATCAGCGAACAGGCATAGCGAATTATTCTAATCATTTGGTGAGTGAACTAAGTCGTTTTGCTCAAGTTGAATTATTTCATGACGGAGCTCAATTCTTCCCCGGACTAAAGGTGAACAATTATTTGGCTCAGCCCTCATCTCTTGGCCGTTTGCATGAGTTTGATGCCGTTGTATTTAACTTCGGTAATAATCCTGAATTTCATTTGGCTATGTGGCATGTGTTTCAAATGAATCCAGGAGTCGTTATACTTCATGACGCAGTCTTGTATTATTTGATGGCAGGTCGAGGTAAAGGTGGAATTATTCGAGAAAATTTAGGCAAAAAACCTACGACTATTGATAGATTAAGAAGAACTTTAGAAATCGTCGAAAAGACAGATAGGCCAGGCTGGTTAATGGGGCATAGTCAGCCACATAAATTTCCCTGCTTGGAATCAATTATCTCAAAAGCAAAAGGAATTATCGTGCATAGTCATAGTGCATCTGAATTGGTGCGGAAAGCTGGATTTGCAGGTAGTGTCGAAATTATCCCTATGCCGGTCTACAACAAGGAGCTCGAAGCCGTATCAGATTGTATCGCGAAGCGTGCCGAAACTAGAAGAAGATTGGGACTTAAGAAAAATGATATTTTGATAGGCTGCTTCGGTTTTCAAAATAGGGTGAAACGGAATGCAGTTCTGATTAAGGCAGCGGAACTCCTGAACAAGAAATCCAAATTTAAGATACTTTTCGCTGGAATTGGGGAGTTACCAGTTGAGGAAATAAATAATTCTCCAATCGCATCTGATGTTCTTTGTCCTGGCTACTTGTCAGATAAGGAGTTTAGAGAACATTTAGCGGCTAGTGATATTGTAGTGAACCTACGCTATCCTAGTATGGGAGAAACATCGGCTACACTTCTATTAGCTATGCTTCATTCAAAGCCATGCATTGTAACTGATGATAGTTGGTTTTCAGAGTTGCCTGATGATTGTGTGCTTAAGATATCACATGGTAAAAGAGAATTAAGCGAATTGTCGAGGGGGATTGAACAGTTATTCGCCATGCCCTCAAAAAGAAGGAAACTTGGACAGAATGCTAGGAATTATGTATTGAAGTTCCATCATCCTGAAAAGGTAGGTCCTAATTTTCTGAAAGTATTAGAACGAGGGAGAGGTAATCAAAATTATCATGGTGAATCTAATTTTCTCGATTCTCACAAAAATTCTGCTGTCTCAAATTATTTTTCCAAACGTACTAAAGAACTGATTGCATTTAGAGACCCTAAAAGTTCAAACGGTTCTCATTGCTTAGAAAAAAATAGGAAAAGCCATGAGCTTTCCTTAGAAGTTTTTAGTCTTCATGTACCTAAATGCGGTGGCACATCATTTAAGAGTTCTCTGAAAGAAATTTATGGATCAAGTTTCGTTTCACATTATCCAACCATACGAACTCAAGGTAAGGAATCTTTGGACGATTTGAACGGTAAGAAATGCGTTCATGGTCATTTAGTTTTAGATCGATACAAGGACCTTCTTAAAGGTGTCGTACTATTAACTTGGTTAAGGTGTCCCGTTGAAAGGACAATGTCTTTCTATCAACATACAATAAAAGCACCTGATGAGAATGATTCATTTCAAATGGATGTAGTTAGAGCTCAATACACCTTCGATATGTTTATTGAGCACGAGATAAACCATAATCAGCTTTTTGATTGGATTGGAGACCGCAATCCAGAGGATTTTCAATTCGTTGGATTTATGGATTCAATTAAGGTTTCTATGCAAAAGTGTGCTGCGATTTTGCATTGGCCATATGTTCCCGCTTTTCCTTGGTTAAATAAGAAAACAAAACAACTCTCGGTCTCCAATGCCCAGCGGGATTACATTAATGATAAAAATAAGGAAGAATTACTTTGGATAAGAAAAGCTAAAAAGATTTATCTTTGATTAAGTTGCAAGATCCATCTTGGTATTTAGTGATCTTGTTTAGGGATTTTTTTGATTTTACCGATGTCAATATCCCAAGACAACCCATCTTGGAAGTTCCCAATCTTCTCTGCTATAACTCCAACTCCTAAATTTGCCACTTGCGATGAAATACCATTACCCTTGAATAAATCTGACTTCGGTTGGATAGATGCGGGATATGATTCCTCTACTTGTTTTATTTCAAAACCAGTATATTCATTTAATAAACCGTAAAAGGAGTTTTTCTGAAACCTCCAATAATCCCATGGTAACTCATGCTGTGGCCAGTTAGGGTGGGTCCAAATCCAAAGTAATCCCCCAACTTTCATAATTGAGTTAATTTCCAAAATTACTTTCCAAGGGAAAATTAAGTGTTCGAAGACTACATTACTAACCACAACATCAAAATATCCATGTGCAAAATGATGACTTAATTTATGAGCATCGCATACAATATCTACATTTTCTCCAGAGACTATATCGCAGCCTGTGTAATTCAATTGGTTATTTTCTAATAAATCAATTTTTCTTACATTACTATCAGGGCAGACTGACCTGGAGCCAACTTCAAGTAAATTTCCCGTTTTATTTTTAATAATATTTTTAAAGTTCCTGTACAGTAGATCATCGGGTTTTATTTTTGAGGATTTTTTTTCAATATTATCGAAGGGGATTAAAACAACACCTAGCCCGTGAGCCTCACTCTGAATTTTTGTGAAAAAATTCTTATTTAATTCTTCCCAGAATTTTTTAACCCCATAATCCTCCCTTTCTACGAGAATATCATGAATTAGGATTAGTCCTCCTTTTTTTAGTTTCGGGAGCCAGTTTTCGAAATCCTTCTTTACGGATTCGTATTCGTGTCTACCGTCTATATGCAGAAGATCAACCGATCCGTCTTCAAATCGTTGAAGTGCTTCTTCAAAATCCATTCTCAGTAGAGTAGATTTCCCGGGATAGAACTCTTCATTGTAAGAGCTTACTGTTTCAAATACCTCTTCTCCATACAAACCCGCTTGTTCGTCTCCCTGCCAATGATCGATTCCGTAGAGTTGAGTATCTAATTCAAGTTCCTCACAAGCTTGACAAAATGTAAAATATGAATCCCCATAATGAACTCCAAGTTCAACGATTTCTCGGGGTTTATGTTTTTTAATTAACTCGAAAGCTAATGCACGATGTGGGTGCCAACTCGTGACTGCAGATTCATACCTAGGAGCAAAATTAACTGGAAGCCTCGATTTAACCTTCGTGATAGGCTCAAACTTCCGAGTTTTATTTGAATTTGTGCTAGGTTTTTTCTTTCGGGCGACCAACACTATGTCCTTCCATAATTCGAAAGAGTTATCTTCGGTTTTTTGCTCGATAATTGAGCAGCTTAAGGTTTCGAGGTTAGCATGTTTACATAATGCTTTCATGCCATCGGGATAAAAGCGCCAGCAATCAACTGGGTGCTTATGTTTAGGTCCGCTTGAAGGAGCAATTATACAACATAAAGCACTTGGCTTAAGGACTCTTTCAATATTTTCAAAAGTCTTCCAGGGATACTCAATATGTTCAAGTGCCTGTCCGGAAATAACTAGATCATAAGTATTACTTTTGAGCTCTTTCCAATCGTATGGCTCTTTCGGCACAAAATCGACATTTTCGCCATGCTCCATATCGAGTCCTTCATAGATCCAAAAATCATTATTAAAAAGATTTCGATAAGTGCCATTTACATCCAAGCTTCCAACATCCAACACTCTTGACTTATTTTTGGAGTCTAAATTTTTAAAGTTCGATTGCACGAACTTCTTCATGTTTTCATACGAACTTTGGTGCATCTTTACTTTATCCTTTTTAAAAAACCGCAAGGGTTCCAAGTTAGCAGAAAGTCTTCTTTCGAACGATCGATAGCAAAGTTTTCATTGTCCTTGATAAGATCATGTACTGCTTCGTAAGGACCGGGTTTTGGACCAACATCCAAACCGTGATAGCAGATGCCATCTTCAACAATAAAGAAGCTGTTTTCTGAAACGAGTGTTCCATACATATTCAAGACTGCAAGAGTGTTTTCATATTCGTGTGAACTGTCTTCAATAATGAGGACAGTTGAATTTGGAGAAATGAGTTGTTTGACCTTTTCAAACAATTCCAGGGGGTTCCCTTCAATCAGCGAAATGAGATCATGGTTTCTTACTTGTTCGTCGATTAAAGATAATGAAAGAGCAATGCCTATAATGTCTCCATTGTCATTACGATCCAAAATATGAGCAAGTGCGAGAGTACTTCCTCCTCGATGAAGCCCAATTTCAATTATAAATTCAGGTTGGATATCAAAAACTATTTCTTTGTAAATCCAAAAATCAATAGGGTTTTTCCAAGTTTTAATACCATGATATTTCGATTTCTGCATCAGCCTTTCCTGCATAATCGGCAACAATTGACCGATGCTCATATCGAGAGAGTTTTCTAAATTTGGAAGTTCTAAATCAAAAGAAGACTGAGTGATGATCTAAATACTAAGTGTTGTGGATTTTGTCTTTCTCGGATTCGGCTTTCTCCTCGAGGCTGTTAACTTCCTGAGCCAAAATTCTTCGGGCTTCTTCTGCCTCTTCGTGACTTCCTTTGGCTAAGGCATCCTGAACGCTTTTCTCAAGAAAGATTTTCCGCTCGGCAATTTTTGCCTTATATTTCGAATCAATTTCCGCAATTTTTGCTTTTTGTTCCTCAGTGAGTGATTTGTCTCCGCCTCCCATTCTTTCCATGGCTAATTCGTATGAACTTTTCATGCGTCTAGTGTAGTGAACAAAATTTGAATTTCCTCAAGGTTTTTCGATCACTCTTTTTTAATAAGTATGGATGCCTTGGGGACTTCGCTAGTTTTCCAAAAGGTGGTACTATCCTCCGAGAAACTGTAGTGCCTGAGCGATACCTTGAGTTGAGACGGACCTTCAGGGAATTCGGGATACTCAGCAAGCAGGCTTAATACCTTCTCATTTTGCAGGAACAAAGCTTCGAGAAAATTCCCAAACCATTGGGAACGACCAAGAAACGCTCCGAGTAATTGATTATAATTTTGAAGAAACTGCTGTTGGATATGACTCGGGGAATTGGAAAGGGCGAAAAATTCCTGCTCACCGAGTACTTTCTGTAGATTTGCGAAGTCGTCCTGATCTCCACCATTGGCTGCAATTTGCAGAAACCGAAAATATAGGAATCTAGTAAAATCATTTTGGGCGTAGTTTTCAAAATTGAGACCCTCAAACCACATTTGCCAGTCAAGCCGTGGCATGTGCGGGCCCGCAAAAGAAGCGGACCGTGCCAAGTTCCCAGGTTTCCATTTAAATTCGTAGGGTTGCCAGTCTTCTCCGTCGATCGATCCTTCAATTATGATCTCAGGTCGCGTGGTGGTCATAACCCGGAACAAACCGTAGGAATTGAAGCATCGGAGTACTCTTGCCTCTGCCTGTAAGGATTCAATCCATTGAGGTACTTTTAAGTATTCCTCTTCGTTGGGTTTATTTCCCTTCAAGTCGTTAAGGATGTGGCCATAACCAGTGGTAATAAAAATCGAAAAAAGCAGAAAAAGAATGGGCGTACGAAAAGCTAACTTACTGGCTGTTGTCTGGGTTGTACTTTTTGCAAAGCGATTGGTTATTGTGGAGGGTATGAACTGATCATCCAGCAGGGGGATGCAAAGACAGAGGGTTAGTAAATTGAAAAAACCGTAGTTGCCCGAAGCAAGTATCGCTAGTTGAAGAAGTACTTGTCCGATCAATGCAAACCGTCTTGCATTTCCCGGTAAAAAGAAGCAAAGAGGTAACACGAGTTCGATGGCATACATAAAATAGAGAGAAAGTGAATCAAACCAGGCGGGTAGGGTATGAATCCACTTCGACAATCCATGAGGTAATGGTTGCGTCCAATAGTGATAATCCAGAGCGGTGAGTTCACGCCAGGTATTGGTTCCGTCCCCGGCAAAAGAAGTAAATTTTACAATGCCCGATTCGAGCATGAGTTTGGCAAGCAGGGTAACTAGCAGAAGACGGGACCAACGGGAAAAATAAACTTTTGATCCGAGATGATGGAACCGAACCATCGGAAGAAAGGGAAGGGATAAGAGTAAAGTCTCTACGAGCAAAATATCCCACTGAAAACTGAGGAATGGTTCGCCTACCACCATCAGGGATAAGTAGGTAACATATGAAAAAATAGCACTGGCGATGGGGATCCACCCCAATGTCAGGGCAAAGGATGACAGCGATCCAATAACAAAAAGGGTGGTATGCCCTCCAGGAATTGAGAACCAGAGTAAGGTGGGTCGGAGCGTGAATTTGGAAAGATCAGGGTTTTGTTCCGCCACTTGTTCAATTTTATCCAAATCTTCGCTCCAGGGAGAGATTCCGTTGGCTCCAATCAAGGCATCCGCCTGTATCCAGTAGGACAAAAAAGCACCGAGGGAAATCAGGCCAAGGGATCGCCCAAAAAGCCAGTGGGCAAAATCAAACGAATATCCGGAGTATCCAAATTGAGCTGAGATTTTATTGTTGAAAAAAATTTTTTCTTTAACCGGATTTTCAACTCTAGCTGAGTCATTTACTTCCATATTTATTACATATGACTTTAGCCCTCGGGAATTGCAGTCGAATGAAATCCGATTTGAGGGAATATGTGAAGATAAATTTGAATAGAATTTCAAAAAGAAGAAGATGTTTCGAACATCCCTTCCAAAAAGGATTAAATCCGAAATTAAGTTATAAGGATTTCTGCTGTTCGAGATAGCGTTCCACCTCGGTCATCCATTCATTATATGTCTGAGGATCCAGAGCAAAAGACTCGATGGCCATCGGGCGTGCGGACTTGGGATCAGGTGGCTTGGGTAAATGAAAAGACTTTCGGCTCGTGTCCGTGGCGTAAGATATCTCCGCACCAGCATTTTGATTGATCGGTTCAAATACACTAATACGGGTGATTGGATTGTCCACAAAATCTAAACTATTCCGATGATGAATGAGCACAAATTTCTGTAGCTAACAAAAAAGCCTGGGAGCACCCAGGCTTTCTTGAGCTCGTCAATGACGAGATAAATCGTTTCGGATCGAATTTACTCGGTAGTTTCTTCTTCTGAGTGATCATGATCACCGGAGCAGCATTCGCCGTCTGCACCACAGCATTCTGCTTCGGCAGTACCACCGCAGGAAGCAAACAATCCAAGAGAAATGATTCCAAGAATAGAGAGTAAGTATTTCATGTTATATAGTGTTATTTTGTGAGCGAAGAATCGATTGATAACATATATAATCATAAAGTGGTGGGATTTAGTCAAGGATTTAGCTGAAACTAAAATTTAAGTCTCCGTTTTGCAGTACTCACTTCGATGATTTCCCGATCATTGGAAATATAAGTTTTGTCTCCGGGCTGCAGTTCTATGTCTTTCAAACCTGTGAAAGATCCGAAAGCAGGAAGAATTATACTCCTTTTCCTCACCCAAAAACAAGCAGCCCGTACGCTTCCCCTTCCCATACCTCTAACGGAGTATCCTGGGTGAATGTGACCCGCCAGGTAAGGAAATTCTGGTTTTTCAATTGGATGGTGCCTGCAATGCCATTTTTCTATCTGAAAGGGTTCAGGTAGACATTTGATTGAAAGTTCAGACCATGGATCCCCTGATTTTAAATCATGATTTCCACGAACGAGGAGAATTTCCACTTCGGCACAAGCCTCTCGCCATTGGAAAAGGAGCGAGCGTACTGGATTGGTTTTTCCCTGACGGGAGTGAAGAAAATCGCCGAGGAAAACCATCCGGCTAGCCTGGGTTTCTTCGAGCATCGTCAAGAGTCTCGTGCAGTCATCCTCCGTCGTATGTTCGGATACGGGAATACCGACCTTCCGAAAAGTGGCCGCTTTACCAAAATGAGGATCGGCCACAAAAAGGGTTTTTTCTTTCGGCCAATATAAACCCTTCCGGGCAAGAAGAAGAAGTTTTTCGCCCTGCCATTCCATTTCTATCATCTGCCGTGATTGAGAAACCATGAAATCAATCTGTTTCTTCCAATTCCTGTGCCATTTTCCGAACTCGGTCACCCCAGGATTCGGTGCTGACCTGAGTGCGCAGGGATTCAGCCCAGAGCGGGAATGCAAAGGGGGTGAGTCTCTGAGGATAATTAAGAATCATGGTCTGTTTTTTGATTTCCTGAAGTTTGGAAAGGATTCGCTCGACTTCAAGCTGTCTTTCCAAAACTTCCCTCCGTGACTGGGTGAGCAGCAGGTTTTCAGGATCATATTTCGAAAAGACATCAAAGAATAAGCCACCAGACGCCTGAACCTGTCTTGCAGACTTTTGGGCACCCGGATAACCCTGAAAGATCAGACCGGCCACCCGGGCTACTTCTCTGAACTGCCTTTTGGCCATTTCACTTAAATTCATACAATCGAGTAGTTCATCGATCAGATTTTCCGGGTCGAGTAAGTCTCGCCATTCTTTTTCACCTAGATCAAGATCTTCATTCGAACATAGATGAAAGCCGTAGTCATTGAATGATACGGACAAGCTCATGGGAATAATCTTGGACATACGATAACTGACCAATGCGGCAAGTCCTTCATTGGCCAACCTACCAGCGAAGGGGAAAAGAAACCAGTTGATCCCCTCCCTGGTTACAGTCTTTTCGATTAAAAACTGATTTTGTTCGGGTAGAGTCGAATTTTTGTTCTGAATC
>CACMQL010000034.1 GCA_902615835.1 uncultured Verrucomicrobiota bacterium
TTTCTTTCCCCTTGAAAGCAAGAACTTCATCATTCCAATAATGAAATCATACCTTTCCCTACTTTCCCATGTCCTAGAAAAAGGCACCTTTCGGGATGACCGAACGGGAACGGGAACTTGGTCTGTATTCGGTGAACAAGTTCGCTTCCGAATGGACGACGGTTTTCCTCTTTTGACAACTAAAAAGCTCCATCTGCGGTCTATTATTCATGAATTACTGTGGTTTTTAAAGGGAGATACCAATATTAAATATTTACAGGATAATAAGGTCTCAATTTGGGACGAATGGGCCGATGATGAGGGTAACCTTGGTAGGGTATACGGGGCACAATGGACAGACTGGAAAAAAACCGACGGAGGAAGTCTTAATCAAATTGATCAAGTTATTGAAAGCTTAAAACAGAATCCCTCCAGTCGCCGCCATTTGGTGTGCGCCTGGAATCCGGGGGAGCTTCACTTGATGGCCCTACCGCCTTGTCATGCCCTTTTTCAATTCTATGTGGCGGAGGGTAAGCTTAGCTGCCAGCTCTACCAGAGAAGTGCAGACCTTTTTCTTGGGGTTCCCTTCAACATAGCATCTTACGCGTTACTAACCTTAATAATTGCCAAAATTTGTAACCTTATCCCCTTTGAATTTATTCATACTTTCGGTGATCTGCATTTGTACGCCAATCATCGGGAGCAGGCCGAATTACAACTTTCCAGAAAGCCAAGATCTAAGCCTTTGATGAAGATAAAAGGAGATCACGACAAGATAACTGATTTTAGTTACGAAGACTTTGTACTCAGTGATTACGATCCGCACCCAGCCATTCATGCACCCATTTCCGTATGAGTCCTAAAACGGGGATAAAAGCCATCGTAGCGATTTCAGAAAATTATGTCATCGGAAAAAATGGTGATCTGCCTTGGAGAATCTCTGAAGACCTGAAATGGTTCAAAAAAATCACTCTCGGTCACACCTTGCTGATGGGGCGAAAAACATGGGAATCCCTCCCCGGCCCTCTCCCTAAGAGGGAAAACTGGGTTCTGAGTTCCAACCTACGCGAACAGCCAGACATCCAGGTTTTTTCAAAACTCGAAGAGGCCTTGGTTGCGGGTAGCGACCGTGAATTATTCATCATTGGAGGGGGCGAACTTTACCGACAGACCCTCCCCCTTTGCGGCGAACTGTATGTTTCAGAAGTTTCCCGTGAAGTCGTGGACGGGGATGCATTTTTTCCACCCTTCAAAGATAAATTCGAGATAATGGAGAATTTGTTTAAAAATGATGAATTCTGCTTAAACAGATGGACTCGAAAACCATGATGAACGGTTATTAGTAGTAGGGGCTGAGAAGTAGGTACACAATCGGACCGGTCACTGCTACATAAAGCCAAACCGGAAAAACTTTTCTGGCTAGTTTTTTGTGCATTGTAAAGTGATGGGTAAATCCGTAGCAAAATGTTAACAAAATAAAAGGCAAACTGAGGGCTGCTAAAGCGATGTGGGAAAGCAGGATTATCAAATAAACAATTCGCATTGAACCCGCTTTCATAAGTTCGGGCTCTGATATTTCCCCATCTCCGTTGAGATCACCAAATTTAGTCTCTGGAGTGGTAAAATGATAAGCCACATAAGATAGCAAAAAAAGTAGCGAGCAAATCATAGCCGAGTAAATCCATTTTCGATGTAAGAAGGCTTTCCCTTTTTTTATTGCTACCAGGGCCATTATTAAGGAAAGAGCTGCCAGCGTGTTTAAAAAAGCATGAAAAGGAGGCAGAAAAGAAAGACTGATTCCCTCGGGCAAAGGTATTTTAATCTCTCTCATTACCACTACCAAGCCTAGAACCGCCGATGAAATAATCCATACAGCGATTTTGAGCTTTTTCAAAAGCTGCTGATTTGCAGGAAATTCTTTTATTTCCTCAGTTTGTGTCATCGGCATCGTTTTCAAGGTCCAGAGAGAAGGGGATAAAGGTTTCTTCCTCGTCTTCCTCAAGCAAAACTTGAGCCCACAACTTGGATTGCTTGATTCGGGATGAATCGAAGGAAAATTTCAAATCTCGGGCAATTGAATCAGTGACCGGACCTACCACACCTTCTTGTTCGAGAGGATGCAAATGTGCAAAGCCATTTCTTTCCCAGTCAAATGCAACCATATGGGCGTGAGCCCCCATCACGGGGTTGAAAACCAAGGGTTTGTTGTCTGAATTCCTAGCCTTAAAAGTAAGAATGTATTCATCGGTCGAAGTTTCACCTTGGCTTACCTCCAGGGTAAAAGATCGGTCGTTCTTTTCAAATGAACGCGATTGATCATAGGCAGGTTTTTTAGCATCCCCACCGTCAACCATAAAGGAATCTGAGAGCAAAACTCTTCGCGGACTACGAATTGGTATTAAATCTAAGAAAACACGGTACTCACCAAAAGAATGGGGAGTGAGGGTAAACCGCCAAATTCCATCAAATAAATCATCAGGAATAGGATGAAGGTGCTGGTAGTCGTCCAAGCTGGAATCCACTGCCAAGAGATGAATTTTTTGGGTATGACTGAGGGCCACTTCACTTGCAGCAAGGGGAGAACCGTCAAATTCCTTGAGATTGATTTCAAATTCGCAGGGTTGATTAATCTCTATCTTACCCAATGGTCGCAAACTCATAGTTAATGGCCATTTTCGAATGGTTAGATCAACAAAGCCGGCATCTCCAGGACCGCAATAATCAAGGATGCCTTCTTGATTGTACATTTCTTCATGCAAAAAATCACAGGGTTCAACTGGCATGGAACGGGCACCAAAATACAACACCGCAAAGGGGATAATCATTAAAATTGATTTAACTGAGCGACTCATTGATTGAACTACTCAAGTTTAAATAGACTGATGACCCTGAAGGCGACTTATAAAATCGTCGACCGACCAACCTTTTCCCGGAACTTGATAAACAATCTGTCTGCGGGAATTAATCACCAAAGTTCTCATTGTGTGGTCCAAAGGAGCATCAGGATCTTTTTTTCGCATGATACCGAATTGACGGGTAAGATCATCAATTACCGTCTTTCCCGCCGTTCCGAAACGAAAATTGGATTCATTAATGCCGTATCCACGAGCATAAGACTTGAGAACTCCAGGTGAGTCAAACAAAGGATCTAAGGTGATCGAGAGGAATTTAACAAAAGGAATGTTAGTTTGTTTTGACAAATCCTGAAGTTTTTTCATTTTAAGGGTTGCGGCTGGGCACATTTCAGGTTCAGAACATCGGGTAAAAATAAAATTTAAAATGGTGACAGATCCATCCAAATAATCAGTGGTTATAATTTCGCCATCCTGATCATACAGTGCAAAGGGAGGCACTTGGTCTCCGACACTACGGATAGTATCTTCTCCCATGGAGAGTGTGTCTCTGCGAAGTAGTCGGTTTACATTATTAAAACTTATTCTTTCTCTAAAATCATCTGGCCAAACACTATGAAGCAAAAAAATCTCTCCATTCTTTGGACTAAAACTTGGTTGAAGCCGCCCCTTGAAGATGCTTTTATTCTCAAGTAGGTTTAAGTCACCAGGTTGTACTTCAGCTTCGATTATTTCTTCGCGTTCTGGGTTAGAAGTGTCACTAAATTCAATTCCAACTGCAGTAACCCGGAATGTAGCCGTACTGCGGTTTTCATCCGTACCAATAATTTCTCCCCTTACCTCATCATCTAATAAACCTTTACTTGCGTTGACAGGTTCGGTTTTTGAACATGAAATGGAAATAAGCACAAATAATAAAAGAATATGTATTGGCAAATAGGTTTTCACAGTTGCTTTCTATCAAGAACTGAATAACTCACAATCTATTTTGCACCGAAGTTTTATATTTGCCATGCTTTGAAACAAACTACATGATAAGTTTAGTTAATATCTCTACGACTGTGTATTAGTTTTTCTTTCAATGCATTTATAATTGCCAATCATCTTGCTTGGATCATACCGAGCATCATTATATATATGTACTCCTGTGAATCTGATTAAAAATATCGATAGTGGCACAAGTTCTTCAGCTTTTGATGATTCTAAATTAATTAATTTCAATGGTCTGTATGAGCTTACCAAACCTCGCCTAAGTTTGTTATCCGTCTTTACGGCTTCCCTAGGTTTTTTGGTACACGATCCATTAATTCCCGATCTTGGATTATTTATTGCATTAACCCTCGGCACCGCCTTTGCGGCTGGGGGTGCGGCTACTCTCAATCAATGGATGGAGCGTAAAGAAGATGCTCTAATGGCAAGGACTGCATCCCGTCCACTTCCTACTAAGATAGTCTCATCGGAAGTTGCTTTGGGTTTTGGGATCATTCTTAGTTTGTTGGGACTTACTACCTTATGGCTTTGGACAAATCTCTGGGCTACCACACTTACTTTCGCCACCCTTCTACTATACCTCGTAATTTACACCCCACTTAAGAAAAAATCTCCCATTGCAATCGAGGTTGGGGCTATTGCAGGTGCCCTACCCCCTCTAATAGGCTGGGTTGTTGCTGCAGGTTCTCCTACCATTTACGGGCTAATTCTTTTTGGAATCTTATTCGCATGGCAACTTCCCCATTTTATGGCTATTGCCTGGAATCACCGTAAAGACTATAGTAAGGGTGGTTTTCGTTTCCATCTTACAAATGATCCACATGGTTCTAAAATGGGCTGGAAAAGCTTTTTATATTCTCTCATTCTTACAACTTTTGTGTTCGCTCCTTTTTTCCTTGAGTTAGATCAACCCAAGCCAGGCATTCTGTATTTGCTTTGTTCTTCCATTCTTTCCCTTTATCTTCTCTTTCCCGCATTAAAATTTCTTCAAAGTAAAGACCGTGATAAATCCGCACGCAAACTATTTGTTGTGACCATTATTTATCTTCCCCTCCTGTTAGCTTCTCTTGTAATAGACAGATACTTGTAATTCTTATGACTAAGCACATGAACCTTTCCAAGTTTCCCCATCGCATTGTTAGTTTAATTACTGGCTTGCTACTCTCTTTCCTCGGATCCTGTTCTCGAATTGACCACAAGCAATCTGCTTTAGATCCAAAAGGTCTTGTTTCTCAAAACCAGTATGATGTTTTCATGCTTTCCGTTTGGATTACCATCTTTCTTTTCTGTGCAGTTGGCGGATGTTTGCTTTTTGTACTTTGGAGATACCGGGCAAAATCGAAGGAGGAAGCTATGGAAGTCCCTGAACAAATGCACGGAAATTCCAAGATCGAGACAACCCTCATTCTTGCTTCAGCTATCATCCTCGTCATCTTAGCAGTTCCTACTTTACAGGGCGTGGTATTAATGAACCGGGTACCTGATCCAAATGATCAGGCTACCCTCGATAAGCTTGAATTAGACAAAAGCCAAATTGAAGATGCGATCACCGTAAATGTGACCGGCAAAAGATTTTTCTGGGTTTTCGAATACCCCCAGTACGGCATAGTGACCGCTAACGAATTGGTTTTTCCCGCCAGCAAGGCGGTTCGCGTCAATCTTCGTACTGAAGATGTCATCCACTCTTTCTGGCTTCCCAAACTTGCCGGTAAAATGGATCTAATGCCCGGACAGGAAAACTTCATGTGGTTCATCGCTAATGAAGAGAAAATCCGTACCGGCATTGATAAAGATGGGAATCCATATGAGGTCGACACTCAAACTGCTATGCCATCTGTTTTTGACGGAAAAATGAGACAGGCGATTTTTGCAAAGCAAGCTTTCACTGATGAGTTTGAAGCGGTCGGTGGACTATTTTATGGTCAGTGTGCCGAGTATTGCGGAAATTCTCATGCGTACATGTCTTTTCGAGCTCTTGCCCAAACGGACGAAGATTTTGACGAGTGGGTACTCAAATTCAGAAATGCTCAAAATCCAAATCTTCAACCCATCCCGTATTCTCCCGAAAACAATTATGAAATTGATGATGTGATTACCTTTTCAGATGAAAAACTGGGGGAGGGTATTTCTCGAGATTTTCGTGCGGTTCAAGCTGTTACAAAGGGTCAGAGCCCTGAAACCAAACCAGACGCCTGGGAGAAAGTTCATTCCGATGACTTTGTAAAAGGTAAAGCCTTATTTTCTTCTTTGCAATGTGTTCAGTGTCACGCCATCAATCGTACCGGTCTTGGTGCAAAAGGTCCCAACCTCACTCTTTTTGGACTTCGCACATCGTTGGCCGCCGGATGGATGAGAAACGATGAAGCCAGTCTCGATAAATGGCTCCGCAATTCAAATGATGTAAAATTTGGTAATTTGATGTGGAATGGCGAAGGTATTGATGACCGCCACCCTCTTCGGCAACTCGAAAATGACGACGAAAAAGTCAGCCAGTTAGTATCCTATCTCCTTGATCTTAAGTAACATTATTTTAACTCACATATCATCATGGCAATTGAATCCCTAAAATACGCTTCTCCCGATACGGAAACCAAGATTGAAGCCAAAGTATTCCCAAGGCCAAGTCAGTACACTACTGGTTTAGTAGACTGGCTCACAACCATTGATCACAAAAAGATCGGGCTAATGTACGGGATGGCTGCCCTCTTTTTCCTTCTGGTCGGTGGAATCGAAGCCCTTCTCATTCGCTCCCAATTATGGAGTCATAACATGGAGGTGCTCACTAACCGGGAATACAATCAAATGTTCACAATGCATGGAACAACCATGGTTTTTCTTGTGATCATGCCCCTTAGTGCAGCCTTTTTCAATTACCTGATGCCCTTGCAGATTGGAGCCAGAGATGTTGCCTTCCCCCGTATGAACGCACTATCCCTTTGGTGCTTTGTATCAGGCGGAATCATCCTCAACCTTTCTTGGTTTTTTACTGGCGGATCGCCTGCCATTGGATGGTTTGGATACGCTCCCTTGACCGATACCCGTTTTGCCGAAGTACTGGGGGATATGGGTCCGGATTTTTGGATCTTTTCATTGCAAATGCTCGGACTTGCAAGTCTCTTGGCTTCCTTCAATTTCATTACCACTATCATCAACATGCGTGCACCTGGCATGACCATGATGAGAATGCCAGTTTTTACCTGGATGACCCTAATTGTAAGTTTTCTTATCATCCTTGCTTTCCCCGCCATCACGATCGCTTTGGTGGAGCTCATGTTTGACCGGACTTACGGAACCAACTTCTATGATTTTCTCGAAGGTGGAAAACCTCATTTATGGCAACATCTCTTTTGGATTTTTGGTCATCCAGAAGTTTACATACTCATCCTCCCTGCCATGGGCATCGTATCGGAAGTCATACCAGTTTTTTCGCGTAAGCCTTTATTCGGTTATGGCTTGGTGATATTTTCCGGTGCCATTATTGGGTTCATGGGATTTGCCGTTTGGAGTCATCATATGTTTACCACCGGGATGGGCGTGGTGGCAACCTCTGCCTTTTCTATTTTGACCATGTTGATCGCCATACCAACTGGAGTCAAAATCTTCAACTGGATTGGAACCATGTGGGGCGGTAGAATTCGTTTTGACACGCCTATGCTTTTCGCCCTTGGGTTTATTACTATGTTTATGATCGGTGGGTTTACTGGCATCATGCACTCATCCGTTCCCATCGATGCACAACATCAGGACTCCTATTTCGTCGTAGCCCATTTTCATTATGTATTGATCGGTGGAGCCTTGTTTGGTCTGTTTTGTGGATTTTATTTTTGGCTCCCTAAAATGACTGGGCGAATGCTCAATGAAAAACTTGGTAAATTTGTTTTTACCCTGATGTTTATTGGTTTCAACCTCACTTTCTTTCCCATGCACTATCTGGGAATGATCGGGCAGCCTCGCAGAACACACAGCTACAACGAAGGCCATGGTTTTGAAACTTGGAATCAAATCGCAACCATCGGTTCCTTTATCCTAGGAATTGGAATTGCGATTGGAGTCTATCAGTTCGTCAGTGCTTTCTTTAATAAAAGATTGAAGCCTGCAGGTAAAAACCCATGGGATGCTCGAACACTTGAATGGACACTCTCTTCTCCGGTTAAAGAATATAACTTTGCCCGGAACCCAATCATCAAAGCTAGGGATCAGGCTTGGGAAAATAATTACGGTCCAAAAGAAAATCATTCACAGAAGGAACCTCTTGATGATCATGGTGTTCACATGCCAGATCGTTCATGGTACCCACTCCTTACGGCTGTCGGTCTTTTTGTCATGGTTATTGGTATGCTTTTTCACGCTTCCATTGACGCCTCAGGTGAACTCGTAAGAAATTACACTGTTGCCGTTGCCGGAGGGGTTGTCTCCACTATTGGGATTATTATGTGGTCATTGGAAGGTCCCGCAGGCTACCACCTATTTCCCAAAGAAAAAGAGGAGTAATTTTTTTATTTCACTATGAGCGATGCAGCAGCCCATGCTTTAGATCACCACGAGCCTGTCACTAGCACAGGCATACCTAATAAAAAAGTCTTGATGTGGGCTTTTCTTGGATCCGATTGTATGTTTTTCGGCACCTTGATATCCACTCATCTCATTTACAGAAAAATCTCCGCGACGGTTGGGGGAAATTTTTTAGACATTCGGGATGTGTTTGATATTGAGCTTACTTCCTTCAGTACATTCATCCTCCTAGCAAGTTCGCTCTTTATGGCACTTGCCGTTTCAGCCATTCACAAAGGTAACCTTAATAGTACCCGCTGGATGCTTTTTGGAACGATTATTTTTGGGGCAATCTTCTTAGCCTGTCAGGTTTACGAGTTTACACACTTTGTCTACGCCCCTGGCAACGAGCTCACCCTTTCCTCCTATCGAGGAGAGCCACATGTCTTTGGATCAACCTTTTATGTACTCACCGGTACTCACGGTACTCATGTTGCTATAGGCGTGTTTTGGCTCATCGGTTGGTTGGTGTATTCCTTTACAGGTAAAATGAGCACAGCTGATGCCATGGATGTTGAATGCTGCGGATTGTACTGGCACTTCGTTGACATCGTGTGGATCATCATCTTTCCTGTAGTATACTTAATGGAATACGCCTTTTAGCCTTTTTCAGAATTTAATATATTTCTCTATGAGCGGAAATGCAGAAGATCCTGTTGTCGAAGAAAGCAAGCGTTTCTTCACCTTTTTTAACCTCTCCATGATTCTGGTGGCTATCACCGGCCTTGAAATTGTCATTATCTATGTACAGTCCTTTGACGGGTCAACTATCATCGGCGTTTTATTTGCCACTTCAATCGTAAAATTCATTGGTGTGGTTACCTGGTTTATGCATTTAAGATGGGATAAGATTCTCAACACCATTTTGTTCTTAATGGGTCTGGTTATCGCATTGGGTACATATTTTGCCGTCATCTTTATGGCCGATGAGCACCCGGTCGTTGAAGAATTTAAGGTCTCCCAAATTGAGAATGATTGGCAAGCCGATACGGCTTACAAATCCGGTGATTATGTGGCTTTCGATGAAAAGTTTTATCAAGCTTCTATCGACCATACTTCTGACAACAACTGGTCCAAGGAACTATGGAAGGAAGTCTCCGGGATCCCTCATCTCATTACTTGGAAAATAAACACCGCAGACTTGATCGAAATAAATTCCAAAAAACCTGAAAACCCTTACTACTACCAATACTCTCCATCTGACCAAAACCCAATTGAAGGTAATCGGGTTGCATTGCTTGAACAGACAGGGACCACGGAAGACTTTCGGATCAAAGTCCGCTCAGAGGCTTTTTGGGTAGAAAATAACTAGAAACTTTGCCCTTTTTCCGGGGACTACTACCATGTTTCGGTTGTGAACTCCCCAGTAAATTTCAGCCATTGGCATACTGAACCTGCCCTTATTGGAGGTCTTCTCTTTGTATCTTGGTGTTATTCAATTATCATTGGTCCCTACCGAACCAGCATTTGTCCAGGCCTTCCGTTTTCCAAAAAATACACCTATTGGTTTTTTCTTTCCGTTTTTACTTTTTATTTAGCGGTGGGATCCCCCTTGGATGCGATGGGAGAAAACTTTCTCTTTTCTGCTCATATGATCCAACACAATATACTCATGTATATTTGTCCTCTTTTTTTTCTACTTTCCCTACCCCAAGAACTGGTCGATCAATTTTTCGAAAAAAACTCTGGTCTGGAAAAATCCGCAAAATTTCTTTTTCATCCAATCATAGCCGGGCTGTCCTTCACTTTGATTTTTTCTTTTTGGCACATCGGTGCATTCTACGAAGCAGCCATTCGAGACAAGACCATTCACATGGCAGAACATTTATCGATGTACTTTAGTTCGATTGCTATGTGGTGGCCCGTCTGTGGCCCTTCCAAAAGAGTTCCACCGTTACGCTTTGGGCCACAAATGCTCTACATCCTTGCATTAATGTTAGGACAAACTCCTATCTTTGCGATTCTTACCTTTTCCAAGGATGTCTTGTATGACACATATTTCTACGCTGAAAGAATTATTGATCTTAGCCCATTGGAAGACCAAAAAACCGGTGGGGTGTTGATGAAACTTGCCAATATGGCCGTTTCGGTTGGTGTTCTTTCCTCTATTTTCTACCGTTGGTCCACACAATCGGCGGCTAAAACAGCCTAGAGTCGGGAAACAAGTAGCTCTCTTTCGAATAACATTTCTTTCGGAAGGAACTCTGACAGCTGTAAAAATAATTCCTCATGGCGAAGGGTCTGCATCCGCAGAATGTTAGTGTCAATTTTCATCAATTCCTCCCACATCTCATCACTAAAATCAAGACCGGACCAGTCCAAATCCTCCTTATTCGGAATCCAGCCAAGGGGACCTTCATGTGCCCTACCCTGTCCGGTTGATCTTTCAATAATCCATCTCAGCACTCTCATGTTATCTCGGAAACCCGGCCACATAAACTTACCCTCTCTATCCTTCCTGAACCAATTAACATGAAATATTCTTGGTTTTTCATTGAGTGCCTTTCCCATTTTAATCCAATGTCGAAAATAATTTCCCATGTTATAGCCACAAAAAGGAAGCATAGCCATTGGGGCTCTTCGCAGGTTGCCCTGGGCCCCTTCAGCAGCTGCGGTTGTTTCTGAGGCTAGGGTCGCCCCCAAATAGACACCATGGTTCCAATTAAAAGACTGATAAACCAAGGGAATATCAGACATCCTCCGGCCACCGAAAATAAAAGCTGAAATTGGAACCCCGGCGGGATTTTCCCACTCTGGATCAATCGTGGGACACTGGGATGCCGGTGCGGTAAACCTAGCATTGGGATGAGCCGCCGGGGTGGAGAAATCGGGTGTCCACTCATTCCCTCTCCAATCAACAAGTTTAGGAGGAGGTTCATCAGTCAAGCCTTCCCACCATACATCCCTATCCTCCGTTAACGCAACATTGGTGAATATTGTGTTTGCCTTCATCGAATCAATCGCATTGGGGTTGGTTTCCCAAGAGGTTCCCGGAGCTACCCCAAAGAAACCTGCCTCTGGGTTGATTGCCCGCAATTCTCCTTTTTCATCCGGTTTCAACCAGGCAATATCATCCCCAACGGTGGATACCTTCCATCCCTCCATTGAATCTGGGGAAATCAGCATGGCCATGTTGGTCTTACCACAGGCACTGGGGAATGCCCCCGCAACATATGTCTTTTCACCTTTTGGGCTCTCAACCCCAAGAATAAGCATATGTTCCGCCATCCACTCGTTATCCCGGGCCATACAAGAGGCAATACGTAGTGCTAAGCACTTCTTTCCGAGTAAAGCATTTCCTCCGTAGCCACTGCCATAAGATACTATGGTTCGCTGCTCAGGAAAATGAACAATATAAGTGTTATCCGGATCGCAGGGCCACGGCACATCATCCACTCCTTCGGTAAGGGGGTAACCCACTGAATGTAAGCATGGAACAAAGAAGTCTCGATCGCCCAAAAGGTCCAAGACCCGTTGTCCCATACGGGTCATGATTTTCATGTTTAAAACTGCATATGGAGAATCCGTTACCTGAACACCAAACTGGGAAATAGACGACCCGAGCGGACCCATGCAAAAGGGAACTATATACATGGTTCTGCCTGTCATACATCCCTTGAAAAGCTTTTTTAACTTTGACCGCATTTTACGAGGTTCCTCCCAGTTATTGGTCGGCCCAGCCTCATCTTTACCATAACTGCAAATAAAAGTCCGGCTTTCCACTCGAGCCACATCTCGCGGGTCTGACCGTACTAGAAAACTATTGGGACGCTTCTCCTCGTTAAGCCTGATCATCGATCCTCCCTTCACCAGCAGCCCGCATAATTTTTCCCACTCCTCGTCGGAACCGTCACACCATTCGACATGATCTGGCGTGCACATGCTTATCATCTTATCGAGCCATTTAAGCAGGGCCACATTTCCGGTTCTGGACCGATCGAAGTTACCATTATTTGTTTCCATGTACTCGGATTTGCTAGGGGCAGAGTCTGCCCATGTCAACCCTTCGGCATAATTTAAAAAGCAATCCACCATATCCATCCAATTGAGTTGCCAAAAATCGAAGTTCCTTTTACCTCGTTTAGGAAGATGAGCATTTTCAAAAAAGAACGCACCGCAGTGATTGCATTGGAAGATGGGAGTGTTTTTCGTGGCTTTCCTTTTGGTGCCCAAACGACGGTCGTTGGAGAGGGAGTTTTCAACACAGGTATGACCGGATATCAGGAAACCCTGTCCGACCCCTCTTACTTTGGGCAGATCGTGACCATGACCAGTCCTCAAATAGGAAATTATGGGACAAACCCAAGTGATGAAGAATCGGACGGCCCCAAAGTATCTGGGTTTGTCATTCGGGACCTGAGCCCCGTCCCCAGTAACTGGCGATCCACTGATTCGCTGAGTGATTACTTGAAAAAAAATGGGGTTCCTGGAATCGAAGGCGTGGATACAAGGGCGATCACCAAAAAAATGCGCACTGCCGGCTCCCTGAAAGCCTGCCTAAGCACCGAAGGAATAAGTGACGAAGAAGCGGTGAAAAAAGCCCGGGACAGTGACAGCATAGTGGGACAGGATTATGTAAAAGAAGTCAGCTGTTCAGAACCCTTCTTTTTTGATCAAGGCGGCGAACAAAGCATTCCCTTCACAGTCACAGGAACGAACTTGAAGGATGCGGTCACCCCCAAAGATACTCACCGATTAGTGGCTTTCGACTTTGGGGCCAAAAAAGCGATTTTTAAAAACCTCCGCCAAAACGGATTCGAAGTGATTGTCCTTCCGGCCGTGGCAAGCGTTGAGCAAGTGAAGTCACACTCACCCGATGCAATCTTTCTTTCCAATGGTCCCGGCGACCCCTCCGCCCTATCCTATGCACATGAGACTGTCCGTGTGCTTTTGAATGAATATCCAATTTTTGGGATCTGTCTGGGGCATCAAATCCTTACCCATGCCATTGGGGCATCCACTTACAAATTGAAATTTGGGCACCGTGGAGCCAACCAACCGGTCCGAAACGAGGAAACCGGGAAAGTCTCCATTACTTCGCAAAATCATGGTTTTGCCGCTGAAAAAGAAGGGTTGGAGGCGTGCGGGGCTATAGTCAACGAGTATAATCTGAACGATCAAACCGTTTCGGGCATGCGGCTCGCTGATAAACCAGTCTTTTCAGTGCAATACCATCCGGAAGCCGCTCCGGGGCCCAATGATGCCCGACATTTATTTGAAAGTTTTCACCAACTAGTTAGTGATTCCAAGGCTGATAATCTGGATTAGTTTTCTGTCTTTCCATGACGGATAAATTGTGCGGTTTGATCTACGATCCCATTTTTGCGGATCACCTCACGGGACCCGGTCACCCGGAGCAACCCAAAAGAACGACTCACACTTTTGATGTTCTGAAACAGGAAGGCCTGATAGGAAATTGCGTTCCCCTTGATGCTCAGATTTGTGACGAAAAATATCTCACCTTGGTTCATGATGCAAAATACCTGAAAATTGCCAGACAGGATATTCGTTCCGGCCGAGATTCACTTTCAACAGGTGACACGCAGGTCTGTGAAGATTCCTGGGATGTTTCCCTCCGGGCAACTGGTGGACTGATTCATGCAATGGATGAAATTTTTAACGGGCACATTGAACGGGCTTTTTCCCTTTCCCGTCCTCCGGGTCATCATGCCACCCCATCCAAAGGGATGGGCTTTTGCCTTTTTAATCATGTAGCGATCGCTGCCCGTTATGCTCAGGAAAAATATCGAGTCGGCAAAGTTTTGATTGTTGACTGGGATGTCCATCATGGTAACGGGACTCAGGATACATTCTATGAAGATGAATCCGTATTCTTTTTCAGCACGCACCAATCGCCATGGTACCCTGGGACAGGCTCGGCTGATGAGACGGGGCGTGGTAAAGCCCTCGGCACCAACCTCAATATTCCTTTGCCTGCAGGTAGTGGAAGAGAAGATATAGTGGAGGGTGCATTCGGGCAGGACTTGGCCAAAAAAATTGAGTCTTTCAGACCGGAGTTGATTCTGATCTCAGCCGGGTTTGATTCACGGATAAATGATCCCCTTGGTCAATTCACCCTCTCCGATCAAGATTTTTTTGACCTTACGGCCATGCTCATCAAAGTAGCAAAGGATTTTTGCCATGGTCATCTGCTTTCCGTTCTGGAAGGAGGCTACAACTTGAATGGATTAGCCCGTGCCTGCACCAGTCACCTGAAATCTTTAACTAACTAATTTCGTTTTCTTCTAAAATTTTTTGAAAAAGTTGTAACTTTAGCAAAACAAGCACTTCCTTGCTTTATTAAATGATACTTACAGTTCAAGACCTGCATCTTTGACACATAATAAGATAACGACCGGTAAGGGTAAGGCTTGTTGCCTAATTCCAAATAATCTTCAGAGTACTGAAAACCTGCTACTTTTTTTATCCTATCGAATTGCCGAACACTTGACGTTCTGATCCTCTGTAAGTAGTTCCCTAAGGTATCATGCTACGCGGAATATCACCCTTACTCAGCCCTAAACTTTTAGAAACCCTTTACCGAATGGGTCATCACGATGAAATCATCTTCGGGGATGCCCATTTTCCCGGTGAGAGTTGCAACGACAACATCATCCGGGCGGACGGTCTTCGCATTGATGATCTACTGGATGCGGTTCTCCCCCTCTTTGTCTTGGATCATGTAATTGACCAACCGGTCATGATGATGGGACCTCTGCCTGAAGATAAGGCCGACCCTAAAATTGCGGCTGATTATCAAAAAGTGCATGATGGATACGATGAAATTGTGAAAAAGCATTACCCCGATACCGCCCCGATCGACCTAGTTGATAAATATGACTTCTATGACCGCACCCGGAAAGCCTTCGCCGTGGTGATGACGGGTGACACGCGAATCTATGCCAACCTCATCCTCGCAAAAGGGGTGACGACTTGGTAAAAAAATTCCTAAAAATATTTCACAGTTTGCAGACACTTTTTCTCTTTCCTAACCTTTCCGGATGCTTGGAGAAAGCCGTGGATCTTTCTTAATCAAAAGCACGTGCTGCCAATCAAATAACATTTCAATAGCCAAAAAATTGGGAAATTTCATATTTTTCACCATTTTTATCGTTAGATAATCTTTTAATTCAATCCGCTAACGCAATCGTCACGATTCAGTTTACCACTTGGACATCATGGAAGATCTGGAAACCTTCCCAAAAAACTATTCGGAAAGTGCAAAGGATGAAACTCCTATCGAGTAGGTTTCAAAGTTATCGAAGAGACACTTGATATTTCTATACATGACATATTGGTTCCTCATAAACGAACTTTTCTACTCAGGAAGATAGCTGACCTGCAGGATTTTATGATTTCTCAGGTCGCCAAAGAGGATAACTCAAAAGCAGTGCTTAGCTTTCAACTAATTCGAAATTTCCCAAAACAGAAGCAGGAATCATTAATTCTATCCTCGGGATTTGCCTCCGGAAATATTCACGGTTGTACCATGCAAATAGCTTGCCCGTTTGGAGGCAAGAAATACGACCAGATCGGCCACTTCACTCAATTTCCCCGAACGTCCCAAAGGAATCGAAAAGGTGCTTCCATACTTAGAGCGCAATTCATCCACGGAAATCCCTCTGGTGTAGGCGAGTGAATGCTCGTAGGCTTCGCTACGCATGCCCGTAGTCTCCATTATCCCAGGTGCTACCCCAATGACTCGTACGCCTTTTTTGCCGAGCTCTTTAGCCCAGGAACGAGTAACATTCTGATTGGCTGCTTTGGTCGCAGCGTAGACACTTTGCCCTTCACTTCCTTCGAGTCCTGACTCCGAGGACATATTGATAAGGACTCCTCCACTCGACTGTTTC
>CACMQL010000035.1 GCA_902615835.1 uncultured Verrucomicrobiota bacterium
CCGACCGACGGCTTTGTAAAATCGGTCGAACTTATTAACGGGGACTTATATTCAGTAAATCCGATCGCGTTGCGCCAAACTTTGTCGATCTTTTGGAGAAATAAAAGATACCTTACCCTTATTGAAAATGAAAATTTAGGAAAAGTTGCGGTTTTTCTTGTTGGTGCGACTTGTGTAGGCTCCGTTCATCTCACCGCACAAAAAAATCAAATTTATGCCAAGGGAGATGAATTGGGATATTTTTCGTTTGGCGGATCCTCTGTAATAACAGTTTTTCAGCCCGGTGTAATCAAACTGGAAGATGAGCTTTTGAAAGTATCTTCTCGGGGATATGAATATTATGCAAAGATGGGTGAAGCCATGGGACGATTCATTTAATCATATGACTGTCTCTTCTTGCTTTAGTTCTTTTGTAAATCTACTTGGTAAATGCATCAACCAATGGATTTGAAAACTCACCAGCATAAAAAAGCTTTCACCCTATTAGAGCTACTGGTTGCTGTTTCAGTAACAGCCTTGTTGGCTGGTATGCTGCTCAACATTACTTCTCAAGTCGTTCAGACTCAGACACGTGCATCGGGTAATTTAGAGACGAATCAAGTTGCTCAGTTCGTCCTAGATCGCATTCAAGAGGATCTCCAATGTGCGATATACAGAAATGATGGTAACATTTGGATGGCTGCCGATATTCTATCCGAAAGCAACATGGGAAATGGAAATTTTCCAAATGCCTGGGAAGATAAAGCCTATGATGTAAAAAAGCCTGAATCAATTAGAGTAAAATTAGATCAGTGGCCTGAGGAAGCACTTTCTCCAATTGATTCTGCAAACCTACAAGGGCCCCTTTTTGAATCTAGGTTTGGACTTGGAGGAGTTTGGTTGAGGTTTTTTACTCAGTGTCCGGAACTCGATCCGAAGGCTGATAGTTCAGGAGGAGCTCGAGCGGTATCCTATCAAATCGTTAGGTATGGTCTAACCGGTTCAGAAACATCTACACCGAGGTATCAGTTGTTTCGCTCGGATGTTAGCGATATTAACACCCTGAATGCTGGATACAACTTACACCCGGATGAAGGTGCCTACTCGAATGATTCAAACAACGGACCACGGGAGACTGGAAATATAAAAAATCCCATCTATCAGAACAATGGTCAGAAATCCACCGACTTTTCACTAGCATCCAATATAGTAGATTTTGGGATTCGGGCATACTTGATTCGCAATCAATCCCAGGGGACTGGACACTTGCAGCAAATTTTTCCTGATCTTAACAATACCTCTGATGAATTCACATATTGGGCTACCTCTAATCCGAATTATCAGGAGGATATGAAGAAAAAAGAGAGAAATCTCTATGCATTTCCTGATGTCATGGATATAATGTTACGAGTGCTCACTGCAGAGGGAGCATCTGCACTTGCTGCATACGAAGAGGGACTAATACCACCACCGGAAGGTATAAGTGAAAACGAATACTGGTGGCAACTGGTAGAGGAAAACTCTGAAGTCTATGTTCGTAGAATTCGAATATTTTCTGAGGGAGTTTAATTTTATGAAAATCCTTTGTGTTTTCGATACTTCAAAAGTGTAACTTTCATTTGCTTTCTAAAGTGTTGGGTGAGGGAACTTTGGTCGTAAAAACCATTATTCACTGCTACTTGGGCAAGTTTCTTCCCGATACTCAGTAAGTACTCGCAAGCCGCTTCTATTCTAGTCCTAGTAATAAATTGCATGGGAGCTATCCCAAAAAGTTCGATAAATCCACGATGAAGTTTTCTATGATTAAGACCTGCAATATCAACCAGGTCCGCAATTGCTATATTAGCACGAAAGTTATTCCTGATATAATTAACTGCACGGCCAATTTCGTCATCCCTCTCCCACTTCAAATCTGCAATTTTTGATAAATTATCTTTATCTACATAGGGTCTAACGGAACCCACAACACCTACAACCCCGCAATTTTACTTTTCAACGGATATTGATTGGTAGGAAATCAATCGGGTAAACCCTAGCTGTTGAAAACTAACTCAACAATATTCAGAAATGGTTTCTGTGAATCCATCACTGATCGTCCGTTTCTCCTAAAATGTTCTGCAAGACGGGGTGGAAAAATGGCAAAATCGGTTTTACCGTACTATTCTTCCAAGTGAATCCGAGCCCGATTTGGGAAGAAATTTTCTTTTGTATAGATTAAATGTGATTCCTTATTCTTTACAAAAAAAGAAAGACCTGGAATATTTTCGAAAAGTTGGAAAAGCTGGGTAGAATCACATTTTTATTTCGTTTAACCAGATTGAGAAATAATGAATACTATCTGGTATATTAAAACAAAATCTATAACCAAAATCAAAACATTATATTCGCTTGTCATATATTAAATAAACTTAAATTAGCGTTACAAAATTTATCTACTCAAATTTATTTCACTGCATTAATACAGCCCCAAATTTATTACCACAGAAATTTCCGGATTAAGGAAATTCGGTTTAGCACCTACTCCAACTTCAATTTTTTGAGTTTGGGTCTTATGACAAAATTACAGTAACCATGATTTGGATTTTTTTCATAAAAATCCTGATGATAATCTTCCGCATCGTAAAATGTAGGTGCAGGAACAATTTCCGTTACAACTGGATCCTGTAATTTACTGGTAAGTTTAGTTTTCCATTCTTCTGCAGCCTGTTTTTGCGACTCATTTAAATACATTACAGTCGACCTGTACTGGGTCCCGACATCAGCACCCTGGCGATTAAGGGTTGTAGGATCGTGGGCATTCCCAAAAATACCCAGAATTTCCAAGAAACTTATTTTAGTTGGATCAAATGTAATTTTGATTACTTCCGCATGACCTGTCTGTCCAGTACAAATTTGTTTGTAGGTTGGGTTCGGAATCTTGCCTCCTGCGTATCCAGATATTACATTTTTGACCCCATCCAATTTTTCAAAAACAGCTTCGGTGCACCAAAAACATCCTCCACCAATAATGGCAGTATGAAATGTGTTATTAATATTCATTTGCACAGATTTTGCATTACTAGAGGTATTTCCTTTATTTGCAAGGCATGCGAGATAGGTAAAAACCAGTGAAGTTACTAGCGGAAGCTTTTTCATATCATTTATAGTCTTTTCCTGTTATCCATTCATGGCCCCTAGCCAATAGAAGTTTGTCTGCACCCACTGGTCCCCAAGTCCCTGCGGAATAGACTTCAAGGCCATCCTTTTTCTGTTCATTCCAATAATCGAGAATCGGTGTGAGTAACCCCCATGATATTTCAGCCTCGTCTCCTCTGATAAAGAGGGTTCCATCTCCGTTCAAGGCATCAAGTATTAGGCGTTCGTAAGCTTCGGGTGTATTGGAGCCAAAAGTAGTTTCGTATCCAAATGAAAGCTCAATGGGTTGTAACTTGGTTTCCAAACCCGGTGTCTTCGAATTAAGATAAAGGGTTACCCCTTCATTTGGTTGAATTCTGATAACAAGAAGATTCGGAGCCAAGGAAAATCTTTCGTCCTCCCCGAATAAGATACCTGGAGGTCTCTTAAACTGAACGGCAATTTCACTCGCTTTTCCAGCAAGTCTTTTTCCAGAGCGCAAATAGAAAGGCACACCTTTCCATCTCCAGTTTTCAATATACAGACAAAGTGCCGCGTAGGTTTCTGTGAATGAATCAGCCGGGATACCTTCTTCGTTAAGATAACTAATTGCTTTTTCTCCGCGAACTAACCCTTCCGAATAAACTCCCCGCACAATTTCTGCTTTTTCTCCTTTGAGTCCCAACGGTTTAATGGCTTTCAAGGCTTTTACTTTTTCATCTCTTATTGCTTCCGGGTTTAGGGAAGTCGGCGGCTCCATTGCAGTCAAAGCCAGCAGTTGCATGACATGATTCTGTACCATGTCCCGCAGGGCACCGCTTTTGTCATAATATCCTCCCCTTTTTCCAACCCCTAATTCCTCCGAAACCGTTATTTGAACGCAAGATACATAATTTCGGTTCCATACAGGTTCAAAAATTGAATTGGAAAATCTCTGCACTAGCAAACTTTGGACAGTTTCCTTACCCAGGTAATGATCTATCCTGAATACCTGTGACTCATCAAAACGCTGGTTGATTACAACATTGAGTTTGCGTGCACTTTCGAGGTCTTTACCAAAGGGTTTTTCGATAATTACCTTGGACGAACAAGCTGTCCCGTAATGTTTTTTTGCCAGACCACTTTCGCCAAGGTTATCCAAAATGGGTTCGAACACATTGGGGGGGGTTGAAATGTAGAAAAGACATTGAGCCTCCTTGCCCAGTCTTTTTTCCAAACTCAGAATCTTTTCTTCAAGAATTTTAAAACTATCCAAATCATCATAAGCACCGGTATGAAAAAGGATTTGTGACTCCAATTTATACCACTCAACCTGCTGAATGACCCGCCTTGAATATTTTTCTAGGGAATCCTTTAGATATTCACGAAAAGGGCTGTCTTGCATAGGTGTTCGGCCAACTCCGATCAAAAAACAATTTTCCGGTAAAAGGTTATCCTTAGAAAGGTTGAAGATCGCCGGGGCAAGCTTTCGGGCAGTGAGGTCACCGGAGGCTCCAAAAATAACTAGGATTGTTGGGACTGGATTACTCATCGCACAAGTTTTGGTTTATGCTTTTGGACAGCAATCTTTTTTTCATGTATACAATCTTCATGATGATTGGTTAGAAAATGGCAATGTTTTCGTGATGAAAAATAAAAGGTTCAAAAGACCTATCCACAGGTAAATCAATCTCTACAATATCAAATCTATAATTGGGAAATTCGTTTGAACTTTCCCTGAGATATGCGTTGAAGGAACGCCTCAGTACAGAAAGCTTTTTCCGATTAATTGAATCATATCCACTTACCAAACTTTTCGAAGATCTTGCCCTTACTTCGACAAAAACAAGGATTTTCTCATCTGTAAAAATTAAGTCGATCTCCAGGCGTCGGTTTTTTCCAGATCTCCAATTTTGTTCCAAAAAAGTATAGCCCTTCTGGCAAAGAAATTTTTTGGCCAACTTTTCACCAAATTTTCCTCTGAGGTCATTATTTATTAAATTTCTTCTCGAAAAAAGATTTATCAGCACAAGCCTGACACGCTTAAATGCATCTAACTTCAAATTATCTCCACTCATGCTTCGGATACCTGCCTGCCAATTCTTTTTTAATGGAAGGGTAGGACCCTTCCCAAAACCCCGTGATGTCTTCAGTGCACTGGACAACTCTTCCATTGGGAGCGAGAATCTCAATGATAACAGGACATTTGCCGAAAATAATCGCCGGTTGTTCTTGAATGTCGTATAGTTTTTGAATCGGAGCCTGTAAATACACTTTATTTCTCTCGTATCTTAAGTTAACCGGCTTACTCCAGCCCTCAAGTAAGTATTTTTCAGGGGTTGCCTTTTCTATAATTTTAAGTTTTTCTTTACCAAAATAGGAATAAAGGAAGCCCAGTACATTGGAATTGCGTATTTCTTTCCATTTCATGCTAGATGAACAGATTTCCCTGACAAGTAGTTCGCGATCAACTTCATCAAAGGGCTCAATTTCAAAATCAGACGAGAAAGAAGCTAGGAAATTAACTCTCAAGAGAAAGCTCTCAACCCCTTGATCCCAATATTTTAGCCTGAGTGTTTCATTAAGAATAGCATTTGAATAAGCCTCGACCCGTTGATTTTCATTAACTTCTACAGACTCTTTCTTGGAAACGACAACTTCTCCAAGCATTTCAAGAGTCCTTACGAAAACCTGATGGCTCTTAGTATCCAAATACGCTTTCTTCCTGATGGTAATCCTATCACCAAGAAATTTTCTTATTTCCGGCTCTGCGATTGATGTCACTTCATCCATCTCCAGAACAATTCTTCCTTGTCTCTTTTTTTCGACAACTCTTAGGGGCAAGGCCCATTGAGAGCCTCTAACCGTACTTTCTTTGGATATCTGTAAATGGAGACCACTGAAATCCCTGTAGGTGTTAGTTCCCTTATTTTCCAAATAACACAGTCTTTCCGGGTAAACTCTAAGCAGAATTTCCACCAGGATTTCATATGGAATTTGAGGAGACTGAAATTTTTCTCTCAGAGAATCGCAAAATAAACGGGCGGTATGTTCTATTTCTCGAAATCGCAATCCGTGAATCCCAAGTAATTTACATTTCGGTTCATGGAAATTAATTTCACTGCCAATATTATAGGCATTTATGAAAATCAATAAGTCTGAATTAAGGAGCCCTTGTTTACCTTTAAAATCAGCCCTTTTTCCAAAAGCAATTGGATTTTTAAAATCTAAAACTGCATAAATTAAAGAGATCCCGGAAAGACAATTTTTCTCTTTCGCCAACTCTAAAGTAAAACCAATTCGTGGATGAACCGGTAAATGAGACAAACGATGACCCGCAGGTAAAACGGATCCTTTTGCATCTAAAACTCCGATTGAAGCAAGAAAATTCTCCGCCTCCTGCAATCGAAGTTTCGAAGGCGATTCGTACCAATTCATTGTATCAGGATTACAACCTGCCGCGGCTAAATTTAAATAAATTTCACTCAAGTCCAGGCGTTTTATTTCTGCTTCGTCGAATTCTTCCCTGTGGGCGTGCTCTTTTTCGGACCACATCCGCAAGCAAACCCCAGGTGACAACCTGCCTGCCCTGCCTGCCCGTTGCGAAGCAGAACTTTTACTTATTGGTTCCGAAAGCAAAACATTGACTCTTCGATATGGATCAAAGCGATGCTTTTTTGCCATGCCCGTATCAATTACTATTGAAACTCCCTCAATGGTCAGGGAGGTCTCGGCAAGATTAGTGCTGACGATTATTTTTCTTTTTTGGGATGGAGATAAGGCATAATCTTGGGCTTGGTGGGACATTTCTCCAAAAAGAGCCAAAACATCTAGATTTTTAGCCCCCAGACGATTTTCAATTTCATGAACTGTTCTCTTGATTAGTGTGGCACCATCCATAAAAATTAGGACATCTCCTTGGTATCGGGGAAGAAGAAATTCAAGATTTTCACAAACCTGAGTTGACAAAGCTTGTTTGGATGTAACTGCTTTGTAGAAGATTTCTACGGGAAAGCATTTCGTTTTAACTTCCAAACCTTTACTGGCTTTTAGAAATTTGCTTATTTTCTCAAGCTCAAGCGTAGCGGAGGTAACTATTATTCTTGCATGAATTTTCCCGCATTCCCTTTGGGACTTTGCCAAAGCTAATGAAGCATCCATATATAGACTCCTCTCATGAAACTCGTCAAAGATAATTAAATCTACTCCCCTGAGATTCACCGGATTTTGTAAAAACCGAAATATCATTCCGTCAGTCAGATAAATAATTTTGGACTCGGTGGACACTCGACTATCGAACCTGACCTGATACCCAACCTCTTCTCCAACTCTAGAATTGCAAAAGTTACTCGCTGTTTTGGCTAAACTCCGAGCTGCAACCCTCCTTGGCTGCACAACTAATATTTTTCCCTCAACAAGCTTTTGCTTCGATAAAAACAGGGGTAATCCCAATGATTTTCCTGAACCTGTAGGTGCTTTGATTGCAAAATTTAATTCTTTGCTCCAAAATTCTCTAATTTCTTTGAAATGAAAACTGATGGGAAGATTATTTACAAATTCCACCTTACCTAATTGGTTTAAGCATTAAAATGCCAATGCCCTTGATTATTGTAAAAATTATTTTTAAATCACTGAAACAAGGACTTATATTTTTCCAGAAGTTGCTTTGCTGACATATCTCCTTTTTGGGAGGCAACTGACAACCATTGCCTTGCTTCTTTGATGTTCTTGTTCGTTCCTTTGCCTGAAAATTTCATTAATCCAACAAATCGAGCAGCCTCTGCATTTCCGCTTTTTGCCAATGGATAAAACAGGGCAAACGCTTTGTCATAATTTTTGCTGGAACCGACTCCGGTGTAGGCTTTCTTTGCATTTTCGAGCCTTTCCTGATCATTTGCTGAAAAGTTTTCCGCTAAAGGGGATGAGGATACAGTGCTTTCAAGACCTTGATATTTTTCCAGATAGCGGGTGGCTAATTGATGATTTTGAGCGGAGGCTTTTTCCAAGAATGTAAGACCCTCCACAGTATTTTTTTCGACTCCATCTTTTCCCTCAAGTAAAAGTAACCCGAGAGTATATTGAGCCTCAGCAAAATTTTGGCTTTCTGCAACCCGTAACCACTGAACCGCTTTCCCGGCATCTGTCTTAACCCCATCCCCGTTCAGATAAGCCATACCAAGATTAAATCTGGCCGTGAGCGACTTTTTCCTCACCGCTTTTGATAGAAGACTAATACCCTCCTTTGTATTTTTAGGCAATAAACCAGGTAATCCGTTTAAATAAAGAGCTCCAAGCGTTGCCTGAGCTTGCGGATACCCCAAGTCTGAGGATTTTTTGAACCACTCCAAGGCTCTTGGAACATTGGTGGGAATCACTTGGAAATCGATTTCTCCCATGCAGTACATAGACACTGGGTCTCCGTCGGAAGCCTTTCTTTGAAGTAACAAGGCTGCATCTTGATAGTGCTGCGTTGCTTTGGCAAAATCTCCTTCCAGCATTGCAATATTGGCTAAATTATAAGAACCAAAGGGGTGAGAATTACGATAGGCAACTTCCGACCATTGCTTGGCCAAATTGATGTTTACAGAACTGCCAAACTCTCCAGAGCGTAGAAAAACACCAAGGAGTCCCTGAAAATAAGATGAACCTCCCTTAGCAAGCTCAACAACTTCCAGATAACTTACACTTGGTGACCACTGATCAATACTTTTTGAGTGGAGGTTTGGCAGCGTGGTAAGAAGTAAAAGTAAAAGCTTTGAATACATAGAATACATATTAGGGATTAACTTAGCTAAGAAGCTTGTAAATATTGATCTCTTCAAGGATGATAATTATGTCCTGTCAAAGATGATATTTCAACGACCATTTAAAGCTTTCAGAATCCTTATTTTTGCATGTTTAATGGGGAAGATTTGCCAAGGAGAGGAGTACTCTCTTGCGGAGAGAAATCTCTTAAAAATAATCAAATATGAGAAGAAATTTTTTACATTAAATTCTGATGCTACAGATTCCATAGAATTAAGCAGAAATGCACAGGAATTAGTTGCCCTCTATGAAGCCCATCTTGCCGAAAACCCAAATGACACCAATGCTTTGATACTTTACGGCAAGTTTTTGAATAAGGTTGGCCAAGAAAGTCATGCCATAGGATTTTTCTTAAAGGCTGACTCGTTAAATCCAAAACTTGCGGTGGTAAAGCAGCAAATAGGGAATTTTCTAGTGGAAAACAATAGACCTCTTGATGCCCTTCCTTTTTTCACATCTGCTGTTGAGATCAACCCCTCCGTCGCAGAATATCACTTTCACTTAGGTAATTTCTTACATTTATTTGCAGAACAATTAGCCAATACGCAAATCTTGGGTAAAAAATCGATCGAATTTTTCGCTCACGAATGCTTCGCAAAGGCTGCCGAAAAAAAACCAAAATCCTTCGAATATAGACTACGTTTTGCACAGAGCTTCTTTGATTGTTCCGAAGCAGAAAGTAAAGCTGCCCTAGAGGAATGGAATAAGTTAACCCATGACTTTCAATCGATTCTTAGCGACCCTGAAATCGACTACATTAAACTCTGTAGAGCCCGGATCATGGTTGAATTAAATTATAGAAAAGAGGCAAGACTTTTGATTGAAGAAGTTTCCACAAAGTCACTCGCAAACTCAAAGAAAACATTGCTGAATTCAATTCTGAAGAAATCAAAGCCAGAAAAGACGCCATCTACCAAGCAAACCAAAAAAACCGGTTTGATCAGATCATTATTTTATGACCCACATCTTGCCCGTTTACAAAAGGTGACTGAAACACTTAGGGAAGAAAACCTCATCCAATCTATCCAGGCTGACCAAATTAGTGCACAACAAAATTCAAATGGGAAAATTCGCCTCATTGTTAACACCCAAAAGATGAGACAATCTTCTTTTTCAGATTGAGTGTCAGAGGAACAAAAAATAATTCTTTTTCTGCTGCTAATCGTTTGCATAACGATTCATGAGTGGGCCCATGCTTGGGTGGCAGATAAATTGGGAGACACTCTTCCAAAAGAGCAGGGGCGCGTGACCTTAGATCCTCGGTCTCATATTGACCCAATTGGAACTCTACTAATCCCCCTCATTATAATTTTTGCAAGTCCTGGCTTTGCAATTATAGGTTGGGGAAAACCGGTCCAAATTTCTTTGCCTAATCTAGAGACTAAAAAACGCGATGACCTCCTGATAACCATTGCCGGACCCCTCTCGAATCTTTTCATTGCTCTATTTTGTTCACTTGGTTTTGGATTGTTTAATAGATTCATTGCTTTGGGGGAATCGGGATTGATGCTGTTATACCAAGTTGTTTCCCTTAATGCCGTACTCTTTCTTTTCAATCTTTTGCCCATTCCCCCATTGGACGGTTCTCACATCCTTAAAAATGTCATAAACATGAAGGATGAAACTTTTTTAAAATTTTCTAAATATGGTTTTTTTGCTTTAATCTTACTTGTAAATATCCCTGTCTTTCAAAATTTAATGGCAATTGGAATAGAAGGACTTAATTCAATTTTCTTCGGCATTTTCTCGCTATTGCAAAGTTAGTACTTATTTTAAGGAAATGCGCAAAGTCGGACAGTTTGAACAGGAAAAACTTGCATTGCGGTTTTGGGAATATCTCAAGAATCACGAGGTCGATTCTTCTTTGGAAGAAGATGACTCACTGAGTATTTGGACCATATGGGTGGCGGATGAGGATAAAATTGATTTTGCCACGGAAAAACAAATTCAGTTTGCTGAAAACCCTGATGACCCCATTTTCTTGAGTTCTTCTCCCGGTCAAACCACCCCCAAAAACCCAAGCCCAAAAAAATCGAGATTCAAGGAAATAAACTTTAGAGATCGCTGGAAAACAACGCGTCACGGTCCTGGCCCCGTAACTCTTTCACTGATTATCACCAGTGTTGGGGTTTTTCTTCTTTCGGCATTTGGAAAAAATACTCAAATGGTAGGCAAATTGTTTATGTCAGAGACCATGGGAGGTCAACTTTCCGAAGTTATATCTGGAGAAATATGGCGGGTGATTACTCCCATATTTCTCCATTTTGGCTTTTGGCATATTTTATTTAACATGTTCTGGCTGCATGATCTGGGTAATCAAATTGAAGCTAAAAAAGGATGGAAATTCTTCGCAACTTTTGTGGCCGTTTTGGCCATTTGTTCAAACTTTTCCCAATTTCTTATTTCTGGCCCCAATTTTGGGGGTATGTCTGGAGTAGTTTTTGGCCTGTTTGGGTATGTCTGGATCAAATCTAAATTAGACCCAGGGGACGGTTTTCAGTTAGATCCAATCATTGCGATGGTTTTATTTGGTTTTTTTGTAATTTGTTTTACGGGTATTTTCGGCGGCGTTGCCAATTGGGCCCACGCCGGAGGACTGGTGGTCGGACTGGGGTGGGGATATGGTTCTGCCTATCGTTGGAATCGTGGCAAGATGTGAATTATCCCTTTTCTTTTACAATTTCATAAATTGCCAACCCCGCTCTAAGATTTGGCATTCGCTTGCACTCGCCGATCCAGTCTCCCAAGTGAAAAACTTTTCTTCCAATTCGTGCTATACATCCAGGTGAAACATCTTTTAGGCTACTACAAAATTCCTCGAATTCATCTATAGAAAAATGATTACTTAAATGACTGCTCTCCCATTTATGTGGATAAACCTCATTGTAGACACGTTTCCCCCTGAATATGAAATTAAGCCGGTTCTTCCAATAACCGTGATTGACAAAGCTTACAGCAACTCTTTTTCCCACACGTAGAGCTTCTTTGAGAACTTCCCCGGGTTCTGGCAGTTCTTCCACCATTCGGGAAAAAATAACCCAGTCAAATGAGTCATCATCAATATGCTTTAAGCCCAGACGAATATCCTCCTGGTTCACGGAAACTCCCCTCGAAACACAGGATATTGCTTTTTCAAGATCCATGTCAAAGCCCAGTCCACTGACTCCCTTGGTTTCTCGGAGATGCTCGAGTAATATCCCGCGACCACATCCCAGATCTAAAACTTTAGAACCATCCTCAACCCAGTTATCGATAACTTTAAAGTCAGCTTCTTTTTTTACTTCATATCGATTTTTAAGTTTTCTGAAACCATCTGGTTCCGAACCGTTACCTTCCTTTTGTCCGCCACCCTCTAAAAACAACCGCACTGCCCGTAAAAATGGAACTGAGTCTATTAAGAAGGAGTCATGCCCATGCATGTCATCAATTTGTATATAGGAAGCTGGTTTCCCCTTGGACTGTAAGGCTCTGGCTATTCTCTTATTCTGTTCCGGTGTATAAAGCCAGTCGCTGGAGAAAGCAATTATCAGCGTGTTTGCCTCAACGTTTTTTAGGTTATTGGCTAGACCATTTTCTCCAACCAAATCGAAACGGTCCAATGCCTCTGTTAATTTCAAATATGAATTCGCGTCAAAACGATTAATAAATTTTTCACCCTGGTAGTCTAAGTATCTCTGGACACTGAATTCAAAGTCACTTTGGGCGTCCAGTCTTTTTTCCCCGCCAAATTTCTCTTCCATTCCACGGTCAGAAAGATAAGTAATGTGTGCCATCATTCTAGCAACTGAAAGCCCATTGGTTGGTCCTTCTCCAATGTCATAATTTCCTTCTTTCCAGTTAGGATCACCTGTAACCGATCGCCTGCCTGCTTCATTGAAAGCAATTGTCTGTACCGAGTGCTGGGCGGTCGCTGCTATAATAATTGCTTTCTTGGGAAAATCCGGGTATTCAAAAATCCACTGCAGTGCCTGCATGCCTCCCATGCTTCCCCCAACCACCGCAAAAAGCTGATACACCGCAAGATGTTCAAGAAGAAGTTTTTGGGCACGAACCATATCACTGATACTCAAGTCAGGAAAATTGGCCCCATGCATTTCATCGAAGGATGAACCTGAAGATGGTCCAGTTGAACCTCTGCAGGCTCCCAAGCAGTTTGAGCATATTACAAAAAATTTGTTGGTATCTATAGATTTATTTGGTCCAACTACATGATTCCACCAACCCGGTTTGGAATCTTTACCTGAATAAACCCCAGCAACATGATGATCCCCTGTCAATGCATGGCATATGAGAATAGCATTGTTTCCTTCTGCGTTCAGTTCTCCATATGTTTCATACGCGAGTGTAAAACCATTTAAGTAACCACCATCCACTGTAAATGTCTCTGGATATATAAAAGATTTCTCTTCTACCAGTCCAACATTCCTTGAAGAATCTGAATATTCGTTATCTTTTTGAGTCATTGCATTGAGGGTAAATGTAAGATTTCCCCCAATTGTTTAATTTAGCCAGAAAATGCTTCGAGCAAAGATTCATCCATGTCATAATTTCCATGGACAGCTTTTACATCTTCCAAATCTTCAAGAGATTCAACTAATTTCAGAACTTTTCTGGCAGATTCCGCGTCGCTAATCTGAACAATATTGTTTGGTAAATAGGCTAATTCGGATGAATCCGCTTCTACTCCTGCCTTACTCAGGGCTTCTGCAAGTGCATCATATTGTGCAGTCTCGCAAACAATTTCATAATGGTCACTTTCTGAAATGATATCTTCAGCATCATTTACCATAGCCAACTCAGTGATCGTATCCTCCTCCATCTTATTTTTCGCAATAAGGAACTGACCCTTCCTTTTGTAATTGAAAGCCACCGCACCCGCCCCGGCCAAGTTTCCCCCAACTTTTGAGAAAGCACTGCGTACATCGGAAGCTGATCTATTTTTGTTGTCTGTTGTTACTTCAACAATCAAACCAACCCCGCCCGGACCGTATCCTTCGTACAAAAGCTCTTCTATAATTACACCGCCCAACTCTCCTGCTCCTTTTTTGATCGCACGATCGATGTTATCCGCAGGCATGTTCGCCTGTTTTGCTTTGGTGATTAAAGTCCTTAGCCTGGGATTAAATTCCGGATCTTTACCTCCATCGCGAGTTGCCAAAGAAATTTCCTTGCTAATCACACTAAAGATTTTGCCACGCTTTGCATCAACTGCCGCTTTGTGACGCTTGGTCGTCGCCCATTTACTATGTCCAGCCATATTTGATTTGATTGAATATAGGAATCTAAATTCGTCAAGTATGCTTGCTTATTCTTTCTCTTAAGAATTTATACGCCTGCTCCGTCTTATCCTTTTTCTCCAATGAAGCTTTTCTCTTGGATGGAGTCATTTCTGCGAGTTTATTATCGGAGTAATGAGATAGTCTTTGCTTATACAATCGATCCAATTCCTCTGGTTTCAAGGGCCCTTTCAATTTCAATCCAAGAAAATTTCTGTGCCTTTTCTCTTCGTCACTCATTTCTTCCAGACCATTTTTTTCCTCAATCACAGTATTTCGATCAGTGCTGTCTCTTGGATTACTTTCTATTTTCTTAGCTTTCTCACCCTTAAGAGGTTCCCTCTTGGTTACTAAGGTCTGTAGGATGGTCATTAGGTTTTGAATCGTCCAATAAAGAACCAGGGCAGAGGAAAAGAAATAGAGGAAAATGAGAAACATGAAAGGCATGAACCGCATCATTTTCGCATTTATCCTTTGAGCTTCACTCATTTGTGGCCCAAGTTGCATCGGGGTGAGCCGCATCTGGAACCATTGCGTAACAACCATAAGGATTGGAAGTAAATTGGCAGAAAATCCAAAAACTTCTGTAATCTGATCCTGCTCAGACAGATCTCGTGCCCATAAAAACTCTTGCCCATACAATTCAGCCGCCGACCGAAGCATCCAAAACATCCCCAAAAAAATGGGTATCTGAATCATTATTGGCCAACAGCCCGCAAATGGATTTACCTTATGCTCCTTGTAAAACTTCATCATTTCCTGATTCAGTTTTTGCGGACTTCCTTTGTGCTTTTCACGAAGGGCAGCCATCGGCTCCTGTAAAGCCTGCATTTTTTTCTGCGAACGGGTGGCCTTGGCAGTCAAAGGCCAAAGGATGAGTTTCATCAAGATCGTCAATACAATGATACCCCATCCATAACTTCCGAGTATACCACTGAACAAATCCAGCAAATAGCTAAGAGGCTCCGAGATCCACCAAAACACTCCAAACTGCATCACCTTATTTTGGTCCGAACCTAATTCTGAGAGCAATTTATAATCTTTGGGTCCCGAATAAACTTCAAAATCCAAATTGCGTAATTCTCCGGGAGCCAAAACTCCGAGAGCAAAAGTAATCTTACCTCCAAGTCCTGATTGAATGGCGGTTTTATTGGAATCATTGTTTTTAACTGATTCACCCTCAACTAATATTTCTCCCAAAGAATTAATGGGTCTGATTAGATTGACGAAAAACTGATTATTAACGCAGACCCATTTAGCTTCCGATAAAAGCCTGGGTTCCATTTGTCCGTTTGTACCCATTTCATTTAGTTGTATGAATTCCTCGGCTTCACCATCAATTCTACCACTGCATTTGGCACAGGAACAACCTTCGGCCAGAGGTGGTCCAGAGTTGTAATAACCCACATTCAGGTAGGTTGAAGAATTGTCGAATGGATTGTACAACCTTGGAATTTGAAAGGCCGAGCCAAGGTGTAATTTTATTTTATCCAGCTGCACCGGATAATTATTAAGATTTTCAATCGAGGTTCTGTGATTAATAACATAAGAAGAATTATCCTCACGCCAGTATTCACGAGTAATTTTAAGTTTCTCATCTGAAATCCATTCGAATAAAATTTTCCGATTATTCGAGACTTCATTCCCGGAGAAATTCTTGGTATTACTAAATAAACTAATTTCAGACCCATCTGTCTTGTGAAAAGAAATTCCCAGTAAAGGAGTTCCGGGTTGGGGCATGTCATAAGCTTTACTCAGTCTGTCATGCTGATGTAAATGGATATTCCTTATTGATCCAAGATGACTAGTGAAAGTAAGCGAAGAATATTCATTGGAAAACCCGTTAAATAAAATTTCAGATTCTTCTGTTTCTTCAATTAGCAATTCATTTCCTGTATTCACAATCCCAGAAAGTTTCTTGATCGAAGAGTCATGAGATTCAGATAACCCAACACTTGAATTTGAATCCCCAACCTTTGAGGGAGAAGCAGGTGGTGCATTGTTAGT
>CACMQL010000036.1 GCA_902615835.1 uncultured Verrucomicrobiota bacterium
AAAAAAAACAGAGTTGTGCACAAGGATACGAAGTCCCGTAATAAAGCATGTAAATACATAATAATCAGGTATTTGCATACTTTTAGTTTGGATGTCATAAAATGAATGATGATTAATTTGTTACATTAGGGATGCATTTCTTTTGAAGAAGAAAACAAACGAAACCAAGAAAAAAATCATTTCTGTGAAGGAAAGTTTCTCACAACTTATTCACATCATTTGGTTTGTAAGTTTTTTTCCTTTTTTGGGTTGCAATATTATTGCCTGCTTACCCTTACCACAGCTCCTTGATTCTATGCTATTTATAGAAATCTGATTTCCATAAATCCGCTGGGGAGATTCCCTAATATTTCATTTTCTTTAAAAGTTTTTCGTTCAAGTCATCCGCAGAATCATATCCAAATTGTCTTGCTGCCTGAACCATGGCTGCCACTTCAATAAGCCTCGCAATATCCCTTCCCGTTCTGACTGGAATCTCCATCTGGGGAACATCAAAACCTAAAATCTCATAGTACTTTCGGTCCAGTCCTGTCCTGTCAGGCTCCGCATTAACCGCTTCTTCAATTAAGGTTACCACCAGATCAATCCTTTTTTCAATTCTCACAAAACGGTTACCGAATAATTTCTCCACATTGATAATTCCTATGCCCCGGCACTCCATGAACCCTCGACTTAAGGGATCACAAAAGCCAATCGGAGTGTGATCGCTCAATAACTTAACTTTAACCAAATCATCAGCCACTAAACTGTGACCCCGTTCAATCAGGGCAAGGGCTGCCTCACTCTTACCCGCGCCGCTTGATCCCCTGATCAGGGTCCCCACTCCTCGAATTTCAAGGAGGGTTCCATGCAAACTGGTACGTGGGGCAAATCTTTCTTCGAGAAGCACGGTAACTTCCGTTGTGAAGGCTTTGGAACTCAAGGGCGTTCTGAACAAGGGGACTCCTGCCTGCTCGAGCACATCTACCATCTCAGGCGTCGGGGCCAGGCTTCTTGACACAACCACGCATGGAATCCGCTTGGCCACCATGGTCTCAACCACGACTTTTCTACGGGCGGCCGATTGCTCGCGGAAAAAAGCCATCTCTCCAGCCCCAAACAGCTGGATTCTCTTATTTGCAAAATATTTAAAGTAACCCGTGACGGCGAGAGCTGGTCGATTAACGCTCTTTTCTTTGATGGTACTGCGCGACAATGTTTTATCGCTCGTGACTAAGCGTAGCTTAAGCTGTTTGCCGAAGGAGGAAAAAAATTCGCGGACTGCAATACTTTCGACTGCCTGAGATTTTGTTTTGGAAGATGTCATGTCTAATCAGGGTTAATTCTCAAAATCATCACCTAAATACTTTTGCCTCGTTTCCGGATCTGATATTAAAAATGCAGCATCTCCATGGGCAAGCACCGATCCTTCATAGAGCAAGTAAGCTCGATCCACCACCCGCAGAGTCTCCCGAACATTGTGATCGGTCAAGAGAATTCCGATCCCCCTAGCCTTCAGATTAATCATGATTTTGTTGACCTCACTGACACTTTTTGGATCCACCCCACTAAAGGGTTCATCCAGGAGGAGAAAACGCGGGTTAAGGACTAGAGCCCTGGTAATTTCAAGCCGCCTTCTTTCCCCTCCGCTTAAAGTGTGGGCCTTCTGCTTAGCGAGCTGGGTCAAGCCCAACTCTGCCAACCTGTCTTTCACCAATTCCTCGCGCTCGGAATGGGAAATTTTTAATGTTTCTGCAATCGCACGAATATTGTCTTCCACCGTAAGCTTACGGAACACCGATGATTCCTGTGGGAGATAAACCAATCCTTGCTTCGCCCTTTGATGGGGTTCCAGCCCTGTAATATCCTTGGCATTAAGTTCAAGCTTTCCCTCCGTCGGTCTCACAAAACCTGCGATCATCGAAAAGGTGGTGGTTTTGCCAGCTCCATTGGGTCCCAGTAACCCCACAATTTCTCCTCCTCCAACCTCGATGGAAACGCCACGCACAACCTCTTTCTTGCGGTACGATTTCCGAAGGCTTACGGCTTTGAGTTGGCTTTCTTCCATCACTTGGAATCCTGATTATCTGATTTAAAACCCGGCAATTTTATCTTACCAAGATTTGGAAGTTCTAAGCGGGGGCGTGAATCTTTATCCCCCAAAACCCGGGCTTTTCCGGATTCACGGTTCAACTCCACCTTTTCTCCCGTTACCACTCCCCACTCGGCATCTTCCACCCGGGCATTCCCGGTCAATAATCCTTTTCCGTTGATGGTGTCTAAAATAAGACTGTCAGCCATGCAAACCCTTGCCGTCTGCCTCATTTTCACCTCGCCCTTGGCCCGTACTTCTGCAATCCGCCCGTAGCTTCTCCCACTCTGATTACGATCCTTTTCCATCAAGATTTCCATTTCCATGCATTCAATCTTCAGGGATTCACTTTGTATGGAAACATTCCCATCGAGGATAAAACGGTATCCGCCCTTTTTCATGGCAAAAAATTCCATCTCATCCGCAGTAACCTGTGTGCTTTCGATCTCCTTTTTCATTGTGGATGTCTTTTTTTCCACCCTGTCCGGTTTTGCCAAAACCGGATTAAGACCCGTCTGGAAATGTACATAAGCATCGGATGCGAAAGTCAAATGATGCTTTCCCTCCGCACGGAGCTCTTGCCAGGACCATTGGCTCCCTTGGGCATGAAAAATATCACCCAGTATTTTAAGTGTTGAGCCTCCGTGTGCTGAACCTTGGTTCAGGTCAAATACACCGGCTTGACTGGAGGCTTTGGTGATGGTCTCCGCATCGGTCATCATTTTCAGGCTTGGTTCCTTCACTTGATAAATGGAGGACTCCTCCAGCAGGATTTCTTCCGCCTCTAATTCCCAGGATATTTTCCCATCCGCTCCAAAATTTGGAATAGTCACATTTGTGGCTCCATGGGAGAAACCGGTACTTTCAGCCGCAAGAGACTGGATTGAATTCGAAAAAATTCCCCACAGGGCAAGGATTCCCAGTGACAGGATATTCAAACTTTCCAAACCACGGCTTGAAGGAGGGGACACGGGCAGAAATGGTAAGGATTTAGTAATTGAATCGATGAAAATTAATTTGAAGGGGCAGCCGGCTTATGGGATTTTTTTTCAGAACCAGGCGGTTGATCAGGTACAAATTTTAACACTGTACCATTGATACAGTATCTTTTGTCGGTTGGCGTATCGAAACCTTCTCCGGTAAAGACATGCCCCAAATGTCCCTCGCAAACGGCACAAACAACCTCCGTACGGGGATAGCCCAATATATAATCGACCGAAGTCTTTACATTCTTGGCTTGTGAAGGATCATAAAAGGAAGGCCAGCCACATTTGGAATCAAATTTTTCATTGGAGCTGAACAACTCCGTATCACAGCCGGCGCAGGCATATTTGCCGGAGCCTTGTTTCTTAAAAGCCGAATAAACTTCTCCGTAAGGTCTTTCCGTTCCAGCCTTGCGTAAGATTCGGTATTGCTCAGGAGTTAGCTTTTCCTTCCATTCAGTATCATCCATAATCACTTTTTTTGTCGGTTTTACCGGAAGTTCCCCCCCCAGTTTTTTTTGATTTTTCTTGGCTCCGATCACATAACTCATTAGCACCACCAGTCCCATGAGAGCCGTTAGGCTAAAAAAAGAATATTTGGAGCGTAATCTCATATAATTTCCTCCACTATAACACTTATTGGAGAAAGCAGCAACTAACCCAGCCTTTCGAGTAAACTGGCTTCATTGGTATATGCGACCGCTGATTCTTTGGTTATAATGTTATGCTGAAAAAGATGCAGGAGGTGTTGCTCCATGGTCATCATTCCTTCTTTCGATTGAGTTTCCATGGTCGAGTAAACCTGCTGCCAATTTCCGGTCCTGATCAGATTTCCAAGCGCAGGCACATTTTTCAACACTTCCATTGCCAGGATTCTTCCGTTTCCATCCGCCCTTGGTACCAGTTTCTGACTCAAGACATAAGACAGGCTGAAAGATAACTGGAGGCACAAACTTTTGGTCTGTTCCGAGGGAAACATGTCAACAATCCGACTCAAAGCCCCCTTTGCATCTCGGGTGTGAAGGGTGGAAAAGACTAAATGACCGGTTTCCGCAGCACTCAGAGCAAGCGACGCTGTCTCCGTATCCCGAATCTCACCAACAAAGATGATGTCCGGGTTTTCACGCAAAGCACTGCGAAGCCCACTGGAAAAACTCGAGACATCCTGCCCCACCTGCCTCTGCGAGACCATTGAGCTTTCACTTTTGAAAAGAAATTCAACCGGATCTTCCAAAGTAATAATTCGGGCCTTTCGGTATAAATTGATGTGATTAATCAGCGAAGAAATGGTAGTCGATTTACCACTTCCGGTGACCCCGGTAACCAGCACCAACCCACGCTTAAGGACGGATATATCCTGCCAGATCTGCTCGGAGGGGAGGCCCACCTCCTGGATGGGTGGAATCACCGAGGCAAGGACCCGCATCACAAAGGCAAGACCGTCCCGGTCACGAAAAACATTCAAACGGAAATTCACTCCCTGCTCTTTCCATTCAAAAGCCGTATCCACATCCTGAGGATCATCCTCATTAAGGACAATCGAGAGATTTTTCTCACTCAGTAATATCCCCAGCATATATTTCATTACCTCGTCCGTCATGCCCACGCCTTCAGGCATCGCGGTAAGGTCATCATCAATTCTGAAACTTACGGGCCGGCCAATTTTCACATGCATATCGGAAATCCTCGATAAGTTTCCCTTCCTGTAAGCAGGATCAATAAAATAGTTAAGCATTTGGGCAAAACTCACTAAGTTTTGTCCTGCCTGGTAGATTTGTTGGTTGATGTCGTAAGTTGGGGACATGTTTCTGAAAATGATCACTGCTTTCAAATTACTCAAGCACAGATCGTCAATCTTGACCAACCCGGTGGCATAACCAAAACAAAAAATATCATTGCCATTTCCCTTATGTTTAAGGAAAAAAAGGACTTCTCTTTCATCATGAATGTTCATTTTAAAGGAACCCGAGGATCGATTCCTACTGCCTCCAATGCCTCTGAAGTAAAAGAGAAGGTCGTGTCCGCCCTTCTTGCAGCCAGAGGCAAGGATCTGCGTTCGGAATCCCAGATTCGGGAATTTGTGGCGAAAATTTTACCCTTTCATCAGGGATCGACTTTTGGGGGCAACACCCCTTGCGTGCGGATTGAAACCGGGTCACCCGACTGGCTTATCTTCGATGGAGGTTCCGGATTACGGGTTTTGGGAAGCGAGATTATGGCCAGCGGTCTGTCCAATCAGACATTTCATCTTTTCCTGTCTCATTTCCACTACGATCATATTCAAGGCATTCCCTTTTTTGCTCCAGCTTTTATACCTGGAAATAAAATCATTATTCATGGGGCGCACGAGAATATCGAAAATTTCCTGCGTGAACAAATGCGTACTCCTTACTTCCCCATCGATTTTAATACCTTGCAGGCCGAGATATTATTCGTCAAGCATGCTCCCGGCGACACCGTGGAAGCTTGTGACACAAGGGTGACCGTCTATCAGCAAAACCACCCGGGTGATTCCTACGGGTATCGGGTGGACCAGGGTGAAAAATCAGTCGTTTACTCCACTGATTCCGAACATCCAAACATTGCTCACGGTAAACAATATGATTACCTGGATTTCATCAAGGGGACCAATCTTCTAATTTTCGATGCCCCCTACTCCCATTCACAATCGATTTCCACCCGTGAACACTGGGGCCACTCCAGTAATGTCATGGGGGTTGAATTGGCCGCCCGGGGCGAGGTGGAAACTTTGGCGATCTTCCATCATGATCCTGGTGCCAGTGATCAGGACCTGACCGACTTTCTTGCCCACACCAAAAAATTTCTTCAACGATCAAGACTTGCGGTAAGGGAGGCCAAGCCCGGTATCCCCGGAGCACCTTCTCCGCGAAGCCATCCCCATGAGGTAATTATGACATACGACGGCCTCGTCCTGTCACTGTAATTTATGCCCACATCTCCGCCTCATGATGATGAAATTCCCTCAAGATTGGACAAAGAGATCATCAATGAATTACCGCTCATCCGATTTCACGGTGCCATTCAGGTAGCGGAGGATTCAAAATCCTTCAACCGGTTTGCCTCCCGTTTGAAAAAACAACGGGTTCTCGGTTTTGACATTGAATGTAAGCCAAATTTCAAGCGGGGTCCCAATAACCCACCCGCCCTGATTCAATTGGCCACGGCTGATCAGGCCTTCATTTTCCGACTTTATCCGGTGATGAAACTTGGTCCCCTAATCGATATTCTGGCGGATCCTGAAATCATCAAGACGGGTGTGGCCATCAAGGACGACCTCAAAAACCTGAACAAAATTGAAGAATTTGATCCGGGGGGGTTTGAAGACCTGGCCACCCTGGCCAAATCTCTTAAGATTGAACAGACTGGGCTCCGTAACCTCACCGCAATTTTTTTCAGACAACGCCTCTCCAAGTCCGCTCAACTTTCCAACTGGCAAAAGCGCCCCCTCACCTCTTCCCAGATTAACTACGCCGCCACCGATGCCTGGATCAGTCGGGAACTCTATCTAATCATGAAGGCGAGGCTTAAACGACTGGATTAATGGCAGTCCTTTAAGAACTAAGCTTCCAACCCCGCTTTTTCAGCATATCCAGTAGCACCGCGGCGAGAAGTACGAGACCAAGCACCACTTTTTGGGTGTAACTCTGTACCCCGGTCAAGTTCATCCCGTTTTGTATAACCGCAATAATGAAGGCCCCAATCAAGGTGCCAAAGACCTTTCCCCGGCCACCCGATAGGGAAGTGCCACCCACCACGACCGCGGCAATTACATACAATTCATACATCAGACCGTACTTCGGGTCTCCGCTCCGAAACTGGGAAGCCATGACCACCCCTCCCAGTCCCGCCAACATCCCCGAACAGGCATAGACCCAGAGTATCACTTTCTTGACCGGCACGCCCGAAAGCCTGGCAGCCTCCGCATTTCCTCCCACGGCATAGACATAGCGTCCGGCCGTGGTTCGGCTCATTAGAAAGTGGGCAGCGACATACAGCAATACCATCAGCACCACGGCATTCGGGATCCCCAAAAAGGAATCACCGCGCCCGAGCCAGTCAAAGGAAGACGGTATCTGGTAAATCGAAAGCCCTCCGGAAATCATATAGGCCAGCCCGCTCGCCACCATCATCATGCCCAAACTTGCCACAAACGAAGGAACCCCAAAATAAGCAATCATCGATCCTGAAAACAAACCCAGTCCCCCGCAGGCCGTTATCGCAAGCAAACTGGCGACCACCATTCCCAAGATTGTTGCCTCCGGTCCACCCATCCATTCCCGAATCAGCCAACAACAGATGACTGCGGAAAAAGCAATCAGGCTGCCGACCGAAAGATCTATGCCCGCGGTGATGATTACCAGCGTCATGCCAATGGCAATGATCGCAATCACCGCGATCTGATTGGCAATATTGAGCAGGTTGGAGGTTTTCAAAAAATTAGGCCACCCATAACTGTCAGGGCTTAAAACTTTCATTTGGCTCAGTCCCGGGCTGGTTGTTTTCAAATTCTCGACCAAAGGTAAATCGGCAAAACTTTGCTCACAGGCAAGCAGGATTACCCTTAGCTTATTTTCACCCGCCTGACGTAAAGCCTTCCCCAAATCAATTGGACTGCCCGCAATTTTGGCTTCCACTTTCCAACCTTCTTGCATCAACTGCTCTTCCAACTGGGAGACGAAGTCACGACCATCGTCGCTCCCCTTTCCGGCAAGAACCGCCACCCCGGGGGTTTCAAATTGGTTTTGAATTTGGACCAGCAAACGATCCGCTGCATCCCTTCCAACCGGCTGCTGGTTTTCAAAAGTAATCAGACTGAAAAACACACACAGCACCCCTAACACGCCAAGCATTCCATAATCGGAAGATAGTAATTTCTTAAGAATTTTCATTTTTAGATTCCCTTTCCTCAGCGATTCCGATTGCCATGGCCATCAATTTTTCCTGCGTTACCCCTGGACCGTTGGCTACCTCTCCCATCAACTCTCCTTCCTTCAGGACCAGAATCCGGTCACTCATCCCCAGCACTTCAGGGAGTTCCGAGTTGATCATGATAATTCCCTTTCCCTGCTTGGCCAATTGGTTCATCCATTGATAAATCTCAAATTTTGCCCCCACATCAATCCCACGGGTGGGTTCATCGAAGATCAAAATTTCCGCATTTTTCTCCAGCCATTTGGCCAGGACCACTTTTTGCTGATTTCCACCGGACAACTTTCCAGCCAGCTGATGCGGATCCGAAATCTTGATCGAAATACTTTCGACATAATGAATAAAGCGATTCAATTCTTCGTTTTGATCGATCATTCCATTTCTTGAAAATTTTCCAAGATTGGGAAGACCAAAATTCTCTTTGACCGAGAGCCCGAGCACAAGTCCCTGTTCTTTTCGATCCTCGGTCAGTAGACAAATTCCCGCATTGATCGCATCATGCGGATTTCGAATAGTCAGTTCTTTCCCGTCTAATTCAATCATCCCCCCGTCCCGATGATCGGCCCCAAACAATAACCGCACCGTTTCCGTCCTCCCTGCCCCCACCAATCCGGTAAGGGCGAGAATTTCCCCGGCCCGCACATCCAGGGAAATATTCTTCACTTTGCTCCCCCGACTGAGATTTCTTGCCCGGAGCCTCAGGTCTCCAACCTCCCTGGCCTCCGTGGGAAATTCCGAATCCATCGGCCGGCCTACCATCAGTTCAATAATCCTGTTCCGCTTCATTTCATCCCGGAGCAATTCCCCCACTCGTTCTCCGTCTCTTAGCACCACCGCCCGGTCCGCCAACCTCTCCACTTCCTCCAACCGATGACTGACGTAAACAATGCCAAGCCCCTGTGATTTCAACTCATCCACCAATTCATAGAGTCTCTCCACTTCCTTATTGGTCAGGGCAGCACTGGGCTCATCCATGATTAAGATACGGGCCTTGCGTACCAGCGCCTTCGCGATCTCCACCATCTGCTTTTCAGCCACAGTCAGTTCATCACAACGGGTATTCGGATCAATGATCGAACCGATTCGTTTCAGGATTTCAATGGCTTTTCTCATTTCATCCTCACGCCGAACCCACCCGTAGTCATTCGGTTCAATTCCCAGAAACATATTTTCACCCGCACTCAGACCCGGCACCAAATTAAATTCCTGATAAATGACCGCGATTCCCGCATCCAGGGAATCTGTGGGGTGTTGAAAAACAACCTCTTTCCCGTCCAACTCGATTCTACCGCTATCCGGAGAATGGGCTCCTCCCAGTATTTTAATCAAGGTGCTTTTGCCCGCCCCATTTTCCCCAAGCAAGGCCAGGCATTCTCCCTGCGAAAGCTCAAAGTCAACTGACTTCAGGGCATGCACGCCCGGAAAATGCTTGTCTATTGATCGAAGAGTGAGAAGACGCTTCATTAAGCAAGCGGGATGGCCTGTTATTCCAAAACCTTTTTTCTTACCTCAAGGGCCGATTCCAGGCAGATTTTACCAATTTTTTCAAATCTTTGCTCCGGCATCCGGAAAGCAGGTGCAATTTTGGTGATTGCACCCACCGGATATTCATAATCGTACAAAATCACCGCCGATATGCAATGAATGCCTTCCAATCCCTCGGCCAGGTCAACTCCATAGCCCGCGAAATTTCACTGGCAGACTGCCCCTTGCGAAAACGCCCGAGGTGTTCCAAAATAGCCAAAGCCCGCTCCATACTCCGGGAAGCTGCGTTTTCACTGACCGGAATGATTGGTACCGTCATAAAAAAATTCCGGCAATTTATTGGAGGGAAGAATCCTGCAACCCGTCTTCCTGCCGGTACAACTCAGTGGGAATCAAGACCTCACTGGGCACTTCTTCCCCATTAAAATAGGATAAGATGAGCTCGACGGTCTTGGTGCCGATTTTATCCGGAAACTGAACCGGGTCCGCAAAAATCTTTCCGTCCTTAATTGCCTGCTTTCCTTCCGGCTGTCCGTCAAAGGCCACGATCTTCACCTGGTCCTGCTTACCGGCTTTTTCCAGGGCCGCCCTCGCCCCCAGGGCCGATGGATCATTGATGGCAAAAATACCGGCCAGGTCAGGGTGTGCCTGCAGGGTATCCTCGGTCACTTTGTATCCCTCATCCCGGACTCCACCTCCGTCCAATTCCGCGACCACTTCAATTTGCCCGGCCGCCAATCCCTGGTTGTAGACTCCAATTACTTCCATAAATCCTTGCACCCGTAATTGACAGGAATTCGCCTGAGGGAAATGAACCACCAGCACCTTACCCCCCTGTTCTCCCAGGGCCTCAATCATGGCCTCGCCCGCAAGTTTTCCTCCCTGCAGGTTATCGGATCCCACATGGCTGACCACTTCCGCTCCCTCGGCCACACATTTTAAATCACAGGTAAAAACGGGCACACCCGCTTCATTGGCTTTTTTAATGGCTGCACCGGTCGATATCCGGTCGCATGGATTCAGTACAATTGCCACCACTCCTTTGGTCAGGAAATCATCTATTTGATTGGCCTGCTTCTGCACATTCCGATCCCCGTCCACGATGATCACATCATAACCATGCCTGGCCGCCTCACTCTTCATATTTTCAGCAATCACCGAGAAAAAGGGATTCCCCAGAGTCAAAACTGAAACACCAATCGTTCCCTTACTCCTGGGTTCATCGACATTGGGTGAGGAAACATTCTCTCCCCCCCCACAATTAATAAGCAGCAAACTTCCGAAGATCAGGGTTGAATTGATAAAAAGATAGAGTCGTCGTTTCATTGGAAATGTAGGATTAGATTTGATTTCTGGATTTGGAACCTTACCGATTATTGGAAAACATGAATGAATTAAACTTCAAGCAAGAATTAACCGCCGCCTTCGGGCAACCCATCGCCGAAAACCCCACTCAGGTCATGATCGAGGCCGCCTACCGCCATCATAATCTGGACTGGCGCTACCTCACCATCGAGGTCGGCCCCCATGATTTGGAAGCCGCCGTACGGGGTGCCAAAGTGATGGGCTTTCAGGGCTTCAATTGTACCATACCCCACAAAGTCAAAGTGATCGAGTATCTTGACGGTCTCGGTCAATCCGCCTCCCTGATGGGTGCGGTCAATTGCGTGGTCCGCCGGGACGGCCAATGGATCGGAGAAAATACCGACGGAAAGGGTTTCGTCTCCTCTTTGAAAGAGCTCACCGACCCGGCCAGGAAGAAAGTGGTCATTTTTGGGGCAGGCGGGGCCGCCCGGGCAATCAGCGTGGAAGTGGCACTCGCCGGTGCCAGTCATGTCACCGTCGTCAATCGCTCCACTGAACGGGGAGAAGAATTAACCAAACTTCTTCAGGATAAACTCCCCTGCTATGCTGACTTTGTCGCATGGAATTCTACTTACTCTATACCCGCAGAGACTGATGTGGTGATCAACGCCACCTCGATCGGTCTGTTTCCGGATATTGACGCACGGTTGGATTTTGATCTCAATACCCTCACATCCGCTATGGTGGTGGCCGATGTCATCCCCAATCCACCCGTCACCAACCTGGTACGGGACGCCCGGGCCAAAGGATGCAAGGTGATTGATGGACTGGGCATGCTGGTCAACCAGGGAGTGATTGGGATCCGGCACTGGACTGGCATTGATCCTGACCCTACGGTGATGCGTTCGGCCCTTGAAGAAGTTTTTGGATAATCTGCGGCCGAAATCATATGAGAATTTCCGCCCTTCCCTTCATCCTCCTTTTTTATTTTTCCTGTTCCACGGATGAAAATATTGAGCTTTCCAATCAGGGAACGGTCACAGTTGGAACTCCAGCAGAGACAACCCTCGCCTCTTCCTTAAGCCATACAGACAAACAATTCAGCTCCCAGTGGTCCATAACCCGTGAAATTTTAAAAGGAGGAAAACAGGAAGGGGTGGAGCTTCTGACCCTGGATGATGGGCGACTCAAAATTCGGATCATCCCCACCCGGGGCATGGGGATCCTCGATGTAAAGATGGACGGCATTCGTTTGGGCTGGGATTCCCCGGTCAAGGAACTGGTGCACCCCTCCAATATCGATCTGGAAAGCCGGGGCGGGCTTGGCTGGCTCGAAGGTTTTAATGAATGGATGGTCCGTTGTGGTCTCGAATTTGCCGGCCATCCCGGAACTGACCAGTTTATCAACAACACCGGTGATCCCACCACCCTCGATCTCACCCTGCACGGAAAAATTCAGAATATTCCCGCGTCCGATTATGAAGTTTTGGTTGATCCTTCCCCTCCCCACCGTATTCGTATCAGGGGAACGGTCTATGAGAGTTTCTTTTACGGACCTAAGCTAAAACTGGTCACTGAAGTTTCCACCATTGCCGGATCCGGGACTTTTCAGATTTCCGATGAGGTCACCAATGAAGGTGTCTCTTCCCAGGAATTTCAGCTGATTTATCACGGCAACTATGGATCATCGATTCTGGAAGAAGGGGCTATCGTCTATGCACCCGCCTCCTCGGTTACGCCCATGAATGAATACGCCGCCAAACATATCGATTCCTGGCAAACCTACCTTGGGCCCACCGAAGGATTCATCGAACAGGTTTATTTATTGGAACCACTTGGAGACGGGAACTCATCAACCATGGCATTACTGGTGAACAGGGATGCTGACCTTGCCACCTCCGTCCGCTGGAATGTGAGTGAACTTCCCTACCTCACTATTTGGAAGAACACGGCGGCCAAAGAAGACGGCTATGTTACCGGAATCGAGCCCGCCACCGGTTTTCCTTTCAACCGCCTGGTGGAAAGAAAATACGGTCGCGTTCCAAAACTAGCTGCTGGCGAGACCCGTTCCTTCACCCTGGATTTTGGGATTCATGTTGGGAACGATCAGGTTGGCGAATTAATCAATGAAGCCACCGACAGGCAAAGTTCCACTTCGCTCCAAATAATCAAACAACCACCCGCCACCGAATAATCTATTTTATGAAATCATTCCTTTTCTCACTGCCTCTTGTTTTCACACTCGCTCTTCATTCGGCGGACTGGCCCAATTGGTTAGGGCCCACGCATGACGGTATATCAAGGGAATCCGACTGGGGGAATAATCTCGAAAATTTAAAGTGGAAAACCAAAGTGGGGGTTGGTTTTTCCTCGATGGTCGTTGCCAATGGTCGACTCTTTACCATGGGACATGACGGTCAAAAACGGGGAGGGAAGGAAACGGTTTATTGTCTCGACGCCATGAGTGGAAAGCCAATCTGGACCGATTCCTATGCAGCACCCATAGTTGATTACCTGCATGAAGGCGGGCCATGTGCCACCCCCACTGTGGATGGCAATGTGGTCTTTACGATCAGCAAGCATGGTTTGCTCCATGCCTATCAAGACAGCTCAGGGAAAAAAGCATGGTCCAAGGATATGAAGGCGATTTCAGGTATGCGGAAAGTTCCCGCCTGGGGCTTTGCCGGCTCTCCCTATGTCATGGGCAATCTTTTACTCATTGAAGCCGGGGCGACCTATGCCCTCGATAAAAATTCGGGCAAAATCATCTGGAAAAGCCAGGATTATCGTCCCGCCTATGGATCCCCGATCTCCTTTAAAAGCGGAAAAGACACGCACATCGCAGTCCTTAAAACCGATGGCCTCGTCATCCTGAACGCCCAAAATGGTCAGACGCTTGCCTTCGAAAAATGGGAAACCAGTTACCAAACCAATGCCTCCACCCCCATCATTCGGGGAGACAAAATTTTCATTTCCACCGGCTATCGCCGGGGCTGTGCCCTCTTTCAATGGAATGGAAAATCGCTCAATAAAATTTATGAAAACAAAAATTTATCCACCCACATGAACCATGCGATTCTGGTGGATGATTATCTTTACGGTTTTGATGGTAATGTGCACATGGCGGGCCCCAAGGATTTTGCCTGTATTCAATTCTCCACCGGCAGGGAACAATGGCGGGTAAACGACCGGGGCCTGCAGGTCGGATCCTTACTCGTTGCAGGCGACCGTATGCTCATGCTCGGACAAAAGGGCGAAGGGGTGATCGCCCGGGTAAATCCCAAGAAATTTGAAGTCCTCAATCGTGAACAAATCATTGGGGGAAAGACCTGGACTATGCCCATCCTGGCCAATGGGCTATTTTATGCCAGAAATGCTCGGGGCGATTTGATTTGCCTTAACCTAACAAAATAAAAAATGGCCAGAGTGTAATTTTATCAGTACTTATGCTAATATAATTCAACGATGTATTTAAAAATTTATTGCTATTTTTAATTAAACTATCTTATAAATTTCCGCGATCTTCGTAGAAGGACATTTATAATAGAACATGAACAAGTTGAAACAAAATATTATATTTCTGTTTTCTGTTTTATTTTATAATAGTTTTCTTAACGGACAGACCTACACCTTTACCAATGCCGGAGCGACCGGGCGCGAAGGTCCCACTCAGGTGCAAATCGATTCCAATTACTCAGGCACAAATCTAGCCAATAAAGTTACCGTAAATACAAAAGGCATTCAGGAATGGACCGTGCCTGTATCTGGGACTTACAAATTCGAAGTCAAAGGGGCTGAAGGTGGTTTTGCAACGGATTATACAAAATATCCCGGTAAAGGAGCTTCAGTAGAAGGTAAAATTACATTATCGTCAGGCACTTTAATAAAAATTATCATTGGACAAAAAGGTTCATCCGCGAGGCGTATCGGAGGCGGTGGTGGCGGCACCTACATTTGGATTTCAAATTCATCAATTCCATTATTTGTTGCAGGTGGTGGTGGTGGTGCCTCTTCAAATAGTAATGGTGGATACGGTCTTGTTTCTCTCAATGGTGGACATGGTACAAATTTATCACAAGGTGGTGGAATCGACGGCAATGGAAGTTCTCATCCAGGTGTAGAAAAATTTGGTGCTGGGGGTGCCGGTTGGTTAAGTGATGGGTTTGATGCAGAATCTCCCGGCTACAGTGGCTCAATTGCAACTGGAGGAAAAAATCCTTCAAATGGTGGCATGGGAGGTAATTTAGGCGGTGTGAGTGCATATGTAGGTTCTGGTGGTTTTGGAGGAGGTGGCGGTGGTCAAGGTCGAGGCAGTGATGTTGGTTCTGGAGGTGGTGGCGGATATTCTGGAGGCGGCGGTGGCCCAGAAGCTAATGGATTCTATGCTGGAGGTGGTGGTGGCTCCTACAATTCGGGTACCGATCAAAACAACACGGCTGGGGCAAATGAAGGGGATGGACTTGTAATTATTACTTTTCTTGGTTCCACTAACCAAGCTCCAGAAATCACCCAAGGATCCGGCCCACTATCCAAATCACTTAACGAGGACACCACAGCCTCTTGGACTGCCAGCGAATTGAATGCAACCGATGCCGACACCAATGCATCCCAACTCTCTTGGTCTCTGCTCTCCTCTCCCAGCAATGGAACTGCCATAGTTGATGGCAATGGCTCATCTCCGCAGGCTTTCACCTACCAACCCAATGCCAATTATCATGGATTAGATTCCTTCTCCGTTCAGGTTAGTGACGGAGAAAACAATGATTCCATCACCATCAACCTGACCATTAACCCGGTCGATGATGCCACCTCGATGACAGGAGACACCAACGCATCCATCGCCGAAGACTCCTCCGCATCCGGCGACCTAAACGCCACCGATGCTGATGGTCTGATTGACGGGTCCTACTTTTCGATTTCCTCCGCTCCCTCCAACGGTTCTGCATCCATCGACCCAATGGACGGAAACTGGACCTACTCCCCCACCCCCAACTTCTTCGGATCCGATTCCTTCGTGGTCTCGGTGAC
>CACMQL010000037.1 GCA_902615835.1 uncultured Verrucomicrobiota bacterium
CAAAGCTTTAGTCCTAACTGGTTAACCGTGGCCCCTGAAAATGGGACTGTTGAGGTTGGAGATCAAGTGGAACTTGCTTTTGACATCGATGCATCCAACTTGAACGCAGGTTCCAAGAAAGCAATCGTTTCATTCCGAACCAATGATCCCCTTGCTGAGACAATTGAAATTCCCGTCCATCTCACTGTGACCGGTCAACCTAAAATCGAGGTGAATCCCAACCATCTTTCCTTTGGAGAAGTGTGGGTTGGCAAAGAAGCAAAACGAACTTTGACTATCTTCAATGCTGGAACAGATATTCTTGAAATCAACGAAATTCTAGTGGATCATACTGCCTTTTACACTGAAGTGAATGCAACCAAGCTCGGACCCCACCAGGAAATGAGCTTTGAGATTATTGGTGCACCCTTGACCAGTGAATCGATTACATCCAGGTTAATTATCAGCTCAAATGACCAAGATCAGAGTGCACTTGAAGTCACAATGGAGATGAAGGCAGTGCTTCCACCAAGTTTATCCTTCTCTCCAGATTTGGTCTCAATGACCCTTGAGCGAGACCAAACCAACGAGAGTCTAGTGACGATCTCAAATCTCGGAGAAGCCTCTGGAAAATGGAAGGCTCGTTTGATCGAGACCAACAAGAAGAAAAGCCGGAATCGAAACCTGCATCGAATCCTCTCCACTCTTAATCAGGAGGGCCGTTCACCTGATTTTTCTAATCCTGGATATTCCTTATTTCAAACGAACAAAAATTCAGATGTGGATCAAGACGAACCAGACGCTATACGTTATGAAGGAAGTAACAAGGAATTTGGAATAGAGGTCGCCATTCTTGGTGCCGACGCTTCTTCGGAATTAAAAAATTTCGGAGAAGCAATTTCTGATTTTGAATCGATTTCCGGGGTAACCACCGTGAATGTTTCAACCCTTACCCCAAAACTGGAAGAGTTGAAAGCCTTTGACGCGGTTATAGTATACAGCAACTATGCCTACTGGGATAACCAAGCCCTGGGAGATGTTATGGCCGAATACGCGGAACTCGGCGGGGGGGTGGTGACCATGAACGGTGAAAACATCTTATTCGCTAATTCCGAGAATTGGTCTCTGGGCGGAAAATGGAGGAGTGAAGGCTATTCCCTCTTCAAGATTGAAAGCCTATACTCAAGGAAATCAATGGGCTTGGGCAAAGTTAGCATTCCTGCCCACCCTTTGCTGATGGAAGTAAATAGTTTTAGCGGCACTTTCAGAATTTCCCACTCTGAACTTCAACAGCACACCTCTCTAGTTGCCTCTTGGGAAGATGGTTCTCCCCTAGTCACTGTTAGAGATGACAAAGGGACCATAGTTGATCTAAATTTTTTCCCGACTCATAAGCAATGGGAAAAGAGCACGGATGGCCTGAAACTCATTGAAAATGCCCTCAACTGGACATCTCGTCAAGATGCACCCAAGTGGATCACGGGTGACCCCCTGATCGGTTCGATCGATGGAGCAAAAGAAGGATCCTTGACTTTGGCATTTGATTCCACCGATTTGGAGGAAGGCAACTACACCGCAGAAATCGAATTCTCTAGCAACGATCCGGAAAATTCCTATGACAAAATCAAGGTTGTACTTACCGTCCGCGAAAACCAAGCTCCTGTCGCCTATCCAGATTCTCACAATTTACTTGAGGATTCTTCCCTTACTTTCAGCCTGCGTGGAACCGACCCCGATGGGGATAAACTTACCTATCACATAGTCAAAGAGCCAATGAATGGCACTCTGAGTGGTAAAGCCCCCTCTCTGACCTATTCACCCAAGCCCAACTTCAATGGTTCCGATGAATTGAGTTTTATGGTTTCGGATGGTCGAAAGGAAAGTGAAACAGCAATTGTCCGTTTTGAGGTTGAAGCAGTCAACGACACTCCCTGGGCAACTCCAGCTGAAATCAACGCAACCGAAGACGAATTTGTCATGCTCGATTTCCAGTACGGGGACCCTGACGGAGATTCCCTGAGCCTGCTCATTTCGCAGCAACCTGCTAACGGCTTCCTTTGGGAGGAAATGGGAGAATGGCTCTTCATTCCAGACAATCATTTTAATGGCACGGATTCACTCCGTTTCCAAGTCTCGGATGGTGAATCCATCAGTGAAGAAGCCGAAATATTTATTCACCTGGCTCCCTCCAATGATGCACCCGTGGCCTCAAACCTGTCGTTCGACACCAATGAAAACCAATTCCTCATTATTACTTTGGAGGCTTCAGATGTAGATGGTGACATTCTAACTTACAAAATCATTGATCAAGCGACCCATGGTTATCTTACAAAGATTTCAGCCAACCAGTGGAAATACCAACCCTTCGATCAATATTTCGGGCCTGATCAATTCACATATCGTACTAATGACGGTCAAATCGATGGAAACCTAGCCAAGGTCGAAATTACCATTGAAGAAGTCAATCAGGCTCCAATGATTTCGGAATCTACCTTCTCCGTGGAGGAAGACGGAAGCTTACCCATCAAACTAATTGCATCTGATCCGGACGATGATGTTTTAACTTTTAGCATTCGTGAGGAACCCGCACACGGCATTCTTGTAGGAGAGGGTCCTTCATATCTTTACACACCCGATCCAAACTTTAATGGAAGAGACTTTTTCCGGGTTGTAGCCAATGATGGCATGATGGACAGCAATATAACCAACATCACTTTAATCGTGAAGGGGAAAAACGATGCTCCCAAATTCGTTCGTGGAGTCAATGCAATGACAGTTGGACTCCGTGAAACGCCGTTCCGGGTGAAATTGGAAGTGGAAGATGTGGACAATGATGAATTGACCCTCACCGTCGCCAAAGGCCCACAAAATGGGGATTGCTACTTTGAGGAGCAAAACCTGGTGTATCTTCCAAAACCTGGATTTGCAGGATTAGAGGAAATTGTACTGGAACTTTCTGACGGAAAAGAATCAGTTCAGAACACTTTCCCTATTTCCATCGCAAGCCATCAAAACCCCATCCACATTCATTTCGATGAGAGCCAAAAAGCGGACTTACTGAATATGCTATACCAAGCAAATGAAGTATTGGCATCCAACGCTGAGCGGATCCTTGAATTAAGTGCCGAAGCGAAAGAAAATTCATTAAAAGCAAAATATGCGGAGACCTTGGGTCAGGGTGCCATGGATCTCAACATTTGGATAGAAAAAATCAGCACGGGAGAATTGACCGGAGAATTTGAATTCAGTGCCACCGAAAATCAAAATGAAATGCAGTGGAAAGTCGCTCCTTTTTCGGCTCCCGCATCTAGTGTAGATACTAAACTAAATAATAAACCTTCTTCTGTGAATAATGAATCCGAGCAGGTTGCGGATCATGTTTCAGATCAACCTTCCACTGAAATTCGTGAAGATGATATGGCACAATCTATTCAGGAAGAAATCACTTCTTTGGACCCTGTATCTAGTATAGATACTCAGCTAAATGGTAAGTCTACTTCCAATGATAGTGAATCCGAGCAGGTTACGGATGATGTTTCTGATGAATCTTACACTGAAATTCGTGAAGATGATATGGCGCAATCTAATCAGGAAGAAATCACTTCTTTGGACCCTGCATCTAGTGCAGATACTGAGCTAAATGATAAATCTTCTTCCATTGATAATGAATCCGAGCAGGTTACAGATGATGTTTCTGATGAATCTGACACCACAAGGGGCGAGGACGATTTAGCACAGTCCAATGAAAAGAATGAAGCTACTACGGAACCTGCTGCATCTTTTGTTTCCGAAGAACCCAACACCGACAATTCCGAAACCGATAATAAGAAAGATCCAATCACTCAACCAGTTGCTAATGAGACTGAATCTAAGGAAAGTAAAATTGAGGAAAATAACTCAGGGGAAGAAAGATTTGAGTCTTCATATATCACCGAGCTTGGTTCCGGTTGGTATGAAGCTCCCGGTATCGGAACTTTCTACGACGCAGGTAACGGATGGATCTATGAGCCAAACATGGGATGGTCTTTCCTCAAGGTCTGCCCTGTGAACTGCTCCGCCTGGTTGTTCAATGAAAACTTAGGTTGGTTATGGTTCGATGCTGAATTACCCAACATGACTTTTGCGAACAACAACGGATCTCCAAGCTGGATCTTTTACCCAGAAAGTACTTTTGGACAAAGCGATTTAGTATTCGATTACACCCAAAACTCATGGATGGAGTGGAAATAAGATAAAGTAAAAGATAAGACTGCTTGATAACCAGTCATAAAATGCCTCCCGGGAAATCCCGGGAGGTTTTTTACTTTAGGATAAATAGTTTAAAAATTCAGTTCGCTGAAGGAATTTCATTTAAAGTGTAGTAAGCAACCTCATGGAGTAGCGGATGGTCAAGTCCCTTAAGGCGAATTCCCGGCATTTTTAATTCATGCACATGCCCCTTCACCATTCCGTCAACTTTCAAACGAACGCTCTTACCATTGTGTCCAGGAATAGCTTGCGTAATCACTGGAATCGTTCCATCAACCTCGGGACTCCCATACCCTTTCTGATAAATGTAAGTGTAGGACTCCATGGTGTAAGAAGAAACATCAGCCAATGTTTTTTCATTGGCGGCTTGCGTAAAAATGAGTTCAAAGCCATCTGGCTTGACCCGCATTTCATGAACTTCAAAGGGGATTTTTCCTGTCCAATTGACCCGCTGGAAAGAAAAAGGGCTTTTGCCCCGTGAGCCCCATCCACGATTCGTACCGCCTGTAAACATACTTCCATCGGGAGCAAAGCGTGAAACTATGTTACCTGACCCAAAACCTTCAAGAAAAGGAAAAACCGCTCCCTGATAAAATCCATTTATTTTTTCCAGAAAAACGCGATGAACTTTGGAGTGGCTTTGCTCGGAAACAAATAACTGATTTTTAAAGGGACCGAATTTGCCATTGGTCTCATCAAACTCGATACCGGCCGGAGAATTCCCCACCTTTCCATGAGGGAGAACGACGGGAGGAGGTATGAGATTAGAAAGCCTTTTTCTTTCAATTTCGATCCGACTACCGGATACCGGTTCGGGTGGTTTTGGACCCAGTACATCAGTCAATGCAAAGTATTTGTTGCCCGTAGGATTACCCTGAAATCCACCAGGACAAAGATGTTTCAGAGAACTCGATCCATTCCACGGACCCTGGTTGTCACAGTAAAAAACGTCACCCAAATGGTTAAACCCGATCCCGCCGGGAGAACGAATACCGTATCCAGTAGGAATACATTCTCCCTCTTCAGTCACACGCATACACCAACCTCGAAATGGACTCTTTTCATCGGCACCTCCGGATCCGGTCAGGCAGAGCACAACCCAAATATCTCCGTTTTTATCATGGCGGGTACCAAACGCATATTCGTGATAATTTCCATTGATTCCCCAGTCATCGGCAACGGTTTCAAAGACATCGGCACGCCCGTCACCATCCCGGTCTTTCATCCGGGTAACTTCGGGTCGCTGGGTTGCATAAAGCCAGCCGTCTTTCCATGAAATTCCGAGCGTTTCATGAAGACCCCGGGCATACAAAGTCCATTTTGGCGTAGGATTATCACCCCATACGCCCTCGCCCACAAAGATATCTCCTCTTCGGGAAGAAATTGCCACTTTATTTCCGGGAAGGATATCGATACCACTTACTTCAATCACCTCTCCTTCCGGAAGTGGAATGGTGGTGATGGGATAATAATCAGATTCAACAGGTAGCTGATCCAGAGGCTCGTCCGCCATGCCAAGGGAAGAGAGAACAAAGAAAAGGTAAGTGATAAGCCTAAAGTTTTTCATGTCAGATTATTTTAAAGAATTTCGTTTCTTTCTCAATCAGTCCAACGGTAAGTGATCTCCATCTCGGATTTTCCATTTTCAAATACGATGGGAACACGCAAATCTCCATTGCTTGCCAGAACCTCTCCTCCTTTTACAGAAACAAAAAGTTCTTCATCATAGTATCCCTTGTCAGCTTGCAGAAATTTTCCCTGAGCCAGAAGAAGGTAAAGATTGGAAGGGGGCTCCTTTCCAGTGAATTTAAGCATTCGGCGGATCGTTCCAGGTTTTTCAGTGGAGGCACTGGCTACCGGGATTGTTTTATCTGTAATTGAAACTCCCTGTCGGCTGTATCTAAATGTGGGTCTTTGGAATTTATCCAAGACATAGCCTTGAAAATCTATTTCCTTGGTTCGATACTCTGAACCCGGCCAGATAGAGTTCGCTTTCTCCAATTCAGAGATTACCACGCCCTCCGGCAAGCGAATCACATCACTACCAGCGGGCGGTTGAAAGCCCTGTCCTCTTCCGATCCAGTGACGAGCCCCATCAATGAATTCACCATGCCAGATCATTGCCAATCTCATATGGTTGGCATCAAAGGCGATATTTACTCCTTCATGATATCCCACTCCAATCGCCCGCGGCCCTGCCCCGAAAATAAAATTCCGGTAAAGAGTTGCTTCTCCCTCAGGTGCTTCAATCAACATACCCTCCACCACTTGTCCCGGCTTCGGTGCGAATTTGGAAAGGGGCTTATTTTTAAAGCCTGGACCTGACCACGAAACACTCAGGAATTCCTGTCCGCCCAACTCAAAATATTTAACTTCAATGTCATGCCTTCCTTTTTTCAACTCGACGGAACCCGCCTTTGCCTGATTGCCATGTACCCCGTCATTATCGACAATCATTTTGCCATTTATGAAAAGTTGGGATCCATCATCCGAGGAAACGGTGAAAGAATATTTTCCATCCTTTGGGCATTCAATCTTGCCATTAAAAACGAATGCAAAGTTATCTTTCACCTCTCGCATTGAAATATCAAAAAGGCCTGTGGCCAGGGTTCCAGACTTCACCACTTTAAATTCTGAAAAGTCCGGCATCTTGCTCCATTTTCCGTGATACATTTTGTAGGTAAGATTGCTGACCGGGTTAGCCTTCTTGGTCACTCCCATTATCCCATTCATTAATTGATAATGACCCGGGAAAGTACAGATATAAGGATAATCCGCTTCCACTTTGGGAACCTTGAAATAAAAGACAGTCTCCATGCCGGGTTGCACCATTCCCGAACTGGCCAGAATTCGAGGATGCCCCTTTGGTTCCCAGTCCATTTTAACTCCCTTGTCACCGAGCTTAAGAACCGCATCGATAACCTCCTGACCCTTATCTCCGTTTTTTTTCCTTCCAGGCGTGCAGAAAATAAGATTGTGAGGGAGTGAGTCAGGATTTTTAAATAGCACTTTTACCTTGGAATTTGGCTTAACGCTAAAACTTTCCACATCGTATTTCATCTGTGCCTCCAGCGTACTGATGGTAATTTCCTGATCGACTTTTTCAAATCCCGCTGGAGGATTCTCAGCGTGCAGGGCAACGGAAAGTAAAAGGCAATTTGCTAAAATAAAATTAATCGATGAGAAATTCATAAAATCATTCCTCTAAAATGATCTTCAATGAAAATGGCAACCTTCAACCCATAGCTGTATAAAATCGAGATCAGGGGCTTTTACAGGTATAAAACTATTTAAGGCTAAAAAAAATCGAAACCGTTCTCCCACTCATTCAAAATGAAAAATGATAAGAAACTTACTTTTCTACACTCTCTCTCTAATCACCGTATGCCAACTGTCAGCTGGGTTGAAAGAGGCAGAAATTTTCGACTGGTCCAGAGTCGTCACCCAGTCTGAACAGGCAAAATATATATCCTCCGTGCTTGATGCTTGGAATATAAAATTTCCAATGCGTGCGAAAAAACCTCTCCGGGTTGTTTATTTTTATGCCAAGGACCGAAAACCGGTTGCAAACTATCTTAAACGTTGGGATGGCATCATCTCTGACATTCAGGACTTCTTTAAAACAGAAATGAATCGCCTCGGTTATCAAGCAACCACATTCACTATTGAAAAAGAGACCGGTAAACTGAATCTTCATAAGATCCGGGGTAGTGATAACGACAAAGACTATAACTATAAATCAGGGGGGAAGATAAGAGAAGAGGTTTTTCAGGGATTGCGAAGCAAAGGAATCAATCCGGAAGAGGAAACTTTACTAATTGTGTGCGGTCTATCAAAAACAGAAGGTAAACAGGTTACCATTTATTCCCCTTATTATGGAATGGGAGCGAATCATATTCGTGGCCTTTGTTTTACCGCAGACATGAAATGGCTTTCGATCGATGGTTTAAAGCCCGATCCACAGAACATCATTCTTCAGGTCAAGGAGCATCGAGGATATGAACCATTCACCCTTAACCGATTCAACACGGTCTATATTGGGGGAACGATACACGAACTCGGTCATGGCTTATCATTGCCCCACAACCTGGCAACAAAGAGGGAGGCGACACGAGGGACAGCTCTCATGGGTGCGGGTAACTATACTTACCGCAAGGAATGGCGAAACGAAGGAAAAGGCTCTTTCCTGACTCACTCCAGTGCCCTCCGCCTTCTGGTGCATCCGCTTTTTAACGGAGACAGAAATCAAACAAAGGAAAGTCCAAACCTTACCTTTGATGAACTTACGATTCTTCATGATCAGGCCAAGATCCTGATTAAAGGAAAAATTGAATCTGCCATACCAACGATCGCGATGATTGCATATCATGACAGGGAAAATAAAGGACAACGGGGTTACATGGTTAATAACAATTACGACGCCACCAGTTGGACATCCGTGATCAGTCCGGATAATGAATTCAAAATCCGAATTATGGATCTTCGCGAAGGGAACCACCAGATTCGCCTGACCAGCGTGCATCCAAATGGAGCCACCACGACCAAACGAATGCATTACAGCAGGCAGGACGGCGTTTTTGACTTCTCGAAAGCTCGGCAGGAAATCGAAAATATCCTAGCCGAATAAATTTTATTTAGTATAAATTATGTGATTGTAACCTAAACGAAGTGTTGCTCATAATTCCTAATATCCTTAATTCTTACTTTACATGAACAATACACGCAGAGACTTCATCAAATCTTCGGCTGCAGTCGGCAGTTTTTTTATTCTTCCATCCGGCTTGCGGGCTAAGGCACCAAACAGTAAAATTTGCACCGCTCACATTGGTACCGGTGGAAAAGGACGTATTGATACGGTTTATCTTGCAAAGCATGATAATGTCGAGGTGATTGGCTTGTGCGATGTCGATTATGCCCATGGTAAAATTGACACCTGGTCCAAGCAATTTAAGAGTGCCACTGCCTTTCAGGACTACCGGGAGATGCTTGCCAAACTTGATGACAAGATTGATGCGGTTTCCATTTCCACGCCTGACCACACTCATTACCCAGCCACCATGGATGCAATGGAGAGAGGAAAGCATATCTACCTGCAAAAGCCATTAACCCATAAGCTCAAAGAAGCCCGGCGATTGGCCGAATTTGCGGCTGAGAAAGGACTGACCACCCAGATGGGCATTCAGAATCAGTCTCGGGAAGCTTATCGCTTGGCTCGACATTACATACAAAAGGGTCTTATCGGAAAAATCAGTAAAGTCTATGTCTGGTCTTTTAAAACATGGGGATATGACGGGGAACCCTTCAAGGAAAAATCAGAAATACCCGATACCTTGGACTGGAACCTATGGTTGGGCACGGCTCCAGAGCATAATTATGTCAGCAAGGTTTATCATCCTGGTCAGTGGCGTAAACTCCTCGACTTTGGTTGCGGTACACTCGGAGACATGGGTATTCATATTTTCGATACCCCCTTTAAGGCACTTGATTTAAAAGACCCCCAATGGGTCGAAGCGGAGTGTCGTGAACCCAACGGGTTTGGCCATGCCGAAAAGAATAAGGTGCATTACGGATTTAAACCAACCAAGTACACAACCAATGACTTCACCTTCACATGGTGGGACGGTTCCGATGCGCCAAGGCACAAGAACAACCCCGACCTGATGCTTCCAAACGGAGACGAGTTACCCAATCAGGGAGCGGTCTTCGTAGGGGAAAACGGACGAATGGTCTTACCCCATTGCTCCATGCCCACCTTTTACCCCGAGAGTGTAATCGACAATCTCGCCAAACCCGACATTGAGGGAGTGGACCACTACACTCAATTTCTCGATGCCATTGAAGGCAAAGACAAGACCCTAGCCGGATTTGATTATTCCGGACCTCTTGGTGAATCATTATGTCTCGGAGTTGTGGCCTGTCAGTTCCCCGGCAAACGGCTCAATTGGAATGCCAAGAAAATGAAGGTAGCCAACCTGCCCGAAGCCAATCCTCACCTCAAGGGCAAGTATCGGAAGTTCTAAATTTCACCCCCCCTTTCCAGGACTTCCAAAATTATAGTTATTAAAACCAACGCCCATTCATTCGGATGGTTGCTCCCTGCCGTGCTTTTCTTCACAAGTGGGCTGACAATGACCTTGGCTGACAAGCCAAATATCGTGCTGATATACATTGATGACTTGGGTTACGGAGATCTCGGTTGTTATGACTGTACGGATATCCCGACTCCGCATATCGATCGACTGGCCAAACAGGGAGTACGCTTTACCGCTTCTTACATTACCAACCCGCCCTGTTGCCCAAGCCGATGTGCCTTGATGATGGGCCAGTACGGACAGCGGTTTGGCAAGTATGGAATGTCCCGCGGTCTTCCCATTCCCGAAGACCGCCCCACCCTTGCAAAATTCATGGGTCAGAATGGTTATGTCACTGGACAGATCGGCAAGTGGGACATCGGCTCAAAAGTTCAAGGTCCGCTCCAAGTCGGCTTCGTCGCGGTTGCCCAGACACCGCCCAAGAAAAAAAGCTCGAAATATTTTTGTACCAACCAGGACGGCAAGATCCAGTGGCTGACCGATTATGACGGGGACAACATCGTAACCTTCATTGAACGACATAAAGAAGAGTCCTTCTTTCTCTACTGGTCTCCGGAAGCGGTGCATTCCAAAAACGACGAGGCTCCCCCGAGACTGACCGGTCGTGCCAATGCCAAGGGAAAAAGGAGCAAATTAGCCGGAGCGATCGTTTCGGTCGATGATCAGGTTGGAAAGCTCACCAAAGCTTTGAGCAAACATGGCCTACGCAACAACACCCTTGTCATTTTCTCAAGCGACAACGGAGCCAATATCGGTGAGGAAGGATCATCCGCACCCTATCGGGGAGGCAAAGGAAATGGAACCCAGCAGGAAGGCTGGGTGCGCGTACCGACCATCTTCTCCATGCCTGGCGTGATTCCCCAGGGCAAGGACTTCCACAAGCAGATCGCCAACTTCGATTTCTATTCCACCATCGCCTCGGCGGCTGGCCTGCCCATCCCGAAGCATTGCGACGGGGTGAACCTCATTCCCTATCTCACCGGAAAGAATAAGGAAGAACCTCACGAGTATCTTTTCTGGCTCAACAACGAACCAGGAGATGCGGAAAGGAGACATCTTATCGCCGTGCGCTGGAAGCAATGGAGACTCTACAAAAAGTATGCCAAGGATCCGTGGCAATTATTCAACCTAGAGACCGACCCTAAGGAAGAAAAGAATGTAGCTCAGAAACACCCGCAAATCGTTGAAAGACTCTCTGCCAAGCACGCCGCATGGGCAAAGACCCTCGCTCCCCTGGGCAAGATTCCGAAACTGACCAAGTCCCACGATCGTATTGGGACGGGGCACGGTTGGACTTACGCGAAACAATAATTTAGCGAGCCAACTCAAAGGACCTGAGCTATTGAGAAATAATCAACCGGGGGGCGGTAAAGCCACGCACTCTGGCTATCTTTAGTTCTTTTTGTAATTCGGCCACTTTCTTGGGAAATTTCTTCGCCAGGTTATTTCGCTGACCGATGTCCTTGGCGTAGTGGTAGAGCTCGACCGCGTCATCATCATCCGGTGGATAATTCCGCTTGCCCTCCCATGTCTTTACCCGGCCGGAATGATATCCTGACTTCCCGGTTACTAAATTCCATTCACCAACACGAATCGCCCAAGCATCCGCCCTGGTGTTGTGGACATGTACGGTGCGGGGAGTCTCCTTTCTTCCATGAAGTAATGGTGACAGGTCATGAGAATCTTCCGCTGTATTATGGGGCAGATTATAGCCAAGGTAGGAAGCAAGGGTCGCCATGATATCAATCTGGGAAACTAATTTTTTACATGTGCTTCCCGACTTGATCAAGCCAGGCCATTTCATAATAAACGGCACATGATGACCACCTTCATAAATGTCCCGTTTCAAGCCCCGAAAAGGCTCAGCCGACCAGTGACCAAAGACTTCATCCCGTCTGTATGCATACTTTTCAGGACCATTATCCGCAGTAAAGATAACCATTGTATTCTCTGACTGTCCACTCTCCTCAAGTGCCCTGAGGATTCGACCACAAGCATCATCGGTTTCATAAACGAAATCCCCATACGGTCCCGCACCTGATTTCCCGTCAAATTTGTCATTGGGAATAATGGGGGCGTGCGGGGAAGGAAAAGCAAAATAAAGAAAAAAGGGGTTATCCCTTTGGGACTGATTCTTTATATACTCCACCGCCTTTTGAGTGGTGGTGGGAATATTCTCATAGGGATCCCAACCGGAAAACATGGGACCGGGCCGGCATTCCCAGCCACCCTCTTTGATTTTTTTCCATTTGGAAGTGTCCATCATGGTATCCGGGATATCGACCACTTTATCGTTTTCTATCCAGCAATAGGGAGGGAAATTAATCACGGTGTCACCAAAGTAGTAATCAAAACCATGAGCCAAGGGACCATCGGGTATCGATTTGGACCAGTCGAACGCATCGGGTCCCAAGGCGGATCGCTTGCCTTGCTTTGTTGGTTTAGCTCCCGGCTTTTTTATGGCATCCCAGTTCCATCCAAGATGCCACTTGCCGATCGCCGCTGTGACATATCCGCACTCCTTCAACATTTCCGGCAAGGTGAGCCGAGCTGGATTGAAGACTGATTTTCCGAACGAATTTACGATTCCATGAAATTTACGCCAGTGGTGCCGACCTGTAAGCAGGGCGTACCTACTGGGAGTGCAGATCCCGGAAGAAGAATGACCATCAGTAAAAATCATGCCTTCCTTGGCCAACTTTTCAAGATACGGGGTGGGAATCTTTGATTCGGGATTCAGTATTTTGAGATCGCCATAGCCAAGATCATCCGCGTACAAAATTAAAATATTAGGTTTCTTTTCCACTGAGAGCAACCATCCCCACAGCCCCGCCAACAAAACTATATTTGTAATGATTCTTTTGGACATACCTGCTTATTAACTCGATCTATATACAGATAAAGCCAAATATTCATTTCAAAAGTAATAAAATATCCGGACCGTTACCTGTCTTTTACATGAAAAAAATTTCTTTTTGGCTTTTGTTCCTTAGTCTTTACCAGCACTCCCATTGCGGCAAACAGCCCAACATCCTATTCATTTTCACGGATGATCACGCATTGAATGCAATCTCTGCCTACGAAGGGCCCTTAGCCCAGATTGCTCCCACTCCTCATCTCGATCGAATTGCAAAGGAAGGCATGATGTTTAATCACTGCCTGGTCACCAATTCTATATGTGCACCCTCGCGAGCGGTGGTGCTTACGGGTAAATACTCCCACCTGAATGGTCAGCTGACGAACCGGAATGTTTTCGATGGCAGTCAGCAAACCGTCCCTAAGTTATTAAAAAAAACCGGCTATCAGACAGCCATAGTTGGTAAATGGCATCTTAAATCCACCCCCACGGGATTCGACCATTTCGAAGTCCTCAAAGGACAGGGCCATTATTACAACCCCTTGCTTTTCACCAATGGCATGGATGTAAATCATGTCGGATACACCACCGATATCATTACTGACCAAGCCCTGGACTGGCTTGACCAACGGGATAAGAAGAAGCCTTTCTTTCTCATGTGCCAACACAAAGCCCCACACGGCAAATGGGAGCCTGCCCTTCGACATCTCCATGAATTTGATGATATGGAAATACCGGAGCCGACCACCCTGTTTGATGATTATTCGGGTCGTAGTCCCGCTTCCGCTCAACACGAAATGGGTATTGCCGATCATATTGGTGGGAAACGCCTGATGCTCAGCTACGCAAGCAAGTTTACTCCCGAACAGTTTAACCAGTTTGACCAAGCCTTCCGGCCCAAAAACGAGGCCTTCGTAAAGGCACAACTCACAGGGAAAGAACGTACCCGCTGGCATTATCAAAGATATATCAAAAATTACCTGCGATGTGTGAAAGCGGTGGATGAAAACATTGGCCGAATGCTCGAGTACCTAGATCGTAACGGACTCGTAGGAAATACCATCGTGATTTATAGTTCGGACCAGGGATTCTGGCTTGGGGAACATGGCTGGTTCGACAAACGCTGGATGTACGAGGAAAGTCTGCACACCCCCCTTTTGGTTCGCTGGCCCGAAAGGATCAAACCACAAAGCAAAAACGATCTACTGGTTTCGAATTTAGATTTCGCCCCCACTTTTCTTGAACTGGCCGGTGCTCAACCCCCAAGGGACATGCAGGGAAAATCTCTCGTTCCCGTTTTTAAGGGAGCTAAGCCAAAAGACTGGAGAAAGACCCACTATTATCATTATTATGAAGCAGGTGGTCATGGTGTTCCCATTCACTACGGGGTAACCGATGGGCGGCAAAAGCTCATTCGCTTCCCGGATCCGAATTTAAATACCTGGGAATATTTCAACCTCGATAAGGACCCGATGGAAATGAAAAACCTTTATGCAAAGAAATCTTATGCCACCAATATTGAAGCGATGAAAAAAGAACTCCACCGGCTGCGGAAGCTGTACAAAATTGAAGATTAAATCATGACAGCACTTTTTCATATTTTTGGATCATTGGCTTTCGGTTTTCTGTTTTTCAATCTTCAACTGAAGAGCATTAGTAAACCCAATGTCCTCTTTCTTGCCGTGGACGACATGAACGACTGGATTGGATGTCTTGGCAAGACTCCCCGGGCTATCACCCCCAATATCGATAAACTGGCCAAGAGCGGAGTCAACTTCAGCAACGCCCACACCGCCGGGGTCTTCTGCGCTCCCAGCCGGGCTGCCATCTTTTCAGGACAATTCGCCTCGACCACCGGTTGCTATCAAAGTGCCAATTACTTTGTGGATCATCCGGAAATCGAATCCCTGCAAACCAGTTTTGCCAAGGCGGGATATTCCACTTTCGGAGCGGGAAAACTTTTCCATC
>CACMQL010000038.1 GCA_902615835.1 uncultured Verrucomicrobiota bacterium
CCAACAGGAGATAGCGGCGGAAATGATAGATCGCAGCTATGGGATCCTTACGGGCATCCAGGGATAGAAGCAGGCGGCCACATTCAAGATGAGATTGCGGACATTCAGTCAGTCGGCGGGTGACGGCAAGGAATTCATCCAGGGCCTCCTGATTTTTCCCAACCTTGAGAAGGGACTTTCCCCGTTCGAAGGCCGGATGGTTTTTTTCTTCGATTACATCCCCGGTTTGCATGCAGCCGGGAGAGATAAAGAAGAGAAAAAAGAGAAGAGAAATTGTGGAAATTACATGTTTCATTCGCCAAGGAAGGTAAAAATAAGTTTACGGGTATGAGGAGCCACTCGGTGCTCCCACAAAAAAATACCCTGCCAAGTGCCCAGTTGTAGATGACCCTGACTGAACGGAATATTCTCACTGCTTCGTGTGAGTGCCATCTTGATATGAGAGGGCATGTCATCGGGACCTTCATAAGTATGAATGAAGTTAGGATTATCCTCGGGCACAAGATCTTCCATGAAACCCTCCAGGTCGGAGCGGGCGGTGGGATCCGCATTTTCCATAAGAACCAAGCTGCAACTGGTATGCTGAACAAAAATACTGACCATTCCATTGGAGAAGCCGCAAATTTGCAATGCATTGGAAACGGCGGAAGTTATTTCATAAGTTCCTTTGCCTGATGTTTTGATTTGCCAATCTTTTTTAAAAATTCCCATTTTCAAAAGTTCATTCACTAAAGTTTTGATTTCGTTTCTTTGATTCGTCGAGAAAAAAAGGGGAAACTAGCACCTGAGCTCCGTTTCTGAACGTAACCAATGCGAAAGAGAATCGAGCAGCACGGGTGCCTGATCATTGAGATTGCTTGATTCCTTGACCGGAAGACGGAGAATGGAATGGGCAACTCCCGCAAATTCGGCATTCAACCCCGAAAACCAGGACTCTTTGACCGGAAGTCCCTCCTCCCGGGCAAAAAGAAAAAGAGTCTTCAATAATACCGTGGGTGGATGGCCATGATCTTCAAGGGATGCGAGGGCGTTTTGAAGAATACGGTAAAATTCATGAGCGTCCAGAAGATGCTCCCCGTTTTCGATGTAAAAGCGGGCCAAAAAACCTGCGGCATCGAATCGGGTTCGGTCCAGAGCAAGCGGCATTCTTTTTTGCAGCACCAGATGTTCCCGGGCAAAAGAAAGACCCTGCGAATTGTTTTTTTGCAAGGCAATTTCGGTTTCATCAAAAAGATCGGGGGGTAAAATAGAGGTGAGTTTCCTGACTTTGCGCAGGAGGCAACGGCGTAGTCCCTGGGGACCAAAGAGGGTAAGTCTGAGAAAATTTTCTCCCGTTTCTTCCCGATGAAGGACTACCCCGCGAATTTCGAGCTCGGGGTCAGACATGGATCAGGATTCCTCAGTGTTTGGCTTGCGGGGACGGTTTCTGGGTGCCTTTCGTTCGTTGGGCTTGGCCCTTGAATCGACGGGTTTGGATGCACTGGTAGTATCTCTTTCCGGGGTAGCTTTGGCTGAACGGTTGCGTCTGCTTTTACGCCCCCCCCTACTTCGCTTCTTACTTGGTGGTGGGGTAACCGCTCCCCCGGAAATAAGCATCTTCATTCCATCTCCCACAGACATATCCAAAGGAATGATGTCTTCCTTGGGCACTAATAGCAGGAAACCACTGGTGGGATTGGGGGTAGTGGGAACAAAAACATTGATGATCCTACGCTTAATAACAGATTCCGTGTCTTTGGTTCCAGTCGCAGTCACAAATCCAAGAACCCAGCAATCCTTTCGAGGATATTCCACCAGGACAACCTCCCGGAAAACCGCCCGGTTATCCTGACCAAAAGTTTCCACTATCTGTTTGACCGATCGATAGACCGTGCTCAGGAAAGGCACCTTATCCAGAATTTTTTCGGTGGAGGAAATAAAGAATTTACCCAGAACATAATTGGAAAGGAACCCAAGGACGGTCAGGGCAAGAATTCCACTGAGCAAACCAACCACCGCAAGCAAAGTCTCAAGCCCGAAAAAGAATTGTTCATACTCTAGACCCAGTTGCTTAGCAAGGCGGGTGGCCGGCTCCTTAAACATATCAAGAAGGAAATCGAGGACGAAGATAGTGGTTCCAAGGGGCAAGAAAATAAGGAGACCAGTGAGAAAGGCGTTTCGAAAACGTTTCGTAAAAGAAGTCCCCTTATTGGTTTTAACTGACATTGTATTGGAGTTAGCTCTACGAATCAGCGGGGGCGAGAACAAAATCCGGCCATTCACCCTGTTTCTCGATATGCCTAAGACTTCGCTCTTCTTCAAATCTCATCTGTATACGTTCAACTTTTTCAATATCATCAAATCCGACCAGGTGAAGCCATCCGTGTATCAGATAGAGGCTTAACTCTTCAACAAAAGGGATTTTTCGGGATATTGACTCCTCCCAGGCCTGATCCACGGAGATGCAAATCTCACCGGCCATATTTTCGTCCGGGTCTGAGGGAAAAGTAATCACATCAGTGGGGCGAAAATCCTTCAGAAATTCGCCATGCAGTTGGTTATGTTCGGCTCGTTCCATGAAAACTAGAGAAAGTTCACCTCTTGGTCCCTTTGGATAAAGGGGAAAAAGAGAGTGAAAAAAAGTTTCCACTTTTGACTCGGAAAAGGAGAGGCCGGGATGCAGGTTGGAAAAAACAAGAGAAACCTCGGTCAGTCTGGAATCAGCTTTAGGATTCATGAAAGGGAGTATGGGTCTCCTTTCGCCTGCCGTTGTTTTTCTCATCGGAGGGATATTCGATCCGGGAGTGCAACATATTGAGGGTAGTTTTGACAAAACTTCGCTTAATTTTGGAAACTTCTTCCAGAGTAAGAGGACACTCGTCTAGTTGACCGTCTTCTAGCCGATCATTAAAAATATTCTCCAGCAATTCCTCGATGCTATGCTGCGTAACTTTGGGGAGACTGCGGGCAGCCGCCTCCACTGAGTCTGCAAAGAAAATAATTGCACTTTCTTTAAACCTGGGCTTTGGGCCATCATAGCGGTAGGTGGATTCATCCGGTTTTGTACCCTCTGTATCCCCTAAGCCCAGCGTATCCTGTTTCATTTTCTCCTGAGCCTGATGATAAAAGTATTTTACCAGGGTAGTTCCATGATGCTGACGAATCACATCCCGTAAAATTTTGGGAAGTCTGTGATCGCGGGCCATGTCTATCCCTTCCTTTACATGACTCTTAATAATCAGGGCACTCATGGAAGGGTTTTTCTGCTCGTGCGGGTTGTCAAAGTCTCCCTGATTCTCGGTAAAATAATGGGGCTGGGACATCTTTCCGATGTCATGAAAAAGGGACGATGCTCGGCAGAGGATAGGATTTGCCCCCACGGCCAGTGCGGCATTTTCCGAAAGATTCGCAACCATCAAACTGTGATGATAGGAACCCGGTGCTTCTACCTGCATTTTTCGCAACAATGGATGATTGAAGTCAGTGAGTTCGAAAAGGGTGGCATCTGTAGCGACTTTGAAAACATTCTCCATTAGGGGCATCGCACCAAGAACGAGTGCTCCGGTAAAAACACCTATGAGCAAAGAAACGCCGGCATGATTAATCGAAGCAAGTGCACCGCTACCCGATGCTATGCCCAGGCCAACTGACATGACTGCCGCAGTCAAACCAGCCAGGGCACCCGCTTTGAGGGCAGTTCCCCGAAGACGGACCTCACGACAGAAAAAAGCTCCCACCAATGCAGAGCTAAATCCGGTTGCAAATGCATCAATACCTGCATTCTGCATGGTGGCGTGAAAAACACTGGTCAGCAGGGCCGTCAGGGTTGCCATACGGGGACCAACTGTTGTCATCACAATCATCGAGGCGAAGGCAACGGGCATTAGATTCGGTAATAAACCCACCAGAAGTGCATTTTCCCCAAAAAGATCGGTCCCTCCCAACTCCAAAATAAATCGGGACAGCCCAAGATTTGCCAGAATAGCGACGGAAACGATCCCTGAGCGGGAGGGATCCATCCAAAATCTTGGCATGATTAAGGTAATGTAAATAACTGAAAAAAGAAAGGTGCCAATTGTAATAAAGACACGCTTTGGTAGAAGATTTCTTTCCTTCACGGTTAGGTTTAGAAACTTGGTGTATTTCTCAAGATCCAAGGCGTTTACCTTGGATCCCATCTTCAGAATGATATCCCCCTCCTCGACTGAAACGATGGGAGGTTCCATCTGGGCAATTGCTCGTTCCTGAGATGCCTTGGTTGCCTCCCGGTCAATCGATCTTAAGTGAAGCCCTTTTCTCGCAAAGGCTGCGAAAGCCGAGGCAAGATCATTCCTGAATTTTTGGGCTTCGAAGGAAGCATTTTCATCCGCACTTTCGATTAAATCCTCCAAAAGAAGACCCCCATCAGGAAAAGGTCCACCATCTTCGAGCGATTGTTTAATCTCATTTAGGTTTCGGGCAAGGGCCGGATAATCTGTTCGAATTTCTTCAGGATTAATGGAGAAGCGAAGCCCATCTTCAAGGTCTGAAAGGATCACCAGATCCTTGCTCTGTTGGAGCATGGTAGCTTCGATTTCTCGGCTTGCATTGCTCTCTGATATAAATTTCTGATCGGTTGATGGGTATTTGACAACGCCCCTGAGGTGGAGAAGCCGAAGTTTTTGGCTAATGGTCGAAAAAAGATCCTCCCCGAGTGGAAAACTTCTCCATTTCTTAAGCCACTGAAGTTCTTCTATGTCAATTTGAAGATTAAAATTTGCCTTTAATTCGTTCATGAGGCTTACATACGCTTGCTCCTGAGCATCCTCCGGCAAGCTCTCAACGGTTAACATTCCCTCCCGTAGTCGGATCAGTGCCTTGGCGAAGGTCTCCTCCCCGCTAAAGTTCTGGGCAAATTCTCTCGGAGTGCTACTACGAATCCAGTCCTCAGCCTCAAGCCGAAGTACTTCACTCAGGTATTTAAAATCACGATCCGCATAGACATTTTCAGGAGCCACTTCTCCCAAAGTCCTTAAGCTGGGGGGATCCTGACCGACAAAACAAATGAAAATGAGGGCGGTCGCAAAAAGGCCAGTTAAAAAAACCTGCTTGCCCCATTTGACGGCAAATGTCTCCTTGCCTGTGATTTGTTCATCCAGCCTCTCTTCCCGCGCCAGTTCTTTTCTCCGTTTTGCTCGTTCACGGTTGGATTTTCGACGGTTGGATCTGCTTTCCTCTTTGGCCATTGATTTGTTGAGGGTTTAGGAATTTTTGGTGGGAGGTTGGTAGGCTGAGATTATGGCACTCACGAGTGGATGTCTAACCACATCATCATGGTCAAACTCGTGAAAATATAATCCAGGGACTTTCCGTAATAGTCGACGTGCCTCAATCAAACCGGATTCCTCTCTCGGGGGAAGATCGATTTGAGTAAGATCCCCAGTTACGACCATTTTACTGCCTTCGCCAAGTCTCGTAAGAAACATCATCATTTGGGAGCGGGTGGTGTTCTGGGCCTCGTCAAGCAAAGCAAAGCATTTCCCTAGAGTTCGTCCACGCATGTAGGCAAGCGGGGCAATTTCTACGACTCCCGTCTCTACCAATTTCCTTGCTTCTACGGGACCCAAAACCTCATCCATCGCATCGTACAAAGGACGAAGATAAGGAAGCAACTTCTCTTCCAAATCGCCGGGTAAAAAACCAAGAGCCTCTCCTGCTTCCACCGCTGGGCGGGCAAGTACAATTCTTTGGATTTTCCCGGCAAGAAGGGAGTGCAGAGCCGCAATCATGGCCAAAAAAGTTTTACCGGTCCCGGCTGGACCAATGCCAAAGACTAAATCGTGTTTTAAAATTAATTCTAAAAAACGGCGTTGACCTAAGTTTCGTGGGACCACTGATTTCTTACGAATTTTAAGAACCAAGGGATCTTTCAGTAAATCCCTGAGTTCCTGCCCCCTACCCGTGGAAACCTTTTTCAAGAAACGCAAGAAATCAGATTTCTTGGTTACCATACCCTGTTCACGACCCAATTCCAGAAGTCCAAATAACTCTTCACACCTCTGCAATGCCTTCTCATCTCCCTCCAACTTGAGCAGGTCTCCACGAGCCACAACGCATAGTCCAAGAATCTTTTCAATTTCCTGAAGGTTATCAGGATTTTCGCCATACAGCTGATGAAAATGCCTCTCAGATTCAAATTGCAGCGTTTGCTCGCTCATCTCAGGTCATCCAGGGGTAGGATTTAAATTAAAATATTATCCTATGATTAAAGGTGAGAGCAATCCCTTTGCGGGAATTGAAACAGAGATGTTTTCATAAAATATTTTAAAATATTTAAAGTTTAAATCCGATGCAAGGCATGAATGAGGGATGCAAATTGATTGCTAATTCCTGACAGTATGACATCAACGAGAATCACTTTGTTTTCATGAAAGTACTTTTTGTAAGTCCCGAAATCAGCCCATTCGCGAGAACCGGAGGTCTAGGTGAGGTCGTGGGGAGTCTTCCTTTAGCTTTGAAAAAAGCGGGGGTCGATGTGAGAGTTCTCTGTCCACTTCACCGATGCTGTAAAGATTTGCCTGTCCGGGTTCTAGAGAGTGAGATTGCTTTTCGTAAAGAGTCTAAAGTTATGTGCTCCAAAATTGGTGTTTTGGAAGATCATAAGTACCCCGTCCCAGTCTATTTTCTGGTCAACGACCATTTTTTTGATCGAGAAGGGATTTACGCGGATGAGAATGGAAATTATTCGGACAATAGCCTACGTGCATTTGTACTCTCACAAGCCGCCATCGAATTGGAAAATGTGGCAGAGTGGATACCAGACATTTTTCATGCCCACGACTGGATGGCAGCACCTACTTGTGCCTATCTCAATGCAAAACAGGGGGAGGTAACCAAACTCAAAGCACAGGGATCATTATTAACAATCCATAACCTAGAGCATCAAGGGATTTTTACTCACAAAGATTTTCTAGCATCCGGTCTGCCCCATACATATTGGTCCATGGACGGATTTGAACACCACGGAAATTTAAATCTCTTGAAAGGTGGCATTCAACACGCTGATAAGATTTCGACCGTCAGCCCAACTTATGCTAAAGAGATCCGTATGGTAGAGCACGGTCAAAACCTTGAGGAATGTCTCCGGTTCCGTGGAGCTGATTTGGTCGGCATTCTCAATGGTATTAACGCGGATGCATGGAACCCGACCACGGATGCTTCGATTCCCCACCCCATCGAGCTCTCTGCACCGAGCCAGGGGAAAAAAAAATGCAAGCAATCTATTTTCAAGGAATTTGACCTTCCTCTTTCCAATGCACCACTCTTTGGCGTTGTGTCTAGGTTACACCACCAGAAGGGATTGGATGTTCTTCTCCTCGCCTTGCCTAAAATTCTGAAAGAGGCAAATGCTACTTTTGTAATTTTGGGAAGCGGAGCTGACGATCAGGAAAAGGGCTATTTGGAGCTCGCAAAGGCATTCCCTCGAAATGTCGGAGTGAGAATCGGTTTTGACGACGCTTTAGCCCGTAGAATTTTTGCTGGTTCTGACTTTTTTCTTATGCCCAGTCGTTTTGAGCCCTGTGGATTGGCCCAACAATATGCTATGAGATACGGATCGGTCCCAATTGCTACGAAAACGGGTGGACTTACCGACACCATAAGACCAAGAACTGATCGATCGAAAAAACACACCGGATACCTTTTCGATCAAGCAGATGGACTTCTGCTCATTTCAGCGATTAAGCAAGCTTGTAAGGACTGGCAAAATAAGAAATTTTATGCCGCCATGCAAAGCAGGACTATGCAAATTTCCTGCTCCTGGGAACTAGCTGCCCAAAAATACATGCAGCTGTACGACTGGATCTTTCCCAAGTCATAAAGAATTTTAGAAAACTATTTCCATTATTTTTCGATTACACTTGCAGGAATAATTTCAAGAAGGTTAGCCTAGGTAGTAATGTTCACTGATTTCAAAGCATGATCTCCAACGGTCCTTCGAGAATTTTCACGCAGGAGTCGGTGGAATCTTGGTTTACAAGACTATCCGACATCGACTGGGAAAAGCAATTTACGGAAAAGATTCTTACGGAAGGGAGAAAGTTTTATCGTCAGGGAATGATTAGTGGCCTTGATATCAGTCCTGAACAAATCATTCTTATCCGTAAGATAAAAAGAGAGGAATCTTTCTCTGTTATGGAATGGAGAGGCAAAAAGTTGGACTTCAGGACCTCATTGGAAGATGAAAGTATGGGACGGGCCATGGCGGTTGCAGGTCTATATGAATTAGAAGAATTGATCACTGAAATTCACGAAGAAGACCCAATGATTGAAAACTTTTCCGAAACGGCAGTTGAATCTCAAAATACGGATTTACAGAAGAAAGAAAAAGCCAATCCAGGGGACGCTGAATTGGGAATGGATGAAAAACAACCCAAATTGCTCATCGAACTTGCTGTTTCCGTAAAGAAAGGACTCTTGGCTACTCCCTTTTGGAAAACACAAAAAGAAAAGTTTCAAGCCTTTGGCTTTACAAAATCAGAAATAAAAGACCATTTGGACGGTTCCTCCTTGATTCAATTTACCCGAGAGTCAATAGAAGATGGTTTTTTATATGATAAAGAAAGCGGTATCTTTTGGCTCTCTGACTGGGAGAAAGTGGGCAAATTTGCTTCCGACAGGCTGCAACAATGGGAAAATTCCTTTGAGATAAAATACATGGGAGAGGCTGTCCTTATTAAGAAAGGATGCTGTGAAGTTGATTGGGAATTAAAGGCCAAGAGTAAGGGATCTCAAAAAATGCTTCTTCGCGATCAGTTCCGGCTAGGAAAAAATAGTTTGAGCGCACAATTCGTACCAAAAATAAGTAGAATTGGAACTGGAACAATTTTTCTACAAAGCCAAGGTTTGGTTCGGCTTAAAAAGGAACAAATAGAGGACTATGAATGGTGGAAACAACAGAGGGGGAAAAATTCGGAAACAGCTTGGCCTCGTTACATGTTATTCTCTCTCTTTGCCAGAAAACACCTTAGAACAAAAGCCGATGGCAAGCTGGAAAAATGGCAATCGGAGATTCGAGCAATTAAATCTCACATGTCTAATAAACAAATAAATTTTCTTAGGGATTATCAAAAAGATGGCGTAAGCAAATTGCTATGGCTTCATCAACTTGGATGCCATGGTCTCCTTGCGGATGAAATGGGTCTAGGGAAAACGATTCAGGCTCTTACCCTAATTGCTATGTCTCCGAAGATCGACTTGCCAGACTTGGTTGTTTGCCCTGCATCGGTGGTACCAGTGTGGGTACAAGAAGTGGCCAAGCATTTCCCTCAAATCAAAGTGGAAATCCTCAGGCAGGGAAATGATTTCACAAAAAGGGATCAAGAGTGCTTATGGATTGCAAGTTACACCCAAATTCGACGCCACAGGTCTTTATTGGAGAGTAATCAATTCAGATGCACGATCTTGGACGAGGCGCAAATGATCAAAAACCCAAAGGCTAAAGTTACACAAGCATGCCTGGCTTTAGATGCGAGGAGCCGTCTGGCTTTATCAGGAACTCCTCTGGAAAACTCAGCAATGGATATTTGGACCATTTTTCGTTTTCTGATGCCTGGACTGTTGGGAGGTAGAAGGGAAATAGAGAAAGAGCTACTAATAGATTCCAAGAAGGCACATGCAATGATTAAGCTGCAAATCGCTCCTTTTGTTGTTCGCCGATTAAAAAAGGATGTAGCCAAAGAATTGCCTCCCAAAATCGAAGCTGAAGTTCCTTGTCTTTTGAATCAGGAGCAAAAAAAAGTCTATAAATTACTTGTTGAGCAAGGAATTCTGCATAACGGTAAGAGCTTGCAAGAAGCGGTTAAGCACTCACCCACTCATGTTTTTTCTTTACTCACAAGATTAAGACAAAGTTGCTGCGATCTTCGCCTTCTTCCGAAGCCTAAGGAAATTTTGGAAACGGGAGCCAAGGAAGCCATTTTAATGCAAAAGCTTAATGATTTAACTCATAACGGGTCTAAAGTCATTATCTTCAGTCAATTTACTTCCTATCTTTCAATCCTTGAAAAAAGCCTACGGATAAAAATTCCGAACCTAAAAATTGTGAAATTAACCGGGAACACCCGTGACCGGTTTCAACCCGTCAAAACTTTTCAGGAATCGAATGATTCAACGGTTATGCTTGCCTCCCTTAAAGCTGCGGGACTAGGCGTGACTCTTACTTCCGCTGATTATGTTTTTTTAATGGATCCCTGGTGGAACCCAGCTGTTGAAGAACAAGCCATAGACCGTGCCCACCGGATTGGACGAACTAAGCCTATCTTCATATACCGTTTAATTGCCCAGGGAACCATTGAAGAGAGGGTAAGGGAATATCAAAAAGAAAAAAAAGAGACCTTTGTGGAAATAGTGGGCGACCTGGAAAGACCCATCCGACTTCTTAAACATTTTAAGGACTTAGAAGATCTGATTAAATTGGAAGACTTATAATTTTATGCAATATCTGTGCTACCTTCTTTAACCATTGATTTTTTCTTCCTGAATCTGCGGAAAAAATTATACCCCGGGAGCATCAATAAGCCTGTAACCATAAAATAAGTGGATGGCTCAGGAACTGCAGAATATTGAAGGTAGAAATTGCCGCTTTCGTACCAAACGCTCCAGTCCCCGTAATAAAAATTATTCACTCCTGCCCAATTATCGCTGTTGATATTAAAACCGTTTACCACTCGAGCTGATCCTGGAGCATTATTCCAACCTGAACCTGAAGTAGTCCATTCCATGAACTTAAACCCTGAAGTTCCTGCCTTTGAACTATATAAATGGTTTGAGCCATCAACAGACACTCCCCCTGCACTTCCATTCGAGGCAAGACTGTAAATATTTAAATCGAAAGTGTCTGATTCACTGAAATCAAGGTCATCAAATTTCAATACATCCCAATCAGAACCGTCGGAATTATTTCCTGCAAAATCCGTAATTTCCCAATCGAAAACTCCGCCATTTTTCAGACCAATTTTATCAATTTGAACAGTACCAATACTTAAAGTTAGATCATCATTACCCGAGGCGTTGTGATTACCTCCGACCACTTGGTAATCAGAAGTCCCATTACTCATGGAAGATGCATGAGCAATACCTGGGCTCAATACATCGATTTGCCCATTTCCGGAGCCGATATTAATTTGCGTGCCACTACCATTATCAATCACACCGGCAGAATTTCCAACTCCACCACCGATAACACTTTTCATATTTGTATTATCATTTGTTCCTTGTCCTTGAATGGTCGTGGTGACGGTTGTACCAGCACCGATAGCGACTTTACCATGCTCAATAATAGTAGTACCTGTACCAAGGGAGTTAGCATGGCCCGCAACAAGTATACCACCATCTTTCGTTCCTCCTCCATCAGCAATGGTTACTCCTCCAGAGAATGTGTTATTTCCTGAAAGAGTTAACTTGCCACTCCCTGTTTTCTTAAGGTTGGCAGCACCACTAACTACTCCCGAAAATTCCTGGTGTTTTCCAAATCCAGCAAGCGCTCCTCCGCCAACATCAATAGTGTTTGTGTCAGAGCCACTCAGAGCGACATTTCCACTTAGAGTTTGTTTGGAGGTGGTGTTGGCTAAACCTATGGCAACAATCATAGAAGAATTGGATGTATTGTCTAATTGCAAGGTGCCAGCACCAGTAAAATACTCCATTGTCTGGTTTTTACCACTTGCTGGTTTTAAAATCAGGGTACCTTCTACAATATTGATAAATCCAGATGAGGCTGAATCAGTCGCTACATCTGTTAAGTTCAAAGATCCGGTCAAGGTTTGAGTACCTGCTCCAGTCTTCATAATGGAAAGATCTGTGCTGCTACTTCCATTCGCTGCTCCCGCAATCCCTCCTGCATAGGTGTAGGAGTTGGAGGTAGATGTATTGATAGTGAGTTGATGCTCTTCTGCATTTGATCCAGAGCCATTCCAAAGACCACCATTGACAAAATAAGAATCACTGGTGCCAGATAAGCCACTGACCACCATACTCCCTTTTCCTCCCGAATCGCTCAAGTCAAGGTCGTTCGAATTTAAATAAGAACTCGAAAAATAAGTAATTGTGGTGACAAAGTCATCTGCAGTTGGGTTGGTCGCTGTGCCAGGAATAGCCGTGGTGCTCACGGCAGTATCGCTGGTTGATTTCTTGGCGTAGTTATTTGCTGCTCCGTTATTGGTACCGTAATTCGTATTGTCGAATTCAAACCTAAGATTCGAGTTTAAATTATTAGTACTTGCAGTATCTGTATGAAGAGTCATTTCCAAGGTATTACTTGCACTGGGCCAAGTCCAGCTTGAGTTCATGATTGTGTTGTAGCTGGTCACACCTTCAGACTTGGAAGTCGAATCATAAAATCGCATACCAAGTGGCGTAGTTGTGGATTGTAGCAATGCAAGAATAGTGGTGAGATTCGCCGGCGTATCATCGCCAGATTTAATTTGAAAATTTGATTCCGCTGCTTGGTTTGAAACCGCATTAGCACTCCAACTTCCATTGTTTGTGAACTGGGTAGCGAAACCAAACTCCCCAGCGGGAACTGTTTCGGTGCTTGGCGTACCATCTCCCCAATCCTGTCCGATGTAGGTTTCCGAAGTTACAGGTAACCATGAACCGCTAAAGAGAGTAGTTGAAGCAGAATCAGCATTAGGTCCGCTGCCACCCAAGGCATTGTCATCACCCAGATCGGCAAAAAATCCTAATTCTATCAAGTCCCCTTTGTTCCAAGATGAATCAGGACCACCTGTCGAATTAATCAGTGCGGTGTCAGAAAAATCCTTCAGGAGTTGGACGGGACTGGGATTGTTCGTCCAAGCAGAACCAAAGCCATCATAAATAGCAGAGTTTGGACCGGCTTCGGTTCCCCACCTGATGATGTAGTCTGCTCCTTGAGAAAAATACAAAGGCACCCAAGACAAAAACAAAATATATTTTAAGGACTTGGGCACTCTGAAAGTTCTGACAAATATTACATTTAGTCAACAAATTTCTTATATTTAAAATCAAGTTTTATTACATTTAAATAAAACTTTTTCGTAATAAAAAAAAGCCGATTATTTCTTGCTTAATGAGCAATAATTCAAGTATTATTTACTATCTGCCCAATCGATAGAAAGCCCTGTACGAGTTACGATGAGCGAGGTATGTATACTCGCTTTCTAAGATTTCTCGTCCTCAAAATTACCGACAATCCTGTTCAGAACTGCTTTCAGATATTTTTGAGAGAGATTGGAAGATGTTCAATCTCGTTAGTTTTTGCTTTATTTTCATGTTTTTTGGCTTCAGGTGCAGATCCACAAATCGTTTTTCATTGTGCTACTCAAACCACAAATTTTAGTCAGGACATTCTTCGTGATGCAGATGGGAATCCATTAAATGCAGGCATCTCCAGAAACGGTGATGGAGATTTAATTACTCTCGGGTATTACAGTCAGGCTTCCTCGGACCAACTATCCAACCATTTTAAAGGAGATTGGATTCCATTAACTGCGGGAACCCGAATCGGAGATTCAAGCACCGGATATGGCTTCAACGACGGGATGTTTTCTTTCACTTCCACTTTCACGAGAAATTCAAATGTGGTCGATATTTTTCCCTATGAACCTGCATTCTTCCAACTTCTTACTCCGCATGTGATTTCGAATACCCTACCTGAACCCAATAAGCCCTTGTGTATACGCTTTTACGACAGCCCCGAATTAAGCCGCAATACCAAATTCAATGCAGTCACCGGACCGGAATGGTTATGGCCTGAGAATTTTTACTCTGGAATTCCGGTTAACTACTACCTAAAAATCTCCAATGGATCTCCACCCGCGAATTCCAAATGGAAATATGGCAATACACTCCAGTTTCCGAACGACTCCTTTAGAACTACTCAATCGATCGAATACATATCGGATCTCTACAACTTAACTGTTAATCATACAACTGGCGGAACCGTATCTGATGTCAATGCAAGCTATCCTGCAGATTCCTCGGTCACAGTTTTGGCAACCCCTGATCCGCACATGGAGTTTGTTGGTTGGATGGGTGAAGGCGTAAGTAACCCTCTTTTTCCTTCCACTGTTGTTGCCATGACAAAAGACAGGAATATCACTGCGATCTTTCAACCAAAATTATATCAACTCCAAATATCATTGGAAGGCAATGGAAGTGTATCCGGTCTTGGTAATTATGCATACGGCAAATATGTCGACATTCATGCTACACCATCACCCGGTTTTGAATTTTCAAACTGGGAGGGGCCGGAAATAGAAAATAAATTGAGCCTTACAACCCGTGTTAGAGTCCTGCAAGATACAAATTTAAAGGCAGTTTTCCTCCCGAAAAAACATCTTTTTACAGTTTCAGTGAATTACCCTGCTTTTGGGAACGCTCAAATAATCCAATCAGGTCCTTTTCGAAATGGAAATATTTATGATATCTTCGCTAGACCTAATCCGGGTTATAATTTTTCACACTGGTCCAGCACCAATGACGCTTTGTATATGCTTGAATCCAATAGATCGGTAAGCTCAAAAGTATATCTACAAAATGATGCCGTGCTTTTTGCGAATTTTTACGAAATACAACATAAATTAAATGTGCTTATGGGTTCGGGAGGAAATTCTGTCTCACCCGCTTCTGGGAACTATGGTGTAAATCAGATAGTTCCAATAAGTGCAGTTCCTTCAGACGGGTATAAATTCATCAAGTGGCATGACCCCGGAGGCATCATTGATGATCCCTATAAAATGTCATCAGATGTCAACATGAGTAAAGCAACAGGCGACCAAACAATCTTGGCAAATTTTGCTCGCAAAGATTACGATATTACTCTCACAGCTGGAAAGGGGGGTAATGTTATCATAAATATTTCGAACGGACCATGGTACCATTTCGAATCCTACGAAATACAAGCTATTCCAAACCAA
>CACMQL010000039.1 GCA_902615835.1 uncultured Verrucomicrobiota bacterium
CTGGCGGGGTGCGGATGCTTCGGGGGCAGTGGAATCAGGTGATTATCCCGCTGAATTTAATCAGAATGGCAACCTGCTCTGGAAATCATCCCTTCCGGATAAGGGATGCTCGACCCCGGTCGTTTGGGAGAATTCTATTTTTCTGACCAGTCCGGTTAATGGTAAGGATACGGTTCTTGGGTTTTCGATCAATGGGGAACAAGTCTGGCAGACAACCATTGGTCCGGAAAGAAAGGGGAAGCATCTCAATGGTTCAGGGAGCAACCCCTCTGTGGTCACGGATGGATCGAACCTGTATGCTTTATTCAAGAGTGGAAATTTGGCTTGTTTGAATACGGATGGAAAAATTCTCTGGAAGAAAGATTTATCCAGCTACGGAAAGGATACCCTGTATTGGGATTTTGGGACTTCTCCGATGCTTACCAATAAGTACTTGATTGTGGCCCTGATGAGAAAGGGAAATTCCTGGTTGCTCGCCTTTGATCCAAAGACGGGATTGGTGGCATGGAAAAAGGAAAGAAATTACCAAACTCCGCCGGAGTGTGATCATAGTTACGCCACCCCCATCCTGATCAAACATGAGGGGAAGGAAGCAATTCTGGTATGGGGGGCGGAAAGATTATCGGCTCATTCCGCCAAGGATGGAGAAATGCTCTGGGTATCGACCGGATTTAATCCCAAACAAAAAAAGAACTGGGTGGTGGTTGGTTCCCAGGTGGTGGCTGGAAATATTGCGATTGTTCCCTATGGGCGGGGAACCCATATGAAAGGAATTCGTATGGGTGGGAAGGGAGATGTGACGGAATCCAATCTTTTGTGGTCGCGAACGGATACCGGATGTTTCGTACCAACCCCGGCGGTGGCTCATGCAAAGATCTTTGTTTTACGGGATCGCGGAGAAGTTCACTGCATTGATCCAAAAACCGGAAAGAGCCATTGGGAGGATGCGTTTCCGCGGGCCAGTTCCAGTTATTATGCATCCCCTACGGTGGCGGGAAATTTCCTCTATGCTCCGCGTGAGGATGGAGTGATCATGATTGCGGATATTTCCGAAGGTTTTAAGTTTCTCGGAGAGTTTGATATGGGCGAACGCGTGATTGCCTCCCCTGTGCCCGTGAATGGCCGGATTTTAATCCGCGGAGAAAAGCACTTGATGTGTTTTGAGTCCTGACTTATACTATAAAATCAACATCGCATCGCCATAGGAAAAGAAACGATAATCTTTAGCAATGGCTTCGGCGTAGATTTTTTTAAGCATGGGTAATCCATTTGGTTTGCCTGGTGACAGAAAAGCGGCGACCAGGCAGAGGAGGGTGGAGCCTGGTAGATGAAAATTGGTCAGTAAATGATCGACCCCCAGAAATGAAAAGGGAGGACGAATAAATAATTGGGCTTCGGCCCGGGTGGGAGATTTAATATCCGAATCATCGGTGGCCAGGTAGTGCTCAATGGTACGCACACAGGTGGTGCCAATGGCGAGTCGGTTTCGGGAGGGATCCCGCAGGACGGACTTGGTGGTGGGATCAAGGAAATATTCTTCGGCATGCATCGGATGATCTTCCACTTTTTCTGTTTTGATGGGACGGAAGGTACCCAGTCCGACGGAGAGGGTCAGATCGTGAATGGTGTGTCCATCGTTTTGCAGTTTTTTCAATATCTCCGGAGTGAAGTGTAAACCGGCGGTCGGGGCAGCCACGGCACTATGGTTCTCACTTTTAGCATAGACAGTCTGGTAACGTTCCTCGTCTGCACTGTCAACGGGGCGTCTGACATATGAGGGGAGTGGGAGCGAGCCCAATCGTTGAGCCAGAGCGGGTGGGTTGGAGTCTTTGGGGAGGTCGAATTTCACCAGGTATTCTCCGGATGTCAAACTTTCGAGGACTTCCGCTGAGTATTCATCTTTAAAACCAAAAGTAACGGCCTTGGCCGTCTTGCCACCGGGTTTAAGAAGGCATCGCCAGGTGGTATCTGGAGGATTGGCAGGACGGAGGAGTAGGCATTCCACTTTGCCACCAGTTGGTCGTTCTCCGTGAAGGCATGCTTTAAGCACCGAGACATCGTTACGAAGAATCGATAGCTGGGGAGGGAGCAGATCAGGTAATTCATGGAAGAGGTAATGAGCAATTTTGACTGACTTTCTGTCGAATACGAGCAGGCGGGACTGATCCCTTCTTTCAGCGGGTGCCTGGGCAATCCGGCCTAGGGGTAGGTCATATTGTAGTTCGGAAGTAAACATCTTGGAATTTCTATGAAAAGCACATCGACAAGCGATGGGCAATTTCCTAACTTTTGAATTATCTCGAATTTACAATCATAACCACCCTTTTTTCATGCCTGAATCCAACGATCTTGTCCAGCCTACCGCTTTCGCATCTGAAAATGCTTACCTGAAGAATATGGAGGAATATCAAGCCATGTACCAAAAGAGTATTGAAGACACGGATGGGTTTTGGTCGGAGATAGCGGAAGATTTTCACTGGTATTCCAAATGGGAGCAGGTGTGTAGATATAATTATGACCGTCGCGATGGACCAATTTCAATTGAATGGTTCAAGGGAGCAAAGACCAATGTATGTTACAACTGTGTGGACAGGCATCTAGAGACAAGAGCTGATAAAACTGCGATAATCTGGGAAGGCAATGAACCCGGGGAGGATGCCACGATTTCCTACTGTCAACTTCATCAACAGGTATCTAAATTTGCCAATGTACTAAAAAGCCGGGGAGTGAAAAAAGGGGACCGGGTGTCAATTTACATGCCCATGGTGCCTGAGGCGGCAGTGAGCATGCTGGCTTGTGCTAGAATTGGTGCTGTGCACTCGGTTGTGTTTGGCGGGTTTTCCGCAGAGGCACTGGCGGACCGGATTGTGGATTCGAATTGTAAAACTTTAATTACGGCTAATGGCACCTTTCGTGGAGCCAAGGCGATTCCAATGAAACCTAATGCGGATGAGGCGATGACCAGTGCATCCGAGCGGATGGGTGAACCCGTGGAAACCTGTATCGTGGTCAGACGAGTGGGCGAGGATTCAGGAATTGAATGTAATATGGAAGATGGGCGTGACCTGTGGTGGGATGAGGTGATGGCCAATGCCTCGATGGATTGTCCATGCGAGGAAATGGATGCAGAAGATCCGCTCTTTGTCCTCTACACTTCGGGTTCGACCGGTCAGCCCAAGGGGGTAATGCACACTTCCGGCGGATACTTGGTCTACACCGCCACCACGCATAAATTTATTTTCGATTATCAGGAGGAGGATGTCTATTTTTGTGCCGCTGATATTGGATGGATTACGGGACATTCATACATCGTGTACGGCCCACTGGCGAATGGGGCGACCACTACGATGTTTGAAAGCATTCCTACCTATCCGAACCCTGACCGCTACTGGCAGGTAATTGAAAAGTGGAAAGTGAATCAATTTTACACCGCTCCGACCGCAATCCGTGCAATCGCCGCTGCCGGTGAGGAATGGCCAAGCAAGTATGAGATGCCAAGCCTGCGAATTCTGGGTAGTGTGGGCGAACCGATTAATCCGGAAGCCTGGCGTTGGTATCATCGAAATGCTGGGAAGGAAAGATGTCCGATTGTTGATACCTGGTGGCAGACCGAAACCGGTGGGATTTTGATTTCAGCGTTGCCCGGTGCCACGCCATTGAAGCCCGGATCCGCCACTTTTCCATTTTTTGGAGTTAAGCCCGTGATTTTGGAACCCCAAACCGGAGAAATCATCGAAGGAAATGGAGTGAGTGGAGTATTGGCAATGGAGGCCCCCTGGCCTGGGCAAATGCGTAGCGTTTATGGAGATCATAAACGCTTCGAAAAGACTTATTTTGATCAGTATTTGGGCTATTATTTTACCGGCGACGGATGCCGTCGGGATGAGGATGGTTATTATTGGATTACCGGACGGGTTGACGATGTGATCAATGTCTCTGGTCACCGGATGGGTACTGCGGAGGTCGAGAGTGCATTGGTTGCACACGAACAGGTGGCGGAAGCTGCGGTTGTCGGATTTCCCCATCAAGTCAAAGGGGAGGGTATCTATGCTTATGTTACTTTGAATGCCGGAGTTGAATATTCCGAAGAATTACGGGATTTATTAAGGCAAAAAGTACGTTCGGTGATCGGACCAATTGCCACTCCGGATGTGATTCACTGGGCACCGGCCCTGCCCAAGACCCGATCAGGAAAGATTATGCGCCGTATCTTGCGTAAGATTGCCACCAATGAGACTGATAAAATCGGAGATACTTCTACTCTGGCAGATCCATCGGTGGTGGAGAACCTAATTGCGAATAGGTGAATAAAAGTTTTTCTTGTTACTCGCCACGGGTGTAACTTTTGTTCATGAAAAAAGTTGAAGCATGAAAATTTATCTTAATGGAGATTTAGTGGACAAAGAGAAGGCTGTGGTATCAGTATTTGACCATGGTTTGCTTTACGGAGACGGTGTGTTTGAGGGAATACGCCTCTATGATGGATGCGTTTTTAAATTAAATGAACATCTGGAACGGCTTGAATACTCAGCGAAGGCTATCCTATTGGAATTACCCATGAATCGTCTGCAATTGATGGATGCTGTATGTGACACCTGCCGGGCAAACAATTTATCCAATGGGTATATTCGGCTGGTGGTCACCCGGGGGGTTGGGCATCTCGGCTTGACTCCGGATGGATGTGGCCCTCCAAGTGTCATTATCATCGCGGATGACATCCAGCTTTATCCAGAAAATCTCTATGAGAATGGGTTGAAAATTATATCGGTCCCAACTCGTAGAATTAATGCATCCGCTCTTCCTCCGGCTGTAAAGAGCCTGAATTATTTAAATAATATATTAGCCAAGATTGAAGCGAAGAAAGTGGGTTTTCAGGAAGCCCTGATGCTCAATGATAAAGGAGAAATTGCAGAGTGTACCGGGGATAATGTATTTGTTTTAAGCAAGGGAGTTTTGTTTACCCCTCCCTTAGACGCCGGTTCTCTTCGTGGTATTACCCGGGCTGCAGTAATGGATATTGCCTCGGAATTGAGTATACCTTGTCGCGAGCAAGCTCTAACCCGTTACGATTTATGGACGGCGGAAGAATGTTTTCTCACCGGGACTGCAGCGGAAGTAATTCCCTGCGTGGAGGTGGATCATCGTGAGGTTGGCAACGGACAGCCCGGTGTGATGACCCAAAGGTTTATCGCAAAATTCCGTGAAAATGTTCGCGAGGACGGGGTAAAATTATGAACCGATAGAGTTTTGTACCATTTGCTGTAAAAAATGATTATGGCACATCATCTGCGTTGTCTTTTATCGAATAGTCTTTTATTTAATAAATAGTTTACAAGATTACTTATGAAATGTCATCACTGTGATAAGCAAGCCACGGTTCACTTAACTCAAATACTAAATGGACAAATGCACAAAATGGATTTGTGCGAGAGTTGTGCACAAGCAAACGGAGTCACCAACCCTGAAAATTTATCGATTGGCACACTAATGGACAGCACAAAAGGTGAAACTAAACCACCCAGTGGTTCCATGGTTTGTGAATCATGCGGGACGACCCATCAAGATTTCAAGAAGGGGGGTCGTCTGGGATGCGAAGCTTGTTATCATGTTTTCCGCCCTATCCTCGATCCTTTGCTTGAAGGTATGCATGCAGGCACCCATCACCTCGGAAAAATTCCATCAGGTTTGGAATCTCGGGTACAGTTTTCCCAGTCCGTAGATGACCTCAAGAAACAATTACTCAATGCGATTGAAAATGAGGATTTTGAAAAAGCGGCGGAACTTAGGGATCAGCTCAAAGCTCTCGAAAATGAGGCTCAGGTTTAATAGAATAGATGTTTCACGACTTATTGAACAAATTTGGCTCATCCAAAAAAAAGCCTAAAAGTATACCGGTTACCCTTAGTACCCGTATTCGTCTAGCCCGAAACCTCAGAGAGTTCCCATTCCCCGGTAAAGCCGAGGATGGACAAAGACGAGCCGTGTTGTCCAAGTGCATGGATGCCATGACCGAGATGGATTCCCTTAAAGAAAGCACATCGCTGGAAGTGGATGATTTGAGTGAATTGGACCGACAAATTTTGGTTGAGAAACATTTAATTAGTCCAGAGCTTTCCCAAGTAGAAGAGGGATCTGGAATTGTTCTTTCCAGCGATCGGAACTGTTGCGTAATGATCAACGAGGAGGATCACCTAAGAATTCAGGTTTTACAACCCGGATTGGAATTTGAGAAAGTTTGGAAACGGGCGGATGAATTAGATTCCAAGATCGAATCAATTGTCAACTATGCTTATGATTGTGAGCTTGGATTTCTTACTGCTTGCCCCACAAATCTCGGAACCGGTCTTCGGGCATCCGCTATGATGCACCTACCAGGTTTGGTTATGTCCAAGAACATGGACAAGGTTATTAATGCGGTCAATCAGTTGGGTATTGCCGTTCGTGGCTTGTTTGGCGAAGGATCGGATGCAAGTGGAAGCATTTTTCAGATTTCCAACCAACAAACCTTAGGTGAATCTGAAGCAGCGATCATTGATCGTCTCAACGAAACACTGAAAAATATTGTTCGGCAGGAAAATTTCGCCCGAGATAAGTTGATGCAAGACGATGGTCTGCGACTAGTAGACAAAATCAGTCGGGCAGTGGGTATTTTAAAATCCTGTCATTTGATCCAAAGTTCCGAGGCTATGGATCTTCTTTCCCTTGTACGATTGGCCACCGATTTTAATATGTTACCTGAGCGTTTTCGTTCGCTCACGGATCGCATGTTCATTGAAATTCAACCTGGCCATGTGCAATTTTCTGCGGGAAAACCTGTGGAACCGTCGGACCGCGACCGTTTGCGTGCTGAATTATTGCGCAAAGAATTTGGTCGCTCTCCGCAACTTAATCTCGAGGGAGCAAGTTGACTTCAGCTCTATCGGGTGGTAGGAATTAAATTATGTCTGAACCTATGAGTAATTTCACTCCTCGTGCCCAACAGGTACTTGCCCTGGCACGCAAGGAAGCCGATCGTTTTCACCACAACTATGTTGGTACCGAACACTTACTCCTCGGACTGATTAACCTTGGTCAAGGAGTGGCGGTTAATGTACTACAAAAAATGGGACTCGACCTTGATTCCGTTAGGCAGGCAGTGGATGAACAGGTAGGTCTTGGTCCCGAAGCAAAGCCTTCCGGGAATGTTCCCTACACTCCTCGCGTGAAAAAAGTTTTAGCCCTCGCTGGCAAGGAAGCGAAAGGTCTGAACCATAGCTATGTTGGAACAGAGCATATTTTACTTGGTCTTCTTCGAGAAGGAGAAGGTGTAGCGGCTCGAGTTCTGAAATCACTGGATGTTGACGTAGAACGTTGTCGCAACGAGATTCTTTCTGAGCTTGATCCGAATTTTTCTTCTTCTGAAGAAGAGGAAACATCTGTTGTGGGTGGTGGCGAGACAGAAGACAAAGGTAAAGATGTTAAAACACCTGCCCTAAAGGCATTCGGCCGTGATCTAACGGAAATTGCCCGTAAGGGAGAGATGGACCCCGTTGTTGGACGGGAGAAAGAAATTCGTCGCATGACCCAAGTTTTATGTCGCCGTACAAAAAATAACCCGGTTTTGATCGGAGAAGCGGGCGTTGGAAAAACAGCGATTGTTGAGGGTCTAGCCCAGCAAATTGCTTTTGGAATGGTTCCTGAAAATTTAATTGATAAGAAAGTGGTAACCCTAGACTTAGCACTCATGGTAGCGGGTACTAAATACCGCGGTCAATTTGAGGAACGGATCAAAGCGGTGATGGATGAGCTCAAGAAATCCAAGAACATCATTATTTTTATCGATGAACTTCACACCATAGTAGGTGCAGGTGCAGCGGAAGGAGCCATGGATGCCTCCAACATCTTCAAACCTGCACTTTCGCGCGGAGAACTCCAGTGTATCGGGGCAACGACTCTTGCTGAATACCGAAAGTTTATTGAAAAAGACTCGGCCCTAGATCGTCGGTTCCAGTCTGTCAAGGTGGAGGCTCCTTCGGTGGAGGACACTGTTCTTATTCTCAAGGGGATACGACCCAAATATGAAGAGCATCATAATGTCAATTTTTCAGACAAAGCACTTGAAGCTGCAGCGAAACTAACTGACCGTTATGTGACCGGAAGATTTCTACCTGACAAGGCGATTGACGCCGTCGATGAGGCAGGTGCGCGTTCCCGCATGCAAACCATGCAACGTCCTCCTGAAATTGAGCAACTTTCAGACGAAATTAAAGAAGTTTGTGCCTTGAAAGAATCGGCAATCTCAGATCAGAATTTTGAAGAAGCCGCTGAAGCAAGGGACAAGGAAAAAAAGCTTCGTGCCAAGCGTGAGAGAGTCCTTGAAAAATGGAAGAAGTCGCGTGAAGAAAAGCGGGCGACGGTCAATGAAGACGACATGCTTCAAGTGGTCGCTGATTGGACAGGCATTCCCTTGAATCGAATGGAAGCTAAGGAGTCTAAGAAACTTCTCAAACTGGAAGGCGACTTGCGCGAGCAGATCGTGGGGCAGGATTTCGCAACCGAAGTGGTGGCCAAAGCCCTGCGTCGGTCTCGAGCTGATCTTAAAGACCCGAAAAGACCAATCGGTTCGTTTATGTTCCTCGGGCCAACGGGTGTTGGAAAAACACACCTTGCTAAAATTTTGGCTGAAAGAATATTTGGTGACCAAGAATCCTTAATTCAGATAGACATGTCAGAATACATGGAAAAACATGCAGTCTCCCGGATGATTGGTTCGCCCCCAGGGTATGTCGGATATGAAGAAGGTGGTCAATTGACTGAGGCTATACGTCGTAAACCCTATGCTGTCATTCTTTTTGATGAGATCGAAAAGGCTCATCCTGATGTGGCACAAATCCTATTACAAATCCTTGAAGATGGTAGACTTACGGACAGTTTAGGCAGGAAAGTTGATTTTCGTAACACCATTCTAATTATGACTTCTAATATAGGAGCTCACATTCTGCAGCGAAACTCTTCCTTGGGGTTTGCGGTTGGCGACGCCGAACAAGATTTCGAAAGAACCAAGGACAAGATCATGGATGAAGCCAAGAAAAGCTTCAAGCCGGAATTTCTCAACCGCCTTACTGAAATTGTCATATTCCGTCCGCTCGCCAAGGAAAGTATGAGTTCGATCGTCGACCTGGAACTAGCTAAAGTTTCACAGCGTCTGAGGGACAAAAAGCTTAAAATTGAAGTTTCCGATGAGGCCAAAGACTTTCTGATTGAAAAAGGTTATGACGAAAAACTCGGTGCAAGACCTCTGCGAAGAGCGGTAGAAAAATACCTCGAAGATACTTTAGCTGAAGAATTGTTGTCCGGAAATTTGCGGAAAAACAAACCTATTACGGTTGTTCTTTCAGATGATGAAGAGAAGGGGTTGTGTTTTGAGCAGAAAAAAAGTGGCAAGGACAAGGTTTCGGTTTCCAACCCCTCTTCAGAAGACGAGACTGATAAACAAAAATCCTAGCTTTCGAACCTTTTCTCCCTCCTTTTCTTGGAGGATCATATTTTATGCAACAAACCCTCATCCTTCTAAAACCAGATTGTCTTGAAAAAAAAGTCGCCGGCCAAGTGATTGGTCGCTTTGAAGAAAAAGGCTACGAGATTAAAGCAAGCAAAATGTTACTGCTTGATGACGATCTTTTGCGTGAACACTATGCCCATGTTGCAGAATTGCCCTTCTTTCCTGAAATTGCTTCTTTTATGAGCTCACGACCCGTACTTGCCCTCATTTTAGAGGGAGAACAAGTAATTCAGGGCGTTCGTGACCTGTTGGGCCCGACTGATTCAAATGCAGCACCTGCAGGTACCATTCGTGGAGATTTGGGTACGGATAAGATGAAAAATGTGGTCCATGCATCAGACGGCGAAAATTCTGCGGCCGCCGAAATTGAGCGTTTCTTCAAATTCGGGGAAATTCCGTCTTGAAACAGCTTTTTTTCCGCTTATTCTGACTTTCTTGAAAGTAAACTGACTGCATAGGCAGCAATCCCTTCAGCTCGCCCTAGAGAGCCAATTCCCTCGTTTGTGGTCGCTTTTATTCCGACGCATGTAGCATCGATTCTGAGGATTTGCCCAAGCACTTTTTTCATATTGGGAATATAGGGCGATAACCTTGGCTTTTGTGCAATAATGGTAATATCAACGTTAGAGCAACCATAACCAAGTTTTTCGATTTCAAGGACTGCTCTTTCTAAAATGATTGAAGAGTCCATATCTTTATTGGAAGGATCATCATCGGGGAAAAGGTTGCCGATATCCGGTAAGGCGATGGCTCCAAGTAAAGAGTCAGCCACAGAATGGATTACACAATCGGCGTCTGAGTGTCCCAATAATCCTCTTTCGTGGGGAATTCTTACACCTCCCAGGATGAGTTCTCTACCATCTGCAAAAATATGAAGATCAAACCCATGGCCAATGCGAAATAGAGGATGTTTCATGATTCGATAAGGGAATGAACATACTTCAAATCGTGGGGTTGTGTGATCTTTGGATTAGGGTAACCTGGATCTAGTAAAATCATTTCTTTGCAAAGAAGTTCAATGGCTTGCATATCGTCGGTAATTGAAATGTTCATTTCTTTGGCTTTGGCATACCCTTCGCGAAGCCACGACACGGGTGCTGACTGGGGTGTTTCCATTTCCCAAAGCAAGCTCCTTGGGAGTGTCTCAGTTTTCAGAAGAGTGAAGCCAGAAATTCTTTTTCGAATGGTGTTGGTTGCCGGCCTTGCAACAGCAACGGGATTGTTTTTTCCGGCTTCCTGAATTACTTTTGCAACTGTTTCCCTGCGGATGAGAGGCCTGGCACAGTCATGTATATGAGCAAATTCACAGGACTCTGGCAGTATTTCAAGTCCATTACGCACGGAATCCGCCCTCTCTTCACCGCCTTGGACAAAGGAAATCCCCTTTCTTATCGATGAGTTTGCCTGCTTGGTTTCAAACTGCAGTTTTTCTTTTTGTTCCAGATCACGGAAAACAATGATAGTACTGGAAATTTCCTGAAATTCTGAAAAAGCATCCAAGCACATCCTGAAAGCATTACTTTTGCCAATATTCTCCAGAATTTTGTCATTGGTCTGATTATCCATTCTTGTGCCGAAACCGGCTGCCAGTAAAACTACTCCGTGCATTGTAATCTTCCAGCTTTACAACTCTGCCATGATTGAAGCCAAAGCCAAGGCAGGAGATGCTGCAGCAAGGATGGGCCGACCGATTACCAGGTAATCAGCACCTGCCTGTTTAGCCTCGGCTGGTGTCATGATTCTTTTTTGATCGCCAAAGGGACTTCCTGCCGGACGGATTCCAGGTGTTATCATTTTGGTCTGAGGAGAAAGACAGGCCCGGAGATGAACTAGTTCATGGGGAGAACACACGATGCCACCCACTTTTGACTGATTGGCGAGACGAGCCAATCTTTCCACCTGTTCAAGCACAGTTGACTGGACGCCAACCGAGCTTAAGGCGGATTGGTCCATGGAGGTAAGAACGGTGACGGCCAAGAAAAGAGTATCGGGAAGAACTTCTTTGCCGGTTTGCGTGCATCTTTGAAGGGCTTCTTCTCCTGCATGTGCATGCAAGGTAAGCATGCCAATCGGAAGCTCGGATAAACTTTCAATTGCCTTGGCCATGGTGTTGGGGATGTCGTGGAGTTTCAGATCGAGAAAAACCTTCTTTCCGGAATCCGCGATTGTTCGAACTAAGTCCGGACCGTCACGCAGGAAGCTTTGCAGTCCGACTTTGACCCAAATCAGTTTGTCTCCGGTAGCTTGGAGAATTTTTTCAGCTTGCTTCCGGTTATTTACATCAAGTGCTAAGATGATTTCTGGTCTTTTATTTGCCACACCCTCATCATGCTACCCTGAAGGCTAGAGCCAATTCAATTCTTTGGTATCGCCGAATAATTCGAAAACTCCATATTGAAGGAATGTCACTTTTGACTGGAGTCAATAAGGTTTGCGTCCCTGCACCTGCCAAAATTAATCTTTTTCTTTCCGTAGGGGAGAAAAGGGCTGATGATTTTCATGAATTAAGATCGGTTTTAGCTAAAGTCCAACTCTACGACTTGGTGACGATTAGGAAAACCAAAGAAAAGGGAAAGATCTCCATTTCATGTCCGGGACATGAAGAGATTGCAAACGATCACAATTTAGCCGTACAAATGGTCAGTCATTGGCGAACCGTAACTGGAAATGACGATGGAATTGATATCTCCATTGAAAAGAAAATCCCGATGCAGGCTGGACTTGGAGGAGGGAGTTCTGATGCAGTGTCCACCTTGCTTGGATTAAACTTACTTTTACCGAGCAAATTAAAGTTCGAGGAGTTACTCGAGTTAAGTTCAAAAGTGGGTTCGGATTGCCCAAGTTTTTTACTTTCTGGAGCTTGTGTTGCCAGTGGAAAGGGAGAACAAATCCGGGAGGTAAAATTTCCCGCAGCTAAGAAGATTTCAGGTAAACGTGTACTGTTGTTTAAACCTTCCTGTGGTTTTTCAACGGCAGATATTTATGATCTTTATGAAGCTCGAGAGAGTTTGTATACAGATTCCATTCAAATGAAAGAGCGAATTGAGCATTGGGAATCAGGTCAATTATCTCTGACTGATTTTATTCATAACGATTTAAGTTTCCCAATTCACAGGAAATTTATCTTCATAACCGTGCTTTTTAAAGAGTTGAAGGAAAGATTTAAGCTAAATCCGATGGTCTCGGGAAGTGGCTCCTGTTGTTTCTTAATCATTCCGGAATATTTGGTCATGGAACCGGTTATTCAGATGATTATGAAAGCTTGGGGAAAAGAAATTTTTATAACTGAAACTCGGCTGATCTAAAAGGTTCAATTAATGGGTTTTCAAGATGCAGGGAATCCTTCATAATGGAAGTATTTAGCAAAATGGATGACGATGTAAAACTTACAACCAAGGATGAGAGAACTCTTTTTGGCATACCCGCTTCCCCCGGAGTGGCTCATGGACAGGTCTTCCGTTTTTTGCACGAAGAAGTGGAGGTTTTAAACTATGAAGTGAAGAAAGAGGATCATCCTCAAGAAATCGCTCGGTTCAAAGATGCTTTAAGGGTGACCCATAATCAGATTCAGGAAGTTCGAGAGGGGGTGGCTAAAAACCTCGGAGAAAAAGAAGCAGGTATATTCGATGCCCACCTTATGGTTCTCGAAGACAAAGCTCTGATTGACGATGTGGAAAATGAAATCAAGACCACGGGAGATAATGTGGAACAGTGTCTACATCGCGTGAGCCAGAAATACTACGATTATTTTAACCAGCTGGAAGATGTTTACCTTCGTGAAAGAGCATCTGATTTAAAGGACATTTCCCGTCGTCTTACACGTAATCTTATCGGAGCAACCGGGGCCGGGACCGCCTTTTTGGAAGATCCACGGGTCTTGGTATCCGAGGATTTAACTCCTTCGGACACTGCCTCTCTTGATCGTTCGAAAATTCTAGCCATTGCAACGGAAACCGGCGGGCAGACCAGCCATGCTGTGATTATGGCTCGGGCAAGCGGCGTGCCAGCAGTGGTTGGGGTTCGCAGCTTGACCGAAGGACTAGGGAAAGGAGATAGCTTATTGGTCGACGGATTTGAGGGTCTTGTAGTTGTTAACCCTTCCGAAACGACTCTTTTTCGATACGGGAGGGTGGGAGTCCGCAGAAAAAAACTGAAGAGTCTGGTTGAAGAAGATGCCAAGGAACCTGCCCTGACCAAAGATGGTCAGCCTTTTCAATTATTTGCCAATGCTGATTCTCCAGAGGAAGTGAAAGCTGGAATTGAGTCGGCTTGTGAAGGTGTCGGCTTATTTCGAACGGAAGCTTTGTTCCTTCGAAAAAATGAAATGCCCACTGAGGAGGTTCAATTTTTACATTATCGTGAATTAGTAGAGGCCGCCAATCCCTTGTCCGTTACCATCCGGACCTTGGATCTTGGCGGGGATAAAGTTCTTAATCAGGGTGAACGGGAACAGGAAAATAACCCCTTCATGGGCTTCCGTGCGATCCGTTATTGTTTGCAAAATCCGGAGACATTCCTAGTGCAGTTGAGGGCGATTTTAAAGGCGAGTGCCTTTGGGAAAGTAAAGGTGATGTTTCCCATGATCAGTGGAGTCGGGGAAGTAATCAGGGCAAAGGTTCTCTTGGAGCGGGCAAAAAAAGAATTGAAAGAGCAGTCAGAAGATTTTGATGAATCGATCGATGTGGGTTGTATGATTGAAACTCCTTCCGCGGTGACTATCTGTGATTTGCTGGCCAGGGAGGTAGATTTTTTCAGTGTTGGAACGAATGATTTGGTCCAGTACTTACTTGCCGTTGACCGGGTGAATAATCAAATTGCCTACCTCTATGAACCTCACCATCCCGCGGTGATTCGTTCCCTTGAACAGGTAAGTCGGGTGGCAAAAGAGACGGGGAAACCGATTACGGTATGCGGGGAAATTGCCGGGGACCCTCACTTTCTTCCCATTCTTCTGGGCCTGGGTTTTGATCATCTCAGTTGTGCCCCTCCTTTATTGCAGGAACTCAAATTTTTCGGCCGTAGGTTTACTTATGAAGAATGCAGGGAATTGGTAAATGAAATTCTTACTATGGGAAGACCCGTTCATATTAAGGAAAGATTAAAGGAATTCTATGATCTTCGAGTAGCCGACCTCCTGGCCTGAAGTAATTTTATTCGTCCTGAAACCTAGCGACGAAAAGCGCTGTCATTTCCTGCTCAAATTCCTGCGCTTTTTCACAGTTAGTTTCAAATTTCAGCATGGTGCCCTTGGCTGCTG